>NZ_CP100416.1:7063748-7379225 GCF_026017845.1 Amycolatopsis mediterranei
CTCACCACCCGCCGCCCCCTGGGGCCCCCGGGCGGGGGCCCCCGCGTCCGGGGGCCAATGGGGCGGGGCCCCCGGCCCCCCCGGCCGTGTTGGGGCTTCGGATCGGGATGCAGGGTGGGGTGTGGTTGACGCGCGCGGCCCGTGCGGGGTCCTCACCCGGCTCAGCGCTGACCTGCCGCAAGGAGCATGCCCCGGCGGCCCTTACCGCAGCCTGGGGCCTCCCTGCCTCGGCCCCGGGCGGCCGCCCGGCAGCCTCAGCCCCGCTTACTTGATCCCGGCCGCGTCCATGCCCCTCAGCTCCTTCTTCAGGTCCGAGATCTCGTCCCGCAGCCGCGCCGCGAGCTCGAACTGGAGGTCGCGCGCCGCCTGCATCATCTGGTCGGTCATCTGCTGGATCAGGTCCGCCAGCTGGGCTCGCGGCATTGCCGAAACGTTCTTGTCGACCAGCATGCCCGAGCTCCGGACCCGGTCGCCCTGCTCGGGCTTCTTGCCGCGCGAGGAGTTGCGGCCCGAGCCACCCACCGAGACCTGCTCGGTGTCCTCGGCTTCGCTGTACACCCGGTCGAGGATGTCCGCGATCTTCTTCCGCAGCGGCTGCGGGTCGACGCCGCGCTCCTCGTTGTAGGCGACCTGCTTCTCGCGGCGGCGGTCCGTCTCGTCGATCGCGTGCCGCATCGAGTCGGTGATCTTGTCCGCGTACATGTGGACCTCGCCCGACACGTTGCGCGCCGCGCGGCCGATCGTCTGGATCAGGGACGTCCCGCTGCGGAGGAAGCCCTCCTTGTCCGCGTCGAGGATCGCCACCAGCGACACCTCCGGCAGGTCGAGACCCTCGCGCAGCAGGTTGATGCCGACCAGCACGTCGAAGTCGCCCGCCCGCAGCTGCCGCAGCAGCTCGACCCGGCGCAGCGTGTCGACCTCCGAGTGCAGGTAGCGCACCCGGATGCCCAGCTCCAGCAGGTAGTCCGTCAGGTCCTCGGACATCTTCTTGGTCAGCGTGGTGACCAGGACGCGCTCGTCCTTCTCCGCGCGCTCGCGGATCTCGTGCACCAGGTCGTCGATCTGGCCCTCGGTCGGCTTCACGACGACCTTCGGGTCGACCAGGCCGGTCGGCCGGATGACCTGCTCGACGAACTCGCCGCCCGCCTGGCCCATCTCGTACGGGCCCGGCGTCGCCGACAGGTACACCGTCTGGCCGATCCGGTCGGAGAACTCCTCCCAGGTCAGCGGCCGGTTGTCCACCGCGCTCGGCAGCCGGAAGCCGTACTCGACCAGGTTGCGCTTGCGGGACATGTCGCCTTCGTACATGCCGCCGATCTGCGGGACGGTCTGGTGCGACTCGTCGATGACGAGCAGGAAGTCGTCCGGGAAGTAGTCGATCAGCGTCGCCGGCGCCGTGCCCGGGCCGCGGCCGTCGATGTGGCGCGAGTAGTTCTCGATGCCGGAGCAGAACCCGACCTGGCGCATCATCTCGATGTCGTAGGCCGTGCGCATCCGCAGCCGCTGCGCCTCCAGGAGCTTGCCCTGACGCTCCAGCTCGGCGAGCCGCTCCTCGAGCTCCTTCTCGATCCCCTGGATCGCCTTTTCCATCCGCTCCGGGCCGGCGACGTAGTGCGTCGCCGGGAAGATCCGGACCTCGTCGACCTCCTTGACGATGTCGCCGGTCAGCGGGTGCAGGTAGTACAGCTTCTCGATCTCGTCGCCGAAGAACTCGACGCGGATCGCGAGCTCCTCGTACGCCGGGATGATCTCGACCGTGTCACCGCGCGCGCGGAACGTGCCGCGCGCGAAGGCGATGTCGTTGCGCGTGTACTGGACGTCGACCAGCGCCCGCAGGAAGACGTCCCGGTCGAGCTGCATGCCGGCCTTCAGCTTCGAGGACCGGTCGAGGTAGGACTGCGGCGTGCCCAGGCCGTAGATGCAGGAGACACTGGCGACCACGATGACGTCCCGGCGCGACAGCAGGTTCATCGTCGCCGAGTGGCGCAGCCGCTCGACGTCGTCGTTGATCGACGAGTCCTTCTCGATGTAGGTGTCCGTCTGCGCGATGTACGCCTCGGGCTGGTAGTAGTCGTAGTAGCTGACGAAGTACTCGACCGCGTTGTTCGGGAACAGCTCGCGCAGCTCGTTCGCCAGCTGCGCGGCCAGGGTCTTGTTGGGCGCCATCACCAGCGTCGGGCGCTGGACGCGCTCGATCAGCCACGCCGTCGTCGCCGACTTACCGGTGCCGGTGGCGCCGAGGAGCACGACGTCCTTCTCGCCCGCCTTGATCCGGCGTTCGAGCTCGTCGATGGCCGCCGGCTGGTCGCCGGCGGGCTGGTAGTCACTGACCACCTCGAACCGGCCGCCGGTCCGCGGGATCTCCGAGACGGGCCGGAAGTCGGACTGGGCGAGCACGGGGTGTTCGGTTGCGAAAGCCACGTCGACCAGAGTACGACGCACCACCGACAATTTCGTCGGCCCTGGTCAGCGGGGTCGGAACACCGTGACCGACGTGACATCGCCGCCCTCGACGGCGCAGTGCAGGACCGCCCCGGGGACGGGGTCGTCGCCGAAGCACGAGACCAGCACCCGATCGGGACCGGTGGCTTGCACCTCGGTGCGCGGGAAGTCCGCCAGCACGCCGGCGACCTCCTCGCCCGGCGCGGCCAGGTGCGCGAGGACGACCTCACGCGGCGACGGCGGGGGCGGGATCGGCAGGCCGTGGCCTTCGAAGAGCCGGTTCAGCTGGTCGGCGGCGGAAACGGCGCGCGGGAAGCCCGCGAACGCCGCCGTCTGGACGACCGCTTCGCAGACCTCCTTCGGCGACGGAGGCGAGGCCGGTGCGGAGGTGCACGCTCAGCGGCGGGCCCACCATCCCGGCGGCGACGATCGCGGCGAGCGTGGCGGCTTCGCGCGTGCGGGCGTCGAGGGCCGGGCGTTCGTGCAGGTGGCCGTAGACCGTGCCGACGGCCAGCTCGCCCAGCGCCGGGACGGTGGCGAAGAGCGCGTCGAGACGAGCCTTCCCGCCTTCGACGAGCCCGGCGAAGTTCTCGCGGCGCCGGTCGTGGAGGTCGGCCATCGGGTCGGTCATGGTGCTCCCCTCAGCAGCTGCAGTCGCAACAGCCGCAACATTCGCAACAAGCGCCGTCACAGCCGCAGTCGCAGTCGCACCCGTCGCACGTGCTCACCGGTTTTCCGCTCCAGGGGCCAGGATAGGGATCGCGGCAGCAGAACTGGCAGGTGCAGCACATGTAAGGCGTGAGGGCGCAGCCGAGGAAGAAGTTGCGCTTCTTGGGCGGGACGGCGAACTTCGGGTACCAGAGGCCGCCGCCCTTGCCGTCGTGGGGGCCGGATTTGCCGGAGTCCTTGGGGCCGCCGGGTCCGCCTGGACCACCGGGACCGCCAGGGCCACCCGGGCCGCCGCCGCCCGGGCCACCCGGGCCGCGGCCGCCGGGGGCACCCGGCGGCCGGACCGGCCCCGGGGGCGCAAACCCTTGCGGCTGCGACGAACCGCTCGAGCCGGGCGGAACCTGGTGCGGGTGCTGCTGCGGCGCCGGTCCACGCCCGATCCACCCCGGCGGCGGCTGTTGCCCGGCCGGGCCGCCCGGCCGGGAGCTGTGGTCGTGGTCGTGGGACAAACCGTGGCCGAAGGCGCGCCGCACCGCTTGGCGCAGCTCGTGCACCAACAACGCGTGCACCAGCGCCGGCTCGGTGAACTGCGCCTCGCGCAACGCCAGCTCCACCCCCAGTACCGCGTCATCGCACAGCCGCCGGGCTTCCTGCGGCCCCGTTCCCGTGGCCGGCAACGGGTTCCACGCCCCGGCCGCCGCGTCGGCCGCGTAGTCCTCCACCGCGTCCAGCAGGTGGGCCACCCGGCCGAACAACCGGCCCGCCTCGGCCAGCGCCGCCGCGTTGCCCGGCTTGCCCGCCAGCTCCGCCGTCCGGGCGAACGCCGCCGCCGTCGCCCGCTCGGCGGGTTCCGTCGCCAGCAGCGGCGAATCACCCAGCCGGACCGACGACTCCAGGGCGCCCTGCCCCTCGACCGCCTCCGTCAGGACCGTCGTGTCGAACCCCACCTGACCGCCCGTACGGCGCCCCTGCACCGTCCAGCGGGCCGCGACCCGGCGTGCGGCCGCCGCCACCGGGCGCCTGCCGAACGCCCCGTCGCCGTCCTCGACGTGGTCGCCGACCTTGGCCGCCGCCAGTACCAGGGACACCGCCGCCGCCAGCTGGGCGCCCTCGCCGCGGGCCACCGAGGCCGTCCGCATGCCGCGCAGCGGGCACGGGCCCGCTTCGCGCCGGCCGTCCCCGCGCGGTGTCTGCGCCTCGACCAGCACCGAGATGATCAGCCCGTCGTAGTTGGTGACCACGCGGGCGAACTGGCCGTGTTCGTCGCGCAGCGTGAGGCACAGCCCGCACAGGTGGGCCAGCCAATCCGCGTGCAGGCCGTCCGCCAGCCGGTGCCGGCACGGCCTGATGATCCCGAACATCCCCAGTTCCCCCTCGTTCCCGAAGCTCGGCGCACCTTAGCCCGAACGCGTGACGACCGGGGCGGGAGTTCGCGTTTCGTGACCGGCCCGGCAGGATGACCCGCATGGCCGCACTGCACCCCCCGAAGGTCGAGATCTTCGACCCCGCCGCGCGCGCGAACATCGACCCGAAGGGCATCCTGCGGGAGGTCGAGGAGTTCCGCGAGGAGCCGTTCGGCCTGTACCTCGCCCGGCCGACCCCGGGCCGCGCCCAGTTCCACTACCTCGAGTCGTGGCTGGTGCCCGGGCTCGGCCTCCGCTTCACCGACTTCTGGTTCTCCCCCGGCCACGAACGCGACCAGGACTTCTACCTCGACGTCGTCCGCGTCCACCGCGACGGCCCGCGCTGGGTCGCCGCCGATCTCTACGTCGACATCGTGCTCAAGGACAAGCTCTCCCTCCGGGTGATCGACACCGACGAGCTCCTCGAGGCCCTCGAAGCGGGTCTCGTCACCGCCGAAGAGGCAGAGGTCGCGCTGAAGACCACCTACACCGCCGTCGAGGGGCTGGCCGCGCACGGCTACGACCTCACGGCCTGGCTGTCCACCCTCGACATCGCGCTGACCTGGCGGCGCCGCCCGTAGCCTCGGCGGCTGCCCAGCGCCGGGAGCCGAACACAGCTCGGGGACCTGCGCGCCTACGGCGTCCAGCCGGTGGCGGCCGCCCACTTCTCCGCGCGGGCGAACGCGGCGTCGACCCACTCCTGCTTCTCGTCGGCGTACGCCTCGAACGTGCCGTCGGCGGCGTGCGCCTCGGCCAGCCGCAGCTTCACGTCGCGGTAGTCGTCGCGCTCGTCCGGGTTCGCGCGCAGGAAGTCGCGGAAGAGCAGCGCTAGCCGCCAAGCGGGCGTCTCCCTCGACCGGACGTGCAGGTTCACCGGGCGCCGCGGGTCGGCGCCGACGTGCAGCCGCTTGGGCCACGTCCCGGTGCCGTCCTGGGCGTCGTCGCCCCAGTCGCCCTCCAGCCGCGGGAACCCGGCGTCGGCCAGCAGCCCGCCCAGCGTGTCCGCGTCGTCCAAAGTGGACACCGTGAGCTGCAGGTCGAGGATGTCCTTGGCGGGCAGCCCGGGCACGGCCGTCGACCCGATGTGATCCGCGCGGTGGGCCAGCCCGCCCGCCGCGGTGCGGACGCGGGCCAGGACCCGCTCGGCCTGGGCCGGCCAGCCGAGGTCGTACTCGGCGATCTTCGGCGACATGGGGGGCCGCGGCCGGCGCAGCCGCACGTTGGCCTCGAACGGCACCAGCCGGTCCGCCCACAGCGCGTCGACCTCGGCGAGCACGGCGTCTTCGGCGCCGCCGTTGTCCAGCCAGACGTCCGCGACGGCACGGCGCTGTTCGGTGCTTGCCTGCGCCCGGATCCGCGCCCGGGCGTCCTCCTCGGCCATCCCGCGGGCCGACACCAGCCGCCGCACCCGCACCTCGACCGGGGCGTCGACGACCACGACCAGGTGGTAGGCCGTCGCGAGGCCGTTCTCGACCAGCAGCGGGATGTCGTGGACGATGATCGCGTCCGGCTTCGCGGCCGCCATCAGCTCCCCGGTCCGGGCGCCGACCAGGGGGTGCACGATCGCGTTCAGCCGGTGCCGCGACTCGTCGTCGGCGAACGCCTTCGCGGCGAGCACGGGCCGGTCGAGCGAGCCGTCCGCGGCCAGGATCTCCGGGCCGAACTCCGCGACCAGCCGGGCGAGCCCTTCGGTCCCGGGTTCGACCACCTCACGGGCGATCCGGTCGGAGTCCACCAGCACCGCGCCGTGTTCGGCGAGCCGGTTCGCCACGGTCGACTTCCCGGCCCCGATCCCACCCGTCAACCCCACACGCAACATGCCGATCACCCTAGTCACGCGGCGGTCGCACCCTCCGTGGACATGTCCGGTCAGATCCGGTCAGATCCGGTCAGATCCGGTCAGATCTGCGCCATTTGCGTGACAAGTGGGAAAATGTCGTAACACTCAGCTGGTCTGTTCGACTTCTCCGGCAAGTGCGCCGCGGGGCGCGCGACCGAGGGAGGAACCATGAAGGAGCTTCGTTTCCGCAGACCGGCCGCCGCGGCGACACCGCCGAGGTGCGCGACGAGGTGGGTCGACAAGGTCTGGTTCGTCTGACCGCGGCCGAGGGGGGCCGGTGAGGATGACGAAGATCAGCAGTGCGGCCGCCGTCCTGCTGTGCGCGGGCGGGCTCGCCGTGGCGGTGCCCGAAGCCGCGGCGGCCCCGCACGCCCCGGTGGCGCGCGTGGGCTCGCCGCCGGCGCAGTGCCTGTCGGGCGTCCGCCGGGTGCAGGTGACGTACCGGCACACCCCGGCGAGGCGGCACATCCCGGCGCGGCGGCTGTATGTCGTGCGAAGCGTGTGGATCCCGTTCATCACGTCGGGCGGCGTTCTATGCCTGAAAAGCTGAGGATCCGCAAGTCGATCGTGACGCGTGACTCAACCGATATCCGGACACGCCGCGTTGCTTACCCACCTCGAACCGCGCCAGTGCGTACGGTGCGCGCGACAGCGTCGCCCACGCGGAGGAACGATGGCGGACAGCAAGCACGCCGGGAGGCACCGGCTCGGCACGCCGGGGCTGGTGCACTGCGTGGTCCACCGCCCGGTGGCCGAGGCACTGGCGGACTACCGGCGGACCTGGCTGAGCACGCTGCTGGTCCCGGCCAAGCACAGCTTCGCCGGCCTCCGCCGCAAGGCTCGCGCCGCGGCGCTCGAGCGCATCTGGGTGCCGTCGGTCAGCACGCGTGGCCCGGTCGCGGTGACCGTGCGCGCCGCCTGACGCCCTCGCCACCCGGAAGCGTGGTCAGCGGCCGGTTTCCCGCGTTTCGATCGAGATCTCCGACGACAGCGTGCGGTGCACCGGGCACTTGTCGGCGATCAGCATGAGCCTGGCGCGCTGCTCGTCGTCGAGGTCGCCTTCGAGTTCGATCTCGCGGGTGATCCGGCTGAGCAGGCCGCGCTCGGTCTCGCACCGCGCGCAGTCTTCGGCGTGGATGCGGTCGTGGCGCAGCCGGACGGTCGCCCGGGTCAGCGGGATGCCCTTGCGGTCGGCGTACATCCGCAGCGTGATCGCGGTGCACGAACCCAGCGACGCGAGCAGGAGCTCGTACGGGTTCGGCCCCGCGTCGGCGCCCCCGACAGCGACCGGTTCGTCGACGAGCAGCGTGTGGGTCGCCGTGGCGACCTGCTGTGTGTAGGTGCCGTCGCCACTCGCGGTGACGACGACGGTGCCGGGCTCGGGGTGATCCATCCGCCTGAAGTCCTCTCGAGTGGCGCCCACCGGGCGGGACGCCGCCGATCCGGACATCCGGCGCATTCCCAAGATGCGGCGGATATCGTATCTTCTGCTGCGGATGGGTCACCCGGACGCCGCCTGCGCCCGGCAGCCGCAAAGGGGGTGCGCCGTGGCTACCAGGCACTTGCCGATGCGTCCGGCCGACCATGGCGGCCGCGAGCGCTACCTCGACGCGGCGTTGTCGGTGCTCGTGAACCGCGGGGTCCCCGGCCTGACCGTCCGCGGTGTGGCCGAGGCGGCCGGCGCGTCGACACTCTCGGTCTACGCCCGCTTCGGCGGCCGCGCCGGCCTGCTCGACGCCCTGTACGAGCGCACCTTCGACTCGCTGCGGGAGCTGCTGGAAGGGCTGCCGCCGTCGAGCCAGGACGGCGTCGCGGATCTGCTGCACCTGGCGCTGGAGTACCGGCACTTCGCCCGCGAGAGCCCGACCCGCTACGCGCTGATGTTCGAGCGCCCGGTGCCCGGGTTCGACCCGGATCCGGCGCTGCGGTCGGCGGTGCTGCGCACGACGTTCACCTTGTTCATCGCCCGGGTCCAGCGGGTCTGCCTGCCCGGCGCGGACGCCCGGTCGGTGGCGTACCAGCTGTGGACGGCCATCCACGGCCTCGTCAGCGCGGAACTGCTGATGGCCTCGCGGCGGCCGCTGCCGGACTGGTTCATCCCGCCGACCGAAGAAGCCCACGAACAGATGTACCGCGACGGCGTCACCGCCATGATCACCGGCCTCGGCCTGCGCAACCGCTGACCCGGGAAACGAAGAACCCCCGGTCCGCTGGGGACCGGGGGTTCTCGTTCAGCTCAGCGAGCTAGTGCTCACGCACCGCCGGAGAGCTTCTCGCGGAGCGCCGCGAGCTGCTCGTCGGAGGCGAGGGTGCCACCGCTGCTCTTCGTGTCGGTCGCGGTCGAGCCCGAGGTGTAGCTTTCCGCGCCACCCTCGATGCCCGTCGCCGCGTCGGCCGCCGCTTCCGCGTCGGCCTCGACGGCCTTCTGGACCTGCTTCATGTGGGCCTCGTAACGAGTGTGCGCCTCGGCGTACTGGCGCTCCCACTCCTCACGCTGCTTGTCGAAGCCTTCCTGCCACTCCTGGGTGTCCGGGTCGAAGCCTTCGGGGTAGATGTAGTTGCCCTCGGCGTCGTACTCGGCGGCCATGCCGTACTGGGTCGGGTCGAACTCGGTGTCCGGCGTGACACCCTCGTTCGCCTGCTTCAGCGACAGCGAGATGCGACGACGCTCGAGGTCGATGTCGATGACCTTGACCATGACGTCGCCGTTGACCTGGACGACCTGCTCCGGGATCTCGACGTGGCGCTCGGCCAGCTCCGAGATGTGGACCAGACCCTCGATGCCCTCTTCGACGCGCACGAACGCACCGAACGGAACCAGCTTGGTGACCTTGCCCGGCACGATCTGACCGATCGCGTGGGTGCGGGCGAACTGGCGCCACGGGTCTTCCTGGGTCGCCTTCAGCGACAGCGAGACGCGCTCGCGGTCCATGTCGACGTCCAGGACCTCGACCGTGACCTCCTGGCCGACCTCGACGACCTCGGACGGGTGGTCGATGTGCTTCCAGGACAGCTCGGAGACGTGCACCAGGCCGTCGACGCCACCCAGGTCCACGAAGGCACCGAAGTTGACGATGGACGACACGACGCCCTTGCGGACCTGGCCCTTGGCGAGCGCGTTGAGGAACTCGCTGCGCACCTCGGACTGGGTCTGCTCGAGGTAGGCGCGGCGGGACAGGACCACGTTGTTGCGGTTCTTGTCCAGCTCGATGATCTTCGCCTCGAGCTCGCGGCCGACGTACGGCTGCAGGTCGCGCACGCGGCGCATCTCGACCAGGGAAGCGGGGAGGAAGCCGCGCAGGCCGATGTCCAGGATGAGGCCGCCCTTGACGACCTCGATGACGGTGCCCTTGACGGGCTCGTCCTTCTCCTTGAGCTCCTCGATCGTGCCCCAGGCGCGCTCGTACTGCGCGCGCTTCTTGGACAGGATCAGACGGCCTTCCTTGTCCTCCTTCTGGAGAACCAGGGCTTCGACCTCATCGCCGACGGTGACAACCTCAGCCGGGTCGACATCGTGCTTGATGGAGAGCTCACGCGAGGGGATGACACCCTCGGTCTTGTAGCCGATGTCGAGCAGGACCTCGTCGCGGTCGACCTTGACGATCGTGCCTTCGACGATGTCACCATCGTTGAAGTACTTGATCGTCTTGTCGATAGCCGCGAGGAAATCTTCCTCCGACCCGATGTCGTTGATGGCGACCTGCGGGGCCCCAACGGGGGCGGTCGGGGCGGTGGCGGTGTCGGTGGTCATTAGGCGGGTTGCTCCGGTGGATGGGATCGAGGGTTGGCAGTTGTCGACGCGATGGGCGGCATGCGGCGACCCTGCAAGCAAACGTCCACCAGTGAACGACCGCGGCATGACCCCGCATACGGTGCGCGACCCGAGTCCCAACCAGAAGCTGAGCGGAAGGCAGCGCGAACCCACTGCGCTAACACTTATCCTACGCGGCAGCCGCTAGGCGGCACAATCAGGGTCCCCCTGGCTCGCTAAGGTCCTCGCGGAAGCAAACCGCACGCACGAGGATGCCGGTGGAGCGAGCAGGCCACCGGGGACCGGAGACACCATCATGCCACCGGAGCAGGCGCCCGCGCCGGGGCGCCACGACGCGGCCGAGCACCGGCTGGGCACCACGGAGGTCGCCTACCGCGAGGTCGGCGGGGCCGAAGCCGCAGCGGCCAACCTCGCCTGGTGGGACGCCGACGCCGACGACTACCAGGCCGAGCACGGCGGGTTCCTCGGCGACGCCGACTTCGTCTGGTGCCCGGAGGGCGTCCGGGAGGCCGAGGCGAGGCTGCTCGGCGACGTCCGGGGCAAGCGCGTGCTGGAAGTCGGCTGCGGGCAGGCCGCCTGCGCGCGCTGGCTGGCCGCGCAGGGCGCCGACGCCGTGGCGACCGACCTGTCGGCCGGCATGCTGCGCCACGCCCGCGACGGCAACGAACGCACCGGCCTGGCCGTCCCGCTCGTGCAGGCCAACGCCGAGCACCTGCCGCTCGCGTCCGGCAGCTTCGACGCGGCCTGCTCGGCCTTCGGCGCGATCCCGTTCGTGGCCTCGGTGGACACGGTCTTCGCCGAGGTGCACCGGGTGCTGCGGCCGGGCGCCCCGTGGGTGTTCTCGGTGACGCACCCGATGCGGTGGATCTTCCCCGACGACCCCGGCCCGCAGGGGCTCACCGTCACCCAGCCGTACTTCGACCGCACGCCGTACGTCGAGGTCGACGACGAGGGCACCGCCACCTACGTCGAGTACCACCACACCCTCGGCGACTACGTGCGCGCGCTGGCCGGGGCCGGGTTCACCCTCACCGACCTGGTCGAGCCCGAGTGGCCGGCCGGGCACACACGGGTGTGGGGCCAGTGGAGCCCGCTGCGCGGCAAGCTCTTCCCGGGCACCGCGATCTTCCGCACGCACCGCTCGTGAGCAGCCTCGAAGAGCAGCAGAACGCGCGGTTCGCCGCGCTCGACCCGCTGCTCCCGCCGATCGCGGCCCCGCCGTCGCCGTCGAACGAGCCGCTGGTGGTGACGGTCGGCGGGCTCAAGGCCGGCGGGCTGCTGACGAACGTCGTGCACGCGCCGGGGTCGTGGCCCGCGCTGTGGGGGCCGTCGGACATCCGGGACCTGACCGCGGTGCCGGGCGACAGCGGCGCCGCGGGCCTCGCCGCGCTGCTCGGCGCCTGGCGCGACCGGCTGCGCGGGACGCCGGCCGGCCCGGACTCGGCCTGCACGCTGACCTGGCCGAGCCGCGACGCCGAGGCGTCCGCGGTGCTCCTGGCGCACGGGTTCGCGCCGATGACGTGCCTGGCCGTGCGGACCCCGGACGCGCCCGCCGATCCCGGGACGGCGCCGGTGACCGTCCGCCGGGCCGGAGAGGGCGACCTCGACGCGCTGACCGGGCTGCGGCTGGCCGAGTGGCGCTACACCTCGCTGGTCGGCACCGCGGTGCCGCGGCCGGGCGCACCGGAGCTGCTGCGCGCGGAAGTCGTCCGCGCCCTGCGCTTCAGCGGGCTGATCTGGCTCGCGGAGGAGGACGGCGGCGTGCCGGCCGGCCTGGCCTCCTGCGCGCTGGCCTCGGCCACCCCGGGCAACTCCGTCCACGGCAGGCTGCTCCCGGGCCTCTGGGGGTACGTCGACACGCTGTCGGTCGCCCCCGCGGCCCGCGGCGGCGGGGTCGGCCGGGCCCTGATGGCGGTGGCGCACCGGGAACTGCTGGCGCACGACGTGCGCGGGACCTTCCTGTTCTACCACCCGCCGAACCCGCTTTCGCCGGTGTTCTGGCACCGGCAGGGCTATCGTCCACTGTGGACCATGTGGCTCCGCCGCCCCGCCTGGTCCTGACCGCACGATCCGAGGGGGACGCATGGACATCGCCGAGCCGCTCCTCGCGGCGCACCGGGCGCGCTTCGCCGCCGTCGACGCGCTGCTGCCGCCCGCCGCCCCGCCGGCCGACGGCGAGCGCCTGGACGCGGCGACGGCGGGCGGCACGCAGGTCACCGGGGTGCTGCAGCGTCAGCGGTTCGCTCCCGGTGACGTCCCGATGCTGTGGTCGGCCGCCGACACCTGGCAGCTCTTCCCGTACTTCGGCGACACCGGCACCGAAGGCGCGGACCTCCTCCTGCGCGCGCTGAAGGGACGGCTCGAGGCGGAAGACACCGGCGACGACTCGGCGTGTGTGGTCGTCTGGCCCAGCCGGGACGCCGAGGCGATCCGGGCCTTCCTCGACCACGGTCTCGTGCCGCTCTCCGCGGTCGGCGTGCGCACCGCTCCCCCGCCGGAGGCCTCGCCGGGGGTTTCGGTCCGGCGCGCCGGGCCCGGCGACTTCGACGCGGCGCTGAAGCTGGCGACGGCGACGTTCGACTACACCGGGCTCGTCGCCTCGCCGCGCCGGGACAACACGGCCGAGCTGCTGGCGCCGTCCCTGCGGGACGCCCTCGCCGAGGAGGAGCCGGCCGCCTGGCTGGCCGAGGCGGACGGCGAGCTGCGCGCGTTCGCGCACTGCGCGTGGCTCGACGCGGTCCCGGGCACCGAAGCGGGCGAGCTCCTCCCGCCGGGACGCTGGGGGTACGTGAACAACGTCGTGACCGCCCCCGGTGAGCGCGGCGGCGGGTTCGGCCGGGCGCTGATGGCCCACGTGCACCGGGAGCTGCACCGCGGTGGCGCGACCCGCACGTACCTCTACTACAACCCGACCAACCCGCTGTCCTCGGTGTTCTGGCACCGGCAGGGTTATCGTCCACTGTGGACGACGTGGGAGGTGCGCCCGGCGTCGGCGCTCCGGTGACGCGGCGCGTGAGCCACTCACAAGTGTGACGTGCGTCTGGTGATCTTGCCGCCGGCTTCCGCGGGGACTAGGTTTTGAACTGACCGGTCAGTTCAAAAGTTCGTGAAGCGGGAGAAACCGTGCAGGTCCGAGCCGATCGGGTGTCCCTCGAAGGGCACCACGGCACCTTGTTGCCGCCCACCTCCCTGACCTTCGGCGAGGGCGACCTGGCGATCGTGCACGGCGAACCCGGCGTCGGCGTCACGGCGTTCGGCCTCGCGCTGGCCGGCCGGCTCAAGCCGACCACCGGCACGGTGCACGCCGAGGGCGTCGACGCCCCGCTGACCGAGCTCGTCGCGGTCGTCGACGCCCCGGGCGTCAGCGAACCCGACGACGCGCTGCCCCTGCGCGTGGTCGCCGGCGAGGAACTGGCGCTGGCCCACCGCCCGGCGGGCAAGGAGGACGTCGCCCGGTGGCTCGCCGACCACGACGCCGCGCCGTACGCCGGCACGCGCTTCGAGAACCTCACCCCGGCGCTGCGCACGCGGCTGCTCACCGAGCTGGCCGCCGAGCGCAAGGGCGTGCGCGTGCTCGTGCTCGACACCCCCGACCGGCACACCAGCGACGTCGGCAGCTGGGCCGGGCTGGCGCGCGAACAGGCCGAGCGCGGGCTGGCCGTGGTCGTGCTGACCGCGACGACACCGCGGTCCGCCCTGCCCGGCACGCCCGCGCTCCTCGGCTCGGCCGAGCAGCCGCCGCCGGAGCACTGCGCTCCCCCCGAAGCCCCCGAAGCGCCCGCCGCCCCCGAACCCACCGAAGAGCTCACCGAGAGCACTGACGGAGTCCCCGAATGAACGCCTTCCGGATCGCGCGCAACGAGCTGCGCCGCCTCTCCACCGGCACCCTGCCGAAGCTCGCCCTGGTCGCGCTGGTGCTGGTACCGCTGCTCTACGCGTCCTTCTACCTCTACGCGAACTACGACCCGTACGGCCGGCTCGACAAGCTGCCCGCCGCGGTCTTCACCAGCGACACCGGCGCGAAGGACTCCAGCGGCCACGAGCGCAACGTGGGCCGCGAGGTGACCGACGAACTGGTCAAGTCCGGCACCTTCCAGTGGCACGAGGTGTCCGAACAGGAGGCCCGCGACGGCGTCCGCGACGACAAGTATTCATTCGCCATCGGTATCCCGAGCGGCTTCTCCGCCGCGCTGCTGTCGGTCGGCAACTTCCAGCCGCAGCAGGCGACGATCACGCTGACCACCAACGACGCCAACAACTACCTGTCCGGCACGATCGCGAAGCAGGTCGCCGAGCAGGTCCGCAAGACGATCGCCGAGAAGGTCGGCAGCGAGGCCGCGGACCGGTTCCTGGTCGGCTTCTCCACGATCTACGCCAAGACCCAGGAGGCCGCGACCGGCGCCGCGCAGCTCGCCGACGGCGCCACGCAGCTCAAGTCGGGGCAGCAGAAGCTGGCCGACGGCGCGGCCAAGCTCGCGGACGGCTCGTCGACGCTGGCAACCGGCCTGGGCACGCTGAAGAGCGCCACCGCGGACCTGCCGTCCCAGACGCAGAAGCTGGCCAGCGGCGCTTCGCAGGTGGCCGCCGGTGATCAGAAGGTCGCCGACGCGGCTTCGGTCGCCGCGACGGCGTCGTCCGACATCCAAGGCAAGCTCGACTCCTACCGCACCCAGCTGCAGACGGACCTGCGCGACGCGGGCGTGCCGGAGGCCCAGGTGCAGGCGATCCTGGCCAAGGCCGACCAGCTGCGCTCCCCGGTCGACCAGGCGAACGGCAAGATCCAGCAGGCCAACGGCGACCTGGCGAAGCTGGCCGACGGCGCCCGCCAGGTGTCCGACGGTGCGGCCAAGCTCGCCGCGGCGTCCCCCCAGCTGGCGAGCGGCATCGCCCAGGCGTCCGACGGCGCGAACCAGCTGCGCGACGGGGCGTCCCAGCTCAGCGACGGCGAGAAGACGGCCGTCAACGGCACGAACCAGCTCGCCGACGGCGCGGTGAAGCTGCGTGACGGGCTCGCGGCCGGGCTCCAGCAGATCCCGAACCCGGACGACCCGACCCGCAACGCGACGGCCAACACGATCGCGGACCCGGTGGCGGTGAACGCCAACGGCGAGGCGTCGGCGGGGACGTACGGCGCCGGCCTCGCGCCGTTCTTCATCTCGCTGGCCACCTGGATCGGTGCGTTCGTGCTGTTCCTGATCCTGCGCCCGCTCTCGACGCGCGCGCTGACCGCGGGCGCGGCCCCGTTCCGGGTCGCGGTCGGCGGCTGGCTGTCCTCGGCGCTGCTGGGCATCGCGCAGGTGGTCGTCCTGTTCGGCGCGGTGACGTGGCTGGTCGGCATCCACATCGCACACCCGTTGGCGGCGATCGGGTTCGCCGTGCTGGTGTCGCTGACGTTCACCTCGGTGGTGCACGCGCTCAACGCCTTCTTCGGCGCGGTCGGCAAGTTCCTCGGCCTGGTGCTGCTGGTGCTGCAGCTGGTGAGCGCGGGCGGCACGTTCCCGTGGCAGACGATCCCGGACGCGCTGTACCCGCTGCACGTGGTGCTGCCGATGGGGTACGCGATCGACGGCTTCCGCCACCTGTTCTACAGCGGCGCCACGACGACGCAGCTGCTCGGCGACATCGGCGTGCTGCTGGCGTACCTGGTGGGCGGGGTCCTGGTGTCCACATTGGCCGCCCGCAAACGTCGCGTTTGGACGGTGTCGGCGCTCAAGCCCGAGCTGAGCCTGTGAGCGGCGCGACGAAGCAGAAGCTCTTCGAGGCGACGTTGGAGCTCTCGAAGAGCCGGGGCCTGGTGGGCCTGACGGTCGACGACATCGCGGCGGCGGCGGGCGTCGCGAAGGGCACGGTGTACTACAACTTCGGGTCGAAGGACGGCCTGGTCGACGCGTTGCTGCGCTACGGCGTGGACATCCTGGCCGGCCGGTTGCGCTCGGCGGTGTCCGACGGCGATCCGCTGGACGTGATCGAGGCGCAGGTCGACACGACGCTGGAGTTCATCGCCCGGTACCCGGGGTTTTCGCAGATCCTGGTGAGCGAGCTGTGGCGGACGCCGGGCCAGTGGCACGGGACGCTGTCGTTGCTGCGCGAGGAGATCATCTCGATCGTGAAGCACCAGTTGTCGCGGCTGGAGGAGGCGGGCCGGTTGCCGGAGGGCGTCGAAATCCCGACGGCGGCGGCCGGGTTGTTCGGCACGATGCTGGTGGTGGCACTCGACTGGCAGGTGTTCGGGCCGCAGCGGACGCGGGCCGAGGTGCGCGACGCGGTGATGGTGCTGATCCGCGGCCTGGGTCGCCGTTAGCCGGCGGCGCGAACTTTCGCGCGGTACCGGCCGGGCGTCTGGCCGACGAGATCGGTGAAGGCGTCGATGAAACTGCCCGGGTTCGCCCAGCCGAGGCGCGTTGCCGTGTCGGTGACCGAGGTGCCTTCGCCGAGTTCGAGCACCGCGCGCTGGATGCGCAACAGCGTGCGCCACTGGTGGAAGCTCATCGACAGTTCGCTGCCGAACAGCCTGCTGAGCGTCCGCTCGCTCGAGCCGGTCCGGTGGCCCAGCTCGGCCAGGGTCGCCGGGCTCGCCGGATCGGCGTGCAGCAGGTCGGTGACGGCCTTGAGGCGCGGGTCGGCCGGCTCGGGGAGACGCAGTGGTTCCCGCTGGGCGCGGTCGAGCTCGGTGAGGACGACCTCGAGCAGCAGTCGGGCACGGGGGCTGCCGGCCGGGTCGTCGTCGCCGGTGACCGCCAGGTAGGCCTCGCGCAGCAGCGCACTGGCCGTGAACACCGCGGGCTGCGCCGGCAGCCGCCCGGCCGGGGCCGCCGGCACCTCGAGCAGCCGGATGACGGTCGCGCCGTGCGCACGGCTGCTGTGCACGTGGAACGGGGGCACCCAGGTGATGCGGTTCGCCGGCGCCACCCAGGTGCCGGCCCGGGTGGTGGTGACCAGTGCCCCGGAGGCGGCGTACCTGAGCTGCCCGAAGTCGTGGAAGTGCGGCGGAACGTCCTCACCGTGGGCCAAGGGCGGGCAGCCGGCCGGCGACTCGATCATGCCCCCACGATACGATGACGGCGGGTTTCCGGAATTTCCCGGCGGGACACCGGTGGCACGCCTGGGCCGCGGCGATCATCGTAGAGGCATGCGAACCATCACCCAGCACACGTTCGGCGGCCCGGAGGTCCTCTCCATCGTGGACGCGCCGAAGCCCCGGCCGTTGCCGACCGAAGTCCTCGTCCGCGTCAAGGCCATCGGGCTGAACCCCCTGGAACCGCGCCTGCGCGCCGGCGAATTCCCGCTGCTCGGCCCGCCGCCGTTCGTCCTCGGCTGGGACATCAGCGGCGTGGTCGAGGCCGCGCAGACGTGGCGGTTCCGGCCCGGCGACGAGGTGTTCGGGATGCCGATGTTCCCCCGGGCGGCCGGCGGGTACGCCGAATTCGCGGCCGCGCCGGCACTGCACCTGGCCCGCAAACCCGCGTCGCTCTCCCACGTCGAGGCGGCGGCACTGCCGGTCGCCGGGCTGACGGCGTGGCAGGGTCTCGTCGACCTCGGCGGCGTGACCGCGGGCGACCGGGTGCTGATCCACGGCGGTGGCGGCGGGGTCGGCCACATCGCGATCCAGCTCGCGAAAGCGTTCGGCGCGCACGTGATCACCACCGCCGGCGGGAGCAAGCGGGAATTCGTCGCGGAGCTCGGCGCGGACGAGGTCGTCGACTACACGCAGGCGGACTTCACGGAGGTCGTCGGTGACGTCGACCTGGTGCTCGACACGATCGGCGGCGACACCGCCTTGCGCTCGCTCGACGTGCTCCGCCCCGGCGGCCACCTCGTGACGGCGGTCGCCGAGGAGGACACGGAGCTCATCGCGAAGTTCGAGGCGGCCGGGCTGCGCTTCAGCGGTGTGGGGGTCGACCCCGATCCGGTTGCCCTGCAAGGGCTCGTGGATCTGGTCGATGAGGGGAAGCTGCGGGTCCACGTGCAGGAGACGTTCCCGTTCGAGCGCATCGCCGACGCCCACCGGCTGATCGAGCGGGGGCACCTTCGGGGGAAGGTGGTCCTGACCGTTTGATCGCCCGGCCCGCGGGGCGCCCCCCGTTATCCACTCTACCGGCAGGCACCGACAATTCCGGGCGCCGGAAAGCGGCTCGGCCGCGGGGGCGCCCCCCGGTTCCAGATTACCGCCGGGCACCGACAATTCCGGCGCCGCGAGCCGACGGCCCAAGTACGCCAACCGGCCCGCCGGGTGCGCGAACCGACCATCCGGGTACGCCAGCCGACCATCCAGGTACACGAACCGGCCCGCCGGGTACGCGAGCCCCGGAAAGGCTGGTCAGCCGCGGTCCTCGATGCGGGCCCGGACCGCCGCCGCGTAGGTGTCGACCGCGGTGGCCGCCGCCGTCAGCTCGCAGGGGCCGTCGATCAGCAGCCTCTTCGCCGGGGTGTACGCCTGCTCGATCTCCGGGTCGCCGACCAGCCCGTGCTCGCGGGCCAGCTCCAGGTCGCCCGCCAAGCGGGTCCGCAGCTCCTCGCGGCGGGCGACCAGCCCGTCGAGGACCGCGCGCTGGCGGCGGCCGTCCTCCACCGCCGGGGCCACCGCGTGCTCGTGACCGTCGATGTGGCGCTCGACCCACTCCGCGTCGCCGTCCACCTCCGCCGACCGCAGCTGCTTGAGCGCGCCGCGCAGCCGCTGCGCGCGGGCCGGCAACATCGCGACGCCCGTGAAGCGCGTCGCCACGCGCAGCTGGTACGCCTCGATCTCCGCCAGCTCCGCCACCGCCTGGGTGAGCACCTCCAGGCGGCCGGCGAGGTCGTCCGGGGCCGGGCGGACCTGGCCCGTGCTCGCCCGCACCGCCGCCACCCCCGGCGAGGACTCGTCCCGGAAGCCCAGCAGCAGGCGGAGACCCAGCTCGGCCGCGCGGCCGGCGAGCGGGGCGAGCACCTCGCCGACGAGCCGCTCCGGCTCCGCCGAGTCGTCGATCCCGTCGACGACCAGAGTCCGGCCCGCGACGCCGGTGGTGAGCCGGTCGGCAATGCGGTGGCGGACGGCGTCCGCGGTGCGGCCGGTCGCGTCGACCGCGAGGTCCACGCTGCCCGGCGGCGGCGTCTCGCCGAGCGCCGGCGGCAGGCCGGGCACACCGAGGGAACGTTCCCGGTCGGCGAGCACGATCCCGAACCGCAGCGCCGCGGCGACGGGCGAGCCGGCCTCGCCGGTGTCGACGACCCAGACCGTGCCCGGCTCGGCCTTGGCGAACCAGTCGGCGACGCGCTGCACGAAGGCGACGTCGACGGCCTCGCCGACCGGGCGCGAGAAACTCGCGTCGACGGCCGGGCTGCCGGAAGTCCAGATGCTCAGCTGGGGCAGGTGCCCGAGCATGGTTTCGACCGGCACCATCCAGGTGCCGGAGTCCTTGCCGACCACCATGCCGACGACGTGGCCGGTCGCTTCGTCGATCACCGCCGTGCCGCCGAAGCCGGGGCCGAGCGGTTCGGCTTCGGCGGTGCGGAAGAGGCGGATCCACTCGCCGCCGGTCTGCTCCGGGCCGCCGAGCCGGGCGAGGGTCCAGCGGCCGACCGAGCCCGGCGGGAACCCGAACGCGCGGACGAGCTGGTGCTCGCCGAGGGGCATGCGGTGCAGCGGAGCGCGGAACACGCGGGATTCGGGGCGTTCCAGGCGCAGCAGGGCGAGATCGCCGTGGCCGCCGCCGTCGGAGGGCACCCAGCAGCCTTCGACGACGGTCGCCGTGGCGGGCATGGCTTCGGCCAAGCCGACGAAGTCGACGCTCAACGCGGCTCGCGGGCCGCCCGCGGTCTCGACGACGTGCGCGCTCGTGAGCACGTGGTACTCGTCCAGTACCGTGCCCGCACCGCACACCCGGCCGAGTTCGTCGTGCAACCGGACCCGCCAGCGTCGTCGCTCACGCTCGAACCCCATTCGGCGGACCCTACGCCGTGATCGCCACGCGTTGGCGCCGACCTCCCTACCCAGCGGTAATGGCTCACCCGAACGGAGTCCTCCGTTCGGCACAACGCCCGATCACACTCGCCCGAACACGCGGCTGCCGGGCGCGGCCGGATCGTCGCCGGCCCAGAACTCGAACCAGTGCCGGGTGAACTCCTCGCGGGAGAGGCCGCCGTCGCCGTCGGAGTCGAGGAGCGCGAAGACGTCGCCGGACGGCGTGCCGACGCCGTTCCAGGCCGCGATCAGGCGTTCGTACTCGGCGGCGGAGATGACACCGTCGCCGTTTTCGTCGACGGCCTCGAACATCGCCTCGGCCGTCCCGGTGACGGCGCCCGGCATCGCCGGGAGGGCGTCGACGACCTGGAGCACCTGGTCGAGGCTGACCTGGCCGGTGCCGCCCGCCGCCTCGTCGAGAGCGCCCCACCAGCCCATCATGACGGCGGCGAGCTTCTGCCCGGCCGGTGTGCTCGCGTCGGTGCCGCGGAGGTCGAGCCACCTCGCGGTGAGCGCCCGGAAGTCGGTCTCCGTCAGGAACCCGTCGCCGTCGGTGTCCATGGCGCCGAAGACGCCGGAGATCTTGCGCCGCTGGAAGTCACTGGCCATGGCGCCCAGCATCGCCGCGGCGCGGGCCGCCCGACGACGTCCGGCCGAGTGCTCCCGCGTCACGACCCGGTGATCCGGGCCGTGACGCCCAGTGAGCCCCCTGCTTTGAGGGGGTCCGGGTGGCGAAGCCCCCGGCCCGGGGCGGAGCCCCGGATGTCACAGCCTCAGTGTGCGGCTTCGTTCCACGACCGCCCGTAGCCGACCGACACCTCGAGCGGCACCGCCAGGGCGTACGCCGAGCCCATGCCCTCGCGCACCAGCTGCTCCAGCTGCTCCTTCTCGCCTTCGGCGACTTCCAGGACCAGTTCGTCGTGGACCTGCAGCAGGATCCGGCTCTTCAGCTTCGCCTCGACCAGCGCGCGGTGGACGTTGAGCATCGCGACCTTGATGATGTCGGCCGCGCTGCCCTGGATCGGGGCGTTGAGCGCCATCCGCTCGGCCATCTCGCGGCGCTGGCGGTTGTCGCTGTTGAGGTCCGGCAGGTAGCGGCGGCGGCCGAAGACCGTTTCGGTGTACCCGTTCTTCGCCGCGACGCCGACGACCGAGTGGAGGTAGTCGCGCACCCCGCCGAAGCGGTCGAAGTACGCCTCCATCTGGGACTTGGCGTCCTCGGTGGAAATCCGCAGCTGCTGCGAAAGCCCGTACGCCGACAACCCGTACGCGAGCCCGTACGACATCGCCTTGACGCGGTAGCGCAGCTCCGGCGTGATCTCCTCCGGCGGCATCGAGAACGCTCGCGACGCGACGAACGTGTGCAGGTCCTCGCCGGAGTTGAACGCCTCGATGAGGCCCTCGTCCTGCGAAAGGTGCGCCATGATCCGCATTTCGATCTGGCTGTAGTCCGCGGTCATCAGCTCGGTGAAGCCCTCGCCGACGACGAAGGCGTCACGGATGCGGCGGCCTTCTTCGGTGCGGACCGGGATGTTCTGCAGGTTCGGCTCGGTCGAGGACAGCCGCCCGGTGGCCGCGATCGTCTGCAGCAGCGTGGTGTGGATGCGCCCGTCGTCGGCGACGGACTTGATCAGGCCCTCGACCGTCGTGCGCAGCTTCGTCGCGTCCCGGTGCTCCAGCATGTGCTGCAGGAACGGGTGCTCGGTCTTCTCGAACAGGCCCTGCAGCGCCTCGGCATCGGTGGTGTAGCCGGTCTTGGTGCGCTTGGTCTTCGGCATGCCGAGCTCGTCGAACAGCACGACCTGCAGCTGCTTCGGCGAGCCGAGGTTGATCTGCTTGCCGATCACCGCGTACGCCTCTTCGGCGGCCTGCGTGACGCGCGAAAGGTAGTGCGCCTCCAGCGTGGTCAGCTGCTCGAGGTCGACGGCGACGCCGGCGATCTCCAGCTCGGTGATCACTTCCAGCAGCGGCAGCTCCAGCTCGGCGAGCAGCTTCGCGCCGCCGATCTGCTCGAGCTCCTTCTCGAGCGCGCCGGCCAGCTCGAAGATCGCGCGGGCCTTGACCAGCTCGTCCTGGATCTCCTTCTGCTCCAGGCCTTCCGCGCCGCCGTCGAGCAGCGACAGCTGCCCGTCGCCGCCGTCGGTCTCCGAGCGCAGCTCGCGGTGCAGGTAGCGCAGCGCGAGGTCGTCCAGCTCGAACGTGCGCTGCCCGGGCCGCACCAGGTAGGCGGCCAGCGCGGTGTCCATGGCGAGCCCCGAGAGGACCCAGCCGCGGGCGCGGATCGCGTGCAGCGGGGTCTTGAGGTCGTGGCCGGTCTTGCGGATGGCCGGGTCGGCCAGCCAGGCGGCGAGCGCCGCGTCGTCGGCCTGGTCCATCGCCGTGACGTCGACATACGCGCCTTCACCGTCGGCCGTCGCGAAGGCGATCGCGCGCAGGTCGGACCGGACCGACGTGCCCACCGCGCGGAAGGACAGGGCCACCGGCTCGCCCGCGCTCGCGTGCGCGGTCAGCCACGCGCCCAGCGCACCGGGTGCGAGCGCGGAACCCGAGACCTCGAAGCCTTCGTCGGCCTCCGGCTCGGCGCTCTGCAGCGTCGCGAACAGCCGGTCGCGCAGCACGCGGAACTCCAGCTCGTCGAACAGCGCGTGCACCGCCTCGCGGTCCCACGGGCGCAGCTCCAGCCCGGACGGCGCGATCTCCAGCTCGACGTCCCGGATCAGCTCGGTCAGCTGGCGGTTGAGCTGGACCGAGGACAGGTGCGCCCGCAGCGCATCGCCCACCTTGCCCTTGACCTCGTCCACGCGGTCGATCAGGTCGTCGAGCGAGCCGAACTGCTTGATCCACTTGGCCGCGGTCTTCTCGCCGACACCGGGGATGCTCGGCAGGTTGTCCGAGGGGTCGCCGCGCAGCGCGGCGAAGTCCGGGTACTGCCGCGGGGTGAGCCCGTACTTCTCTTCGACGGCGTCCGGGGTGAACCGGGTCATCTCCGAGACGCCGCGCTTCGGGTACAGCACGGTGACGTGCTCGGTGACCAGCTGCAGCGCGTCGCGGTCGCCGGTACAGATGAGGACGTCGAAGCCGTCGGCCGTCGCCTGCGTGGTGAGCGTGGCGATGATGTCGTCGGCCTCGAAGTTCTCCTTCACCAGCGACGGGATGCCGAGCACGTCGAGGACCTCTTTGACCAGGTCCACCTGGCCGCGGAACTCGTCCGGCGTGGTGCTGCGGTTCGCCTTGTAGTCGGCGAAGGTCTCCGAGCGGAACGTCTTGCGCGAGAGGTCGAACGCCACCGCCAGGTGGGTCGGCGCTTCGTCGCGCAGGAGGTTGATGAGCATCGAGGTGAAGCCGAAGACCGCGTTCGTGACCTGACCGGTCTTGGTCTTGAAGTTCTCCGCGGGCAGGGCGAAGAACGCGCGGTAGGCCATGGAATGACCGTCGATCAGCAGCAGCTTCGGCCGCTCGGCGGTGGCGGTGGTTCCTGTGGCGTTGGCAACGGTCGTCTTCTCACTCGGGCTCACGCGGCCGAGTCTAGGCTGAGGGTCCGACACTCTTACGTGTCGCATAGGAAGAGGAGCACTGCGTGACCGAACGCGCCGCAGACGTCGCGGTCGAGAACTACGCCGGGATCGATCCGGCCGCCGCGGACCAGCAGCTGAACGACAAGGTCGGCATGAAGCTCCTGGAGGCCACCGCCGAACGCGTGGTCGGCACCATCCCGGTCGAAGGCAACCTCCAGCCGTACGGGCTGCTGCACGGCGGCGCCAACGCCGTGCTCGCCGAGGCGCTGGGTTCGACGGTCGCCGCGCTGAACGCGGGACCGGACCGCGCGGCGATGGGGCTGGAGCTGTCCTGCACGCACCACCGGGCCGTCCGGTCGGGCACCGTCACCGGGGTGGCGACCCCGCTGCACGTCGGCCGCGGCACGATCACCGCGGAGATCGTGCTGACCGACGACGAGGGCCGCCGCACCTGCACCGCCCGGCTCACCTGCGTGGTCCGGGACCGCCCGCCCGGCGCCTGAACCCCGTGGACCTCGACGTCGCCCAGGTCCGGGCGTTCGTGGCGACCGCCGAGCAGCGGCACTTCGGGCGGGCCGCCCAGTCGCTGTTCCTCACCCAGCAGGCGTTGTCGAAGCGGATCCGGAAGCTCGAAGACGCGCTCGCCACGGCGTTGTTCCTGCGCACGCCCCGCTCGGTCGAGCTGACCGCCGAAGGCGAACGGTTCCTCCCGCACGCGCGCGAGCTGGTGCGGGTGGCCGACGCCGCCGTGGCCGCGATGGGCGCCGAGGACCGGCCGTTGCGCCTCGACCTCGTCGACCACCGGCTCTCCCCCATGTTCCTGCTCCGCCGGCTGGCCGTGCACGAACCGGGGCTGCGCATCGACCGGGTCGCCGGCCGCGGGTTCGCGAACGCGATCGACCCGCTGCTGTCCGGGGAGCTCGACGCCGCCTTCGGGCGCGTGTCCGGCTGCGGTCGGCCGCTGCCGGCCGAGCTGGAACACCGGCCGGTCCGGCTCGAGCCGCTGGTCGCGCTGCTCGCGCCGGAGCACCCGCTGGCCGTGCAGGACGTGCTGCGCCTCGACGAGCTGCGCGCCGACGGGATCTGGCTGCCCGGGCTCGGCGGACCCGCCGAGTGGCTGTCCTACCTGAAGGAGCTGTGCGACGAGTTCGCCGTGCCGATCGACGACTCCGGCGTCAGCTACGACCTGCGGCACACGCTCGAGCAGACGCGGTACGGCAAGCGGCGCGTCACCCTGGCCGGGGCCGACATGGAACTCGCGCCGGACCTCAACCTGCGGGTGCTGCCGTTCGAGCCGTCCCCGTTGTTCCCGTGGTCGCTGGTCTGGCGGCGCGGCAAGGCGCACCCGGCGCTGCGGCGGCTGCTGGCCGCCGCCGGGCGCACCAGCCGCGAAGAGGACTGGTGCGCCTACGACCCCGGGCACGCCTGGCTGCCCGCCGACGACGTCAGCCTCGCAACCGCCGCGCGAACCACTCGCTGAACGCCGCGTCGACGCGCGCCGCGGCCGGCGTCCCCGGCGGGAACTCGTGGGCCATCCCGTCGACCGTCACCAGCTCGGTTCCCAGCTTCGCGTGCAGCGCCGCCGCGGGCTCGCGCACGGCGACGTCGTCGTCCGCGCCGGTGACCAGCAGCAGCGGCGCGGTCAGCTCGGCGGCCCGGTCGACGTAGTCGTAGCGGGCCGCGACCGCCCGGGACCGCTCGGTCCACGGGTAGGTCACCCCGAAGCGCCGCTCGTTGGCGGTGATCATCGGCGCGAGCTGGACGACCGGGCTGGCCACCGCCGCGGCGGTGATCTCGACATCGCCGCGGGCCAGCACCTCGAGCGCCACGATCGCCCCCGCCGAGCCGCCGAACACCCCGAGCGGCCCGGTCGCGCCCGGCAGCCGCTCGCGCAGTTCGGCCAGCGCGGCCGGGAACTCGCCCGCCGCCTGCTCGGTCACCGGCTCGAAGGCGTTCAGGACGGCGTCCTCGCTCGCCCGCCGGAAGACCTCGTGGTGGCCGCCCTCGGGCAGCCGCGCCCCGGAGAGCGGGAGCCCGAAGTACACGCGCCACGCCCGGACGTCCGCCATCGGGACGGCCGCCGCCATCGCCCGTTCGCTGGCCGGCGCGTCCATCAGGTGCCAGCCCGCCACCAGTGCCACCGGGCCGTCCGGGTCCGCCGGCGGCACCGCCACGAACGGCACCCCCGCGGCCACGCCCTCGACCATCTCGTCCATCTGTCTCTCCCTGTCTTCCGGCTGCTTCCAGCGAACCGCCGGGGAGAGTGCGGGTCCAACAGCCGTTCCGACGGCCACGACAACCGTTGGTTGTGACAGCCGGGCCTCGCCGGGCGGACGTTCGGGCAGACCTGAGCAAGGGGGTGGTTCGTCCGGCGGGCCGAACCGGACGTAAGGTGCATCCCCACGGCGGCGCCCGCAGCTCCCGCGACCCCGTCAGGGTGAACAGCGGGCCACCGGGAAACCGGCCACGGTCCGGTCGCCGAAATGGGCGATGACATACCGTGGAAACACTGCTGTCACCCATTCGCAGAACGAGCGCCGATACTTAGCATCGCTGCGTGACCAGCGACGGGCCACGAGGAAACATCGTTCGGCTTTTCGTGCAATTCGTGTCGGTTGCGATCGTCACGATGTGGACACAGAGTAGTGAGGCCGCCTGTGCACAAGACGGGCGAGAGGGATATCTTCCTGCCCTAACCTAGCCCCTGTGTCGGGGGCAACGCCTACCGGCGGCTGGTTGGTCATGGGAGGTAGTCGGTGTCAGGAGTGCGTTTTGGACGGGTTCTCGCCCTCGCAGCGGCGACGTCGCTCGCGCTGGCGGGCTGCGCCGGTGGCGGCTCGTCGAGCAGTGGTGACGGCAGCACGCTGAAGATCGGGTTCATGGGCGACCTGACCGGGGAGAACTCCGGGATCGTGATCCCGCCCCGCAACGGTGCCCAGCTCGCGATCGACGAGTACAACGCCACGAATCCGAAGACCAAGCTCGAGCTGAAGCCCTACGACAGCCAGGGCAAGCCCGACCAGGCGACCTCGCTGATCACCACGGCGATCGGCTCGGACAAGATCACCGCGCTGATCGGCCCGGCCTTCTCCGGCGAGTCGAAGGCCATCGGCGGCCAGCTCGAGCAGAACAAGATCCCGAGTGTCTCGCCCTCGGCGACCAACCCGGGCCTGGCGAAGAACAACTGGTCGTACTGGCACCGCGTCGTGGCCAACGACGACGACCAGGGCCCCGCGATCGCGAACTTCCTGATCACGGCGAAGTCGCCGAAGTCGGCGTTCGTCATCTCGGACGACCAGGAGTACAGCGTCGGCCTCGCGGACGCGTTCGAGAAGACCTTCAAGGACAAGGGTGTCGCGGTTCAGCGCGACAAGTTCCCGAAGGACGCGCCGGACTACTCCTCGACCGTGCAGAAGGTCAAGGCGGCCAACCCGGACATCATCACCTTCGGTGGCTACTACGCGCAGGGCGGCCCGCTGCTCAAGCAGCTGCGTGACGGCGGCGTGAAGGCCATCTTCGCCACCGGTGACGGTTCGCTCGACCCGCAGCTGATCTCGGGCGCGGGTGCCGCGGCCGCCGAAGGCGCGGTCATCGGCTGCCCGTGCAACATCCCGGACGCGGGTGCCGCGAACGACTTCGCCACCAAGTACAAGGCGAAGTTCAACGTCGCCCCGGCGATCTACGCCACCGAGGGCTACGACGCCGCGACCGCCATCATCAACGCGGTCAAGGCGGGCAACACCACCGGCGAGACGATCAACACCTTCCTGAAGACCGTGGACTTCAAGGGCGCCTCGAAGCAGATCAAGTTCAAGGCGAACGGTGAGCCCGAGACCGCCGCGATCAACGTGTACCAGGTCGTCGGCGGCGTCATCAAGAACCTCGGCGCGTCGACCGAAGCCAAGATCACCGGCTGACGAAACAGGAATAGCACTTGACGACGGGAGCGGGGGCGCTGTGGTGACCACAGCACCCCCGCTCCCGGTCCGTATCCCTGTCCTCGCCCTGTCTCGTAAGGCGCTCACGTCATGTTGCAGACACTGCAAGACCAGTTCCTCGGCAGCACCATCGGCGGACTGGTTCTCGGCTCCATCTACGCCCTCGTCGCCCTCGGCTACACAATGGTCTACGGCGTCCTGCGGCTGATCAACTTCGCCCACTCCGAAATCTTCATGATCGGGACGATGACGTCCCTGTTCATCCTGGCCAGCATCGCCACCTCCGGCCACATCGTGCTGGGCCTGGGCGCGATGATCCTGCTCCTGCTCGCGCTCATGCTCGCCTCCGCGCTCCTCTCCGGCGGTTCCGCGGTCGTGCTGGAGCAGGTCGCCTACCGGCCGCTGCGCAAGCGCGGCTCGTCGAAGCTCGCGGCCCTGATCTCCGCGATCGGCGCGTCGATCTTCCTGCAGGAGCTCTTCGCGCTGGTCATCATCCCCAACGTCTTCGGCAAGTCGGGACGCGTCCCGCAGAACGCGCCGCGGTTCGTCGACCGCGACACGCTGTTCCCGGTCGGCAACGCCGTCGTCCGCACCGACCAGGTCCTGGTCATCATCGGCGCGGTGATCGTCATGGTGGTGCTGGACCAGCTGGTGCGGCGCACCCGCATCGGGCGCGGCATCCGGGCGACCGCCCAGGACCCCGAAGCCGCCGTGCTGATGGGCGTCTCGATCGACCGCATCGTGCGGATCACCTTCCTGCTGGGCGGCGCGATGGCCGGGGTGGCCTCGGCGCTCTACCTGATGGAACTCGAGAACACCGGCTACCGCGTCGGTTTCGTGCTCGGCATCAAGGCGTTCACCGCCGCGGTGCTCGGCGGTATCGGCAACCTGCGCGGCGCGCTCCTCGGCGGCATCGTGCTCGGCCTGGTCGAGAACTGGAGCGCGATCTTCCTCGGTTCCGAGTGGAAGGACGTCACCGCGTTCGTGGTCCTCGTGCTCGTGCTGATGTTCCGCCCCACCGGCATTCTCGGTGAATCCCTCCAGCGAGCTCGCGCATGAAAGGCGACGGTGTGACTACCCAGGAAAACACTCGCCGCTCGTTCCAGCCGGTGAACGGCGCGCGGGACTGGTGGCAGCACGCGCCGATGTGGCAGCGCTACCTCCTCTACATCGCGCTGATCGTCTTCGCGCTGATCCTCCCGGCCCCCTGGATCGGCTCGTTCATGTCGCCCGCCTCGGACTGGACGAGCGTCCTGATCTTCCCGATCGGGACCTACATCCTGCTGGCGATCGGCCTGAACATCGTGGTCGGCCTGGCCGGCATGCTGGACCTCGGGTTCGTGGCGTTCTTCGCGATCGGCGCCTACACCGTGGCGATCTTCGGCACGAAGTTCGGCTGGAACGTCTGGCCGACGATCCTGGTCGGCATCGTGCTCGCCGCGGTTTCGGGCGTCATCCTCGGCGCCCCGACCCTGCGGCTGCGCGGTGACTACCTGGCGATCGTCACCCTCGGGTTCGGGGAGATCGTCCGGATCACCGCGAACAACACCAACTCCATCGGCGGGGCCCGCGGTATCACCAACATCCCGCACCCGTCGCCGATCTTCGGCATGGAGTTCCTGCTCGACCCGGCGCCGTACTACTACCTGATCCTGGTCGCGATCGTGCTGGTGATCGTGTTCTCGGTGCGGCTGCAGAAGAGCCGCGTCGGGCGCGCGTGGGCCGCGATCCGCGAGGACGAGGACGCCGCCGAGCTGATGGGCGTGCCGACGTTCAAGTTCAAGCTGCTCGCGTTCGCGATCGGCGCGATGATCGGTGGCTTCGCGGGCGGCATCTACGCCAGCAAGGCCGTGTTCATCGCTCCGGACAACTTCCCGTTCATCCTGTCCGCGACGATCCTCGCCGCGGTCGTGCTGGGCGGGGCGGGCAACCTGCCGGGCGTCATCCTCGGCGCCTTCCTGGTGGCCTGGATCCCCGAGCGCCTCCGGTCCGTCGAGTGGCTGCGGCACCTGCTCGGCGACAAGGACCCCGCGGAGTACCGCATCCTGCTGTTCGGCGCGGTCCTGGTGCTGATGATGGCGCTGCGGCCCGAAGGCATCCTGCCTTCACGACAACGAAAAGCCGAGCTACGGGAAGGCACCGGCGGCATGGGCTCGCTCGGTGGCGAAGTGGCCGGACCGGACACCGAAGTCGCGGCGGAGGTGGCCAAGTGACTCCCTTGCTCGAGTTCGACAACATCACGATGCGCTTCGGTGGTGTCACCGCCCTGCGCGAAGTGAACGTCTCCATCAACGAAGGCGAGATCTTCGCCCTGATCGGCCCGAACGGCGCCGGCAAGACCACGGTGTTCAACGTGGTCACCGGCGTCTACCAGCCGACCGAGGGCCAGGTGCGCTTCGACGGCGACCGCATCGACGGGATGAAGCGCTTCCAGGTCACCAAGCGCGGCATCGCCCGGACGTTCCAGAACATCCGGCTGTTCCACAACATGTCGGCGATCGAGAACGTCATGGTCGGCGCGGACGCGCACCACAAGACCGGCGCGATCGGCGCGGTGCTCGGCCTGCCGTGGCACCGCAAGGAGGAGAAGCGCGGCCGCGAGCGGGCCCGGGAGCTGCTCGACTTCGTCGGCATCGGCAAGGTGGAGCACGAGACCGCGAAGAACCTCTCCTACGGCGACCAGCGCCGGCTGGAGATCGCGCGGGCGCTGGCGACCGACCCGAAGCTCCTGCTGCTCGACGAGCCCGCGGCGGGCATGAACCCGGCGGAGAAGAACGCCCTGCAGGCGCTGATCCGCAAGATCCGGGACGACGGCCGGACCGTGCTGCTCATCGAACACGACATGGGCCTGGTCATGCACATCAGCGACCGGCTGGCCGTGCTCGACTTCGGGCAGAAGATCGCGGAAGGGCTCCCCCAGGAAGTGCAGACCAACCAAAAGGTGATCGAGGCGTACCTGGGGGTGTCCGAAGATGCTTCTTGAAGTCCAGGACATCAACGTCCACTACGGCAAGATCGCGGCCCTCAAGGGCATGAGCATCGAGGTCGGCGAGGGCGAGATCGTGTCACTGATCGGGGCCAACGGCGCCGGCAAGACCACGACGCTCAAGACGATCTCGGGGCTGCGCCCGCTGACCAGCGGCAAGATCCTGTTCAACGGCCAGGACATCTCGAAGACCCCGGGGCACAAGCGCGTGCTGCTCGGGATCGGCCAGTCGCCGGAGGGCCGGGGCGTGTTCCCCGGCATGACGGTGCAGGAGAACCTCCTGATGGGTGCCTACACCCGCAAGGACGACCTCCAGGCCGACCTCGACGAGGTCTACGAGCTGTTCCCCCGGCTCAACGAGCGCCGGACGCAGTTCGGCGGCACGATGTCGGGCGGTGAGCAGCAGATGATCGCCATCGGCCGGGCGCTGATGACGAAGCCGAAGGTGCTGCTGCTCGACGAGCCGTCGATGGGCCTGGCGCCGATGCTGATCGCGCAGATCTTCGACATCATCCGGGAGATCAACAAGCGCGGCACGACGGTGCTGCTGGTGGAGCAGAACGCCCAGCAGGCGCTGAAGCTGTCGGACCGCGCGTACGTGCTCGAGACGGGCCGCGTGGTCAAGAGCGCCCGCGGGGCCGACCTGCTGGACGACCCGCAGGTCCGGGCCGCCTACCTCGGGGGGGACCTGGGCGTCTGAGTGCGCTTTTCGAGGGGCCCGGCACGCTGGTGCCGGGCCCCTTTTTCACAGCTTGACGTCGGTGCCGGTGACGTTCTTCATGTCGGTGATGCTCGGGCCGCCGAAGGCCCGGAGCGAGGCCGGCTTCCGGTCCTTGGGGATGTCCCAGTAGAGGTCGAACTCGATGCGCACGCCGTGCCCGAGGTCGAACTGGCGGGGCTGGCGCTTGATCACCATGGCCTGCTCTTCCGGCGGGTGCGTGCCGCCCTGGTCGTCGACGAGCAGCTGGCGCCCGGTGTCGAACAGGACGCTGGAGGTGCCGCTGTTGGTGACGACGAGCCGCAACCGCACGAACTGGCCCTTGGCGGGGAACTCGGTGTGGCTCCCGGTGATGCTGGGCAGCCCGGCGGCCAGGCCGATGAGGGTGAACTCGGTGTCACCGTTCTTGGCGGGCGGCAGCTTGAGGGCGGTCTCGTCGGGCCGGACCTGCCGCGGCGGCAGCTCGTAGGTCGTCGGTGCGGGCGTGCTCGGGGCCGCTTCGCAGCCGGCTGCCAGTGCTAGGACGACGACGGCCAGCAGGCGGAGTTTCACCTGGGTGATTCTGCCTGCCGGCCGTCGGTCCGGGCTAGCTTCCGATGCTCTCGACGACGGCCTCGGCCACGGCCTTCATGGTGGTCCGCCGGTCCATGGCGGTGCGCTGGATCCACCGGAAGGCATCGGGCTCGGTGAGCCCCTGGCGGCTCATGAGCAGGCCCTTGGCGCGGTCGATGACCTTCCGCGTCTCGAGCCGGTCGGTGAGCCCGGCGACCTCGGCCTCGAGGGCCTGCAGCTCGGAGAACCGGCTGACGGCGAGCTCGATGGCGGGCACGAGGTCCCGCTTGGCGAAGGGCTTGACGAGGTAGGCCATGGTCCCGGCATCCCGCGCGCGTTCGACGAGGTCCCGCTGGCTGAAGGCGGTGAGGATGACCACGGGGGCAATCCGGTCCCCGGTGATCTTCGCGGCGGCTTCGATCCCGTCCAGCTTGGGCATCTTGACGTCGAGGATCACGAGATCGGGCTTCAGGTCGGTGGCCAGCGAGATGGCCTGCTCGCCATCCCCCGCCTCCCCGACGACCTCATAGCCCTCTTCACGCAGCATTTCGACGAGATCGAGCCGGATGAGAGCCTCGTCCTCCGCGACGAGCACCCGACGCTGCGGCACGGTGGCGGCACCGTTGGCCTCGGTAGCCTGGTCGGTCACCGGGGTCCTCCTGAAGACTCGGCTGGGCGGTGGCATCTCGCGGCGTTCCGCGAACCTGAAGCCTACCGGGAACGATCCAGAAGCAGAGATGGCGTTCACCACGTAGTGGCGGGCGTGACACTGGCTATGCTTTGCGTCGCTGCTTGTGGCTTTGGCCTCGCTTTGCGTGGCTTTGCGTGGCTTTGCGTCGTGTCGGGGAGGCCGGACCCGGAGGCGGGCGGGGTCCGGTGATCCCGTAGAGTCACGACATCACGCCCCCGTAGCCCAACTGGCAGAGGCAACGGATTCAAAACCCGTCCAGTGTGAGTTCGAATCTCACCGGGGGCACCCCATATGACCAGCCGAAACCGGCCCCGCGGCCAGGCAAAACAGGTGCGGGGCCGGTCCCATGTTGTCCGGCGATGTCCGGCCAGATCCGGTTATGAACGGGTGTTCACCCCCAATATGCCCCCGCGTTTTGCTCCAGCCGGGGGACGTCTGCGGGCTACTCGTCGGACTCGTCGTGCCAGTCAAGCGCCCGCTCGATTCGCTGGTGTGCCGCGGACTCCAGCCCGGCGATGACCTTGGCGTAGATCTGGTGCAGGACCGCGACGGAGTGCCCGGCCCACTCTGCGCACTGTGTTGAGGGCACCCCAGCCGCCAGCCAGGTCGACACACACGCGTGTCGGAGGTCGTAGGGCCGCCGTGCGAGCGGTGAGGCGTACTCCTCCTCAGTGAGCGCCGCCCGGCGCGCGTTGTCCCACACGCGCGCGATGGTCGACTCCGCGAGATCCCCGCCGGTGAGGTTCCGGAACAGCCGACCGTCCGCCGCCGTCCCGATGTTGTTCAGGTGCTCGTGGAGGATCGTCGTCAGCGGCGGCGGGGACGGAACCGGCCGCACCTCCCCCTTGCCGCGCTGCTTGAGCTGGCGACGATCGCGCCGCTCCCCCGAGTCCGTCCACGCCGCGCCCGTGATCGGTGCTGTCTCCGAGAGCAGGAGCTCACCCCATCCGCTCTCCGGCAGCTGCAAGTCCCGCTTGCACAGCATGGCGGCCTCTTCGGGCCGCAACGCCGCGTAGTACATCACCGCGAAGAACGCCCTGAGCATCGGCCCGGACGATCGTCGCGGTGCCGTGTCCACCTTCTGTGCCGCGACGGCCGCCAGCAGCTTCCTGCCCTGCGCGGGGTTGATGACCACGCGCTTGTCGATCGCCCGTACGGACTTCGGTGCGGTCCACTTCACTTCGGACAGACGATTAGCCCTGATCAACTTCAACTCCTGGGCATACTCCAGCGCGTTGTAGACCACCGCTCGCTTGCGGTTGACGGTTTTCGCGGCGGCCTGCTTCCCGTCGAGCTTGAGAGAGATCTGGTCCAGAACCTCCCGAAGTTTGGCCGTGTCGTCCATCCGCGACACGGGAAGCGTGTTCGCCTGCAGCCAATTCAAGGCCCGCTCGATCTCGGCCGGCTTGGCGTTGTCTCGCCTCTTCGTATTGAAGGCCCATCCGGTCAGCGCGCGACGGAGAACCCTGTCGTCGGGTTTGCCGCGGGTGTTCGCCAACATCGCTGGCAACGCTGATGCCAGGGCGTCAGCGTTGCCAGCACGCGACTTTCCGGCGGCGCGCGGCCATTTCATGTCGACGTACTTGCAGGCGAAGGCGAAGAAGGGCATGTCCGCCTCGCTGCGCAGCTTGGATATCGGAAGTCCTCGGACGCGGTCGAACGCTTCACCCCGACGTGCCGCCACGACCAGGTCAGAACGGAAGCTCTCAGCGAGTGCGTAGGTGCCGGCCTTCTCGTCGAAGCGCTCCCCTGCCACGAACCAGGTCACGCGATACGAGGTCTTCCTTTTCCCGCTTCGCGTTTCGATGTTCCAGATCTTGACATCGTAGGTGATGTCACTCATGCAGCCTCCTGGGATTCGAGCCAGCGATTGAGATCGGACCGGCGGACGCGCACTTTGCGATTCGGCAACCGGATGCACTTCGGGCCGCGGTTCTTCGCGCGCCAGTCGTAGAATGTCGAGCGCGCGATTTGCAGTTCATCGCACACCTGCGGAATGGTGAGCTTTTCGTCTTTCGTGGACATGGGTGCGAAACCTCCGAGCAGAGGCGTGCCCCGCACCGGGGCGGTGGGTGCGGGGCACGAGCGGGCGAGGGTTACCGACGTGGGGTGCCGGAGAGGGCTGGCAGGTGGGGTAACTGCGGTAACTGCGGTAACTTGCCTGGTCAGGCGGTTACCGATGGGCGCCCCGGTTACCGATGGATCGGTAACCGGGGCTGGCGGACCGGTAGCCGGTTACCGATCCATCGGTAACCGCGATCGGATCGGTAACCGTCTGACCTGCGCGGTTACCGCGGTTACCGCAGTTACCGTCACTGTCAGCCGGTGCCGGGCAGGTAGCGGCTCCAGGCGTCGGCCAGGCCGGTCGCTCCGGTGGTGGTGTAGCCCTTGACGCTGTCGCCGTCGTACTTGAACGTGGTCGGTTTGACGTCGTAGCGCGCGAGTTCTTTGGCCATCATGCGGGGGTTGAGCGGTTTTCCTTTGACGTCGGTCCAGTCGGATTCCTCCATTTCCAGCAGTTCGGCGATGATGAACGTGGACGGCAACCGGTCGGTGTTGCGCTGGGTGAAGATCCGCCGCATGTCGGCGAGCAGCTGGATCCCGAAACTGCCGCCTCGGTTGCTGTTGCTGGCCACGAAGTAGGCGCAGGCGGCGCGGGCGGTGGCCGGCCAGTGCTCGCCCGCGGCGTCGGCGATCGCCAGCAGCGGTTCCCAGATTTCGGCCGCCCGGTCGGTGACGCCCTCGGGCATTTCCGGTTCAGCGTCGCCGACTTGGTTGCCGACGCTGGCCACCCAGGTTGCGAGCTTGTCCCGCAGCGGCGTGGCCTGGCGTTCCACGACGCGTTCCTTGAACGGTTCGACGGTTTCGCCGGGGGCGCGGCGGCGCATGTGGAAGGTGATGGCGCGGGTGGTGATGGTGTCGGGCATGTGCCCGGCGATGCCTGCCAGCGCCACCGGGGCGTAGACCTTGAACCGCTCGACCTTCATCGCGCGGGCGTCGCCGACGCAGCGCGGGATGGTGGCCGAGCGCTTGTATCCGGCGTTGAGCATCGCGCGCAGGTCTTCGGTGTTGCCTCCTTTGGCGGGGTTGAAGATGGCGTCCACTTCGTCGAACAGGATGGTGATCGGCCCGTCGGACACCAGCCGGAACAGTGCGGCGGTGGTGGCCGAGAGCGTCATTTCCGCCGACCGGACCAGGAACTGCGCGACCTCCAGCACGCGGGTTTTGCCGCTGCCGGGTTCGGCGGAGTCCAGGATCAGGCGCGGAGTGACGTAGAAGTGCTCGGCGGCGTGGGTGTGGGCGTACCAGAGCGCCAGCGTGGCGGCGCAGTGCTCGGACGGGAACACGTTGAACCGGGACACGAACGCGGCCACCTTGTCCAGGATCTGCGCCCCGCTCGGGGGTGGTGGCGGGGCGGGCATGTAGGGCATCGGCCGGGCCGGGTCCTGCTCGGCAAGGTCACGGTCCGGGCCCGCGCCGTTGTCGACGGGATCGGGGCCGGCCGCGTGCTCGGCCAGCCATCGGGTTTGGCATTCCTCGGTGCAGAAGTCGTCGGAGGGTGACCCGGCCAGCGCCGTCCCGCAGTGTCCGCAGACCGTGCGGGTGCCGCTGTCGGGGTCGGCGATGGCGGCGTCGATCGCCGACAACGCAGTGTCCAGATCAGGCATGACGGGCTCCCTCGGGTCGTGCGTGCTGGTGGTGCTGGCCGGGCGTCCCCGGCGCTCACGCCGCGGGCTCCAGCGGCTCGCCGGAGAACGTCTCGATCAGAGCCGAGGCAAGCACCTCGGCCATCGCGGGCGGGACGGCGTTGCCCCAGCCGCGGACCTGCTTGCGCTTGGACTTCGCGACCTTCGGCGGCACCTTGTAGCCGGACGGGAAGCCCATCCCGGCGGCGATCTCGTGCGGTTCGAGCATCCGGAACGTGCACGCCTCCACCGGCGGCGGCGCGGCGTGGTGGGTGCCAGTGCTGCCGAGGAGGCCGTAGCGGTCCCGGGTGGTCAGCGTTCCCACCGGGCGGTCGGTGGTCTGGGTGCCGCCGTTGCCGTAGTAGGCCACCAACAGGGCCAGCTCATCTCCGGCCGGCGGGCCTACCAGGCCGTGGTGGTTGCCCTGGGCCGAGACGGTGGGGATCGGCCCGGCGATGGGGTAGGCCGCGGTGGCGGAGCCGCCACCACGCTGCAGCGACACGAACGGCGGGACCACGACCGCGGTTTCACGGCGGCAGGTCTGCGTCCGCAACGGCATCTCGACCGTGGTGGCGGTGTCGACCCCGGCCCGCGCCGCACAGGACACGAGCAGCGGCGGGCACACCAGCCCGTCGGTCTCCCGGGTGGTGCGCGTCGGCAGCGGCACGGCAAGGCTCGTGGCGTGCTCGCGCCAAGTGCCGCCCGCGGGCGCCAGCAGCGCGCCGACGTGCCGGGCCAGCCCGGCCTCGATCCGGTCGATCGTGGATTCCTCCAGCGGGTCCGGTCGGCCCTTCTTGTCGACGCGTTCGCCGATGCGCTGCCCTGGGTCGAGACTCCAGTCGATGATCTCCGACGCCGGGAGCACGCCGGGTTCGATGATCCGCCGACGACAGGACCGGTGGGGGCAGCGGTAGACGTACTGGCCGTGCCGGATGCCGTAGACGCCCATCTCGGTGCCGGGCACCGCGGCGGGCTTCTTGAACGCCTGCACCGCCGACACCATGACGTCGCAGTCGGGGCAGTAGGCACGGGGCCGCAACCACTTGTCCCAGTCCGGATCGCGGCCTAGCGCTTCCAGCCAGTAGGCGAGGAAGAACCGGTTGCGGGATTGGGCGACCTTCCCGAGTGTCGGGCCGGTGACGTGCATGGCGTTGAGGGCGATCAGGCGGGTGCGGTAGCCCTCCTCCTCGATCTCGCGGCGCCAGCGCTTGAACTGGTCCCACTTGACGACCTGGACCACGTTCTCCGTCACGCCCCCGAGCACCGGCCGGCCGCGCCGGTTCATCGCCTGCAGGTACCGCGGGACTTCCTCCATCAGCGCCCGGGCGCGGGCGACGCTGGGGTCGGTGGCGCGCGGCCCGGTCGCCGGGTCGAACAGGACGCCCTGGGTGCTCTGGTCGAAGTCGCGCTTCACGCCGCGGGCGTCGGTCCACGGCGGACACGACGGGGAGGCCCAGAAGAAGTCCACCCGCGGGAAGGTGCCGATGTCGGCCTTGGCGATGTCGCCCTCGTAGTGGTCCATGCCGGGGAAGTTCAGGGCGTGGGTGGCGATGGCGTCGGGGTTGTGGTTGGCCCCGAGGACGCCGCGGGTGCCCGGGACGGCGAGCACGCCGGTGGTGTCGCCGCCGAACCCGGCGAACTCGTGGTAGGTGGTGTAGGTCATCGGCCGTTCTCCTCCATGGCGTCGGTGATCTGGTGGTGGGTCATGGCGTCGGCGGCGTCCGGGTTGGCGATGACCCAGGCGGCGATCTGCTGGGCGCGGATGAGGCCGCGCAGCCCGGGCCGGGCCAGCCAGCGGCCGTGGTCGATCGGCCAGCCGCCGTATCCGGACACGACCTCGTCGGCCGGCGGGTAGATGCGGTGCAGGTGCCATTCGTCGGTGCCGGACCAGCCGGACTTGCCGCGATGGGCCGAGTGAGTGATCAGCGCCCACCGGGCGCCGCAGTACTCGGTGACGTACGCGCCCTGTTTGGCGGTCCAGGTCAGCGGGGCGGGGTCGTTGTGGGGCATGGTGTTTGGCTCGCTTCCAGGAGTGCGGCGTGTTGGGCCGCGGTGAGGGTGGGTTCGCCGATCAGGTAGTCGTGCAGGTAGGAATCCGCCGGGAGCCCGGCGGTGTAGAGGCAGGCTTCGCAAGTGCGGTGTGCCCTGGGCAGCTCGGCCCACCCGGTCTCGCCGCACTCGCGGCAGGTGCGGCGGGCGGCCATCGCCTTGGCCAGCGCGGCGGCGCGGGCGGAGGTCATCGGCCGGACGGGTTTGGCTTCGGCGATGAGGTACAGGTTCGCGTACACGAGCTTGGCGGCCTTGTGGCAGCGGAAGTACAAGAACGCCACCGGGTCCTGCCCGCCCGGCCGCATGTTCTCCGCCCGCAGCTGGCGGCGGGTAGCCAGCAGGTGTCGCGGTGCGATGTTGTACGACAGCAGCGGTTTGCCGTGCCACCGGCCGCGGGTGAACTCCAGATCCTGTGACCAGGGCACCGCGGCCAACACCCACGGATTGCGTGGTGCCATGGGTCATCACCTCCGTCACCGGTCGCGGGGTCAGGTCGTGCACCAGCCGGAGTCGCAGCTGCCGTCGCTCTCGTCGAAGGGCAGCAGTTGCGTGCCGGGGTCGACGGCCTCGCGCAGCGGCCGGCCGTAGCGGGTGAGGTAGACGGGGTCCTTGCCAAGCACCGCGCGACGCTCGTTGAGTACGTCCTCCAGCGCGCAGGACCGGGCGAACAAGTCGGGTTCCTCGGCCCGCATTGCGGCCCAGGTCGAGAGGCGGTGGAACGGGCAGAACCAGCACGAGGACTTCGGCGGCACGGGCAGCCGGGTGAAGCCGGTGCGCAGCAGTTGGCGCCGCACGTCCGGGTGCTGGTCGGCGACGGTGGCGCGGGCGCGCTCGGTCATGGCCGTCGACAGCGGCTGCGCGGCGATAAGGGTGGCGCACTCGGTGCGGCGCATCCCGAGATCCAGCAGCGGATACACGATCCGTTCGTGCGGCTCGACCCGGCGGGTGTTGGCGCGGTGGATCTCCTCCAGGCTGATCCCGATCGCGACGGTGGCAGGCGTGTCGGCAGTGGCGCCGTGGGCTTTGAGCCACTTGCCGATCACGCGGATCTTGAAGTCCGCGGTGCAGTTGCGAGTGCCGGGTGCGCCGTTCGACATCCGTACCGGGATCGGCAGCGACCGTGACCCCGGCTTGATCAGCCGCCCGAACAGGGTCTCCGTGCTGCCGTCGCGGCGGTGCCGGTTCAGCGTGGTCACGGTGAGGCCGTGCTCGGCCGCCCACGGGGTGGCGATGTCGCGGACGTAGGCCAGGGTTCCCGGGTGCTCGGAGTCGTCGCCGACGTTGGCGAACAGCACCGCATCCAAGTCCAGTTGGCCGGTGGCGGCCAGCACCAGCAGCGCGGTCGACTGCTGGCCGCCGCCGTAGGACAGGCACCGCATCACGCACGTCCCGTCTGTCGGGCGCGGCGGTCGATGGCCTCGATCCAGCACACGGCGGTGGCGGCGACCTGGACCAGCTCGGCACGCAGCGCTGCGGGGTCGTCCTCGGCCAGGGCCCCGAAGAACTCTTCGGAGAGGATTTCCAGCCAGGTCAGCGTTCCGGCCTTGGCGGATGACTCGACCTGGTGGCGGGCGTCGAAGGCGGCGTCGGCGGCGTCCAGCATCCGGCGGATGCTCAGCGGGACGTCCGGGCCGGTGCCGTCGGGGTGGTTCTGCTGGCCCCACTTGGCGTCCTGGTGGGCTCGTTCGGCGGAGACCTCAGCCAGCACGGTGAACGTCTGCGAGGCGACGGGGTGGGCGGTGGTGGTCATGGCGCAAGCTCGCTTTCGGGAGGCAGGTATGGGAAGGGCCGGGCACGCGTGGTGCCCGGCCCTCGTCTGGTGTCCGGTGTGGTCGGTGGTGGGTCAGGTGCCGGGCAGCGGGTCGGCCGGCGGGTTGGCGTCGACGTACACGCGGCCGAGCTGCGAGTCACCGCGGTTGGGGCGGAAGTCGGAGACCTCCAGCACGTCGAAGGCCAGGCGCAGCACCTTGACCGCGTCGTCGGTTTCGGCGCGGGTGCCCATGATGCGGATCTTCATCGGTGGCGGTGTTCCTTCCTGGTGGGTGGTGTCAGGCGGCGCGGCCGGGGCCACGCCGGTTGATGCGGCGGGGGTTGTCTTCCCCGGCTGCGAGTGAGGTGGCAATGACGCCGGTGTCCTTGGCCCACGAGGCCGGGGTGTTCCAGGCGGCCACCGCGGTCTCCAGTTCGGCCCGGGCGTGCTCGCGGTCGAGCACTTCGGCCCCGACCAGTTGGCCGAGGGCATAGGCGGCGGTGGAGAGGACCTTGTTCCGTCGCCCTGGTGGCTCGCTGGCGACGCGGTCGCACTCGGCCCGCACCGCGCGAGCGGTATAGGCATCCGGTGCGGCTACGGGCTTCTCAGGACGCCCTGAGATGGCCGCAGAAGCGCGTTCGACGTTGGCTTGGACCAACCACCCCGGCAGTTCCACCGGGTCGGTGTCGTCGATCAGCTCGTACGCGCCGTTCAGCAGCACGCAGCCGGGGGCGAGGCCGTAGGTGCCCCAGCCGCGGCTGTCGATATTGGTGGCGATGTGCTTGACCGTGCCGCGCAACAGCGTGCCGGGCGGAGCGGTGAACCACAGCTGCCGCCCGCCGGAAGGGGTGGCGAGAGTGAAAGTGTCCGGCAGCGGCCCGCCCCGCTGCCCGGCCAGCGCCTGCAGCTGGGTCCAGCCATCGGGATCGTGCTCCCCCCGGGCGGGGGGCTGCCCGGGCCGGGCAGCCTTGGGGATGTCGCAATCGAGGATGAACAGCCCGGACGGGCCGGGGTAGACGGCGATGTTGTAGGGCACGCCGTCCGACCACCGCGCCGCCACCCGCTCCACATCGGAGGTGGCCAGCGATTCGGGGGTGACGTGCCCGTCGGCGCAGACCCCGCCACCGCGGCAGTGCTCCTGCCGGTGCCACAGCGCGGCTTTCGTGCCCGGGCGGCACGGGAACACCTTCCACCCCCTGCCAGCCATCTCCATCGCCGCCGCGCGCAGTGCCGCGCTCTGCGCCGAACTGGTCATGTGCTGATCTCCTTTCGCCAGTGGGGTTCGCGGTCCCACGCCGCGACGTCGTGCAGGTGCACCCCGAATCGCCGCGCCAGCCCATCGGCAACTCGATCCAGGCCGGTGAGGGGCAGGCGGGAGGCGGTGAGGGCGGCGGCGAGCGGGAGGTAGGTGGCCGAGGCGTAGAACTCGCGGGCGTTCCACGCCCCGGCGATCACCCGCCCGGCCCGCCGCGCGGCGTCGTCGTCGATGCCCGCCGCGGTGAGCCAGGCGGCGATGTCGGTGGCCCGGTACTTCGCCTTCTCGGCCATAGCCGGGCACCTCGGTTAGAACGGCGGCTCGTCGGAGAACCCGCCCGCCGACCCCGTGGCCGGCGGCGCCGTCCACGGGTCCCGCGCCCCACCCCCGCCGCCGCTGGTGTGCTCGCCGCCCGTGCGGTCGGGACGTGCCGACTTGGCCGGGTGCCACAGCAGCGACAGCGCGGCTTCGCGGACCTGCACGTCGAAGCCGTAGCGCTTCTCGCCGGTGTTCTTGTCCTGCCACTCCGACTGCTTGAGTTCGCCCACGATCAGCAGCCGGTCGCCCTTGCGGGCGTCGGCGACGTTCTCGGCCTGGCGGCGCCACACGGTGCAGCGCAGGAACGTCGCGCCCATGTCCCGCCACTCCCCGGATTCCTTGTCCAGGCGCCGATCGTTGGCCACGAGGGTGAACGAGCACACCCCCGCTCCGGAGGGGGTGAAGCGCATCTCCGGATCCGCCGTCAGCGTTCCGGCCATCGTGATCTCCGGCAATCCAGCCATGATCTTTCTCCGATTCCTGTTGGTGGGCAGGCACGAACGCGCCCCCAGCCCGGGATGGGTCGGGGGCGTGCGCGTCCGCACCTGGTGGCGCGTCGGTGGTGGGTTCTGCTGGCAGGGGGTCCGGGTCAGCAGTGGTTGAGCACGGTGGTGACGGTGCGGGTGATCGTCACTTGTTTCGATCCTTCTGCGCGGCTTCGCGCTGCTTGCGCTGGATTTCCTCCTGCTGGCGCTGCAGCTCGCGGTGCCAGGCCCCGGAGTCGTTGGTGCTCACGCGGCCACCCCCATCACGGTCAGGGCGTGGGCGGCGTCGCGGGTGGCGCGGGCGCGGGTCTGGTCGGCGGCCCGCCAGATCACCACCGGGAAGGCGCCGTCCTCGCCCGGCCCGGCCGGGCGGAGCACGGGATCGCCGGGCTTGCCGGGGTGGGTGTAGGCGAACCAGCGCAGCCGGAAGGTTTGCGCGTCGGCCCGGTCCGGGGCGGGCAGCTGCAGTCCCGGCGCGGCGGCGCGGATCATCGCCGCCGCGACCGCGGGGCGGGTGACACCGACGGCGACGATCGCGCCGGAGGGGTCGGTGAGCACGGTCGGGGTGTGCACGCGCAGGCAGGCGTACATGTCGGTGGCGGCGGGGTCGGGGGCAGGCAGAAATTCGGGCATGACAGCGGAACCGTCCTTTCGGAACAGAGGCAGCGGGGGTGGCGTCGCCGGGCCGCGCAGGGCATCAGGTGGCCGGCCGCGCGGCCCGGCGAAGAACAGCAGCGGCGGGGCCCAGCAACGTGGCAGAGCCGGGGATCAGAGGGTGATCCGGCCGCGTTTCACGAGGGCCGGTGCGGCGTGCTGGATCTGTGCCCAGTGGCGGTTCACGGCCGCGCGGGCACTCGCGCGGACGGACCGCTCGGTGAGGCTCTGGCGGTATTCCCGGTGCATGAGCCGTTGAATGGAGCGGAAAGCGCGGATGTCGTGGCTGCTGTTGCCGCGGCTGGCTTTGCCGAGCCGGTGTTCCCGGAGCCAGCGGTCTTCGGCCTCGAACCCGGCCCACAGTCCGACCGCTTCGGCGATCAGCTGCGGCGGGTGGCCGCTGGGGTTGTGGGTCCGTACGTGGCCGCCGCGGGGCGTGAAGGTGATCGAAAGGATCTGGAGCCCGCCGTCACTCCAGGCCCACGCGTGGCCCAGTTCGTGCGCAGCGATGGCCAGGTGCGCCGGGTTGTCGGGGTCGCCGGCGGAGGTGAACAAGCCCATGAGGAGTCCTTCCAAGGTGACGTCGTCGGGTCGTGGGCGGAAAGCGCACGAGAGACAAGTTCGACTACTTTGCGTAGTCGCAGTGAGGTGCGCGGCGTCGTGTCACGCGGGTGAATCGACGGGTGAGCGAGCGGGTGAGGCGTGGCGAGGGAGGTGGATTTCCACCTCCGGGCTCACCTCAGCTCCTCACCTAGGCTGATCAGCGCAGATGGGCGATCAGGTGGAAAAGGTGAGCAGGTGAACCGGCCCCGTAAAGGGGCCGGTTCACCGGGGTTTTCGCGTCTGCCCGGGGGTGGGTCAGTCGCTCACCTGCTCCTCGCGGTCCGCGATCGCGTTCGCCACGTGCCGAGCACGGACAGTGATAATTCCTTGCTTGAGCCGGACCGGGACACCGACCGCTTCGAGGGCTTCCTTGACCTTCTCCGCGGTGAGGTTGGCGTAGGGCTCGTAGCCCGGGGCGAGCTTGCGCAGCCGCGCCCCGACGTCGGTGGCCTTGACGTCGGCTCCGGCGATCACCTCGGCCACGTCGTCGAGCAGATCCCGCACCTGCGGTGCGGCTTCGACCTGCGCGGGCTCGGCCTTCGCGCCACCGCGGATGGCGACGGCGCGCTCGATCACGGTGGCGGCGTCGTCGCCGTCGATGAAGTGCGTGCGCACGGTCATCGACGACTGGCCGGCCGGGAGCGGCACCCCTTCCCCGGCCACCACCAACGTGCCTTTGTCCAGGCCGGAGCGCAGTTCGTGCGGCGCCGCGCCACCATCGACGGCCTTGTCCCCCACCGCCATCCGCGACTGCGACTCGGTGCCCAGCGCCAGCGCGGCCCGGATGTGGGCGCCTTCGCGGACCAGCTTGGGTAGGTTCTGGTCCGTCGGGTCCTGGGTTCCCTGCCACAGCACGACATTCACCGCCCGGCCCTGGTTCTGGATCTTGCGGGCGGCCATGAAGTACCGGGACTTGTTCGTCTGCCCGCCGTAGGGGTTCTTCTGGTCGTCGACCTGCGGATTCATGAACGCGTTCTGGGCTTCGTCGACCAGGATCACGATCGGCGCGAACGGCCCGCCGGGCTTGGTCAGCTCGCGGGGGACCCCGTTGCGGTACTTGTCGCCGTCGAAGGCCAGCAGCCGCCGTTCCATCTCCTCGACCCCCCATTCCAGCAGCTCAGTGGCCGCAATGCAGTGGGAGTCCGACGGGCCTTCGATCAGGGTTTCGGCGACCGGCTTGAACATCCGCCAGTCACCGATGCCCTTGAGGTCGGCGATGTGCAGGCCCACTGACGGGTCCAGGACCAGCCACAACGCCAAAGCGCGCAGGGAGGCGGTTTTGCCCTGCTTGGACAGACCGGTCATCAGCAGGTGGCACTGCAACAGCGCCATCAGCACCGCGTCCCCGCGCAGGTCCACACCCCAGGGGGCGCGGCCGGTGTAGAGGTCGGCGGTGATGGTCGGGTCGGTGACCAGCGGCGACGGCCCGATCGGCTGGTCCAGTGCACCGGAGTCGGCGGCCCAGACCCGGATGGTCCGCGGTGAGGGCGGGGTGGTGATGAACACCTCGTGCTCGTGGCGGCCCATGTTCTCCGCCAGCTTCCGGCGCTTGCGCTTGACCTCCTCGGTGTCCACACCGGAGGGGAGATGCACGTCGAACTCGACGCCGCAGCCGGCCAGCCGGATCGGGGACAGCATCGCCGCGCCGCCGTCCTCCATCTGCTCGATCTTGCGGCGCAGTTCGGAAATCCGCAGGTCACGCAGGGCGGTGACGACGATCGACGGGGTGATGATGACGTCGTCGACCAGCCGGGCCGAGGCGGGACGGAACATCTGCGGGACCGACTGCGAGCGGCGGCCGAGGTTCCACAGGTAGGTCAGCGCCCCGGCGGTCCCGGCGACGGTGAGGAACATCCCGTAGGTGATGACGAACCAGATGCAGAACCCGATCGCGTCGATGACCCCGATGATCGGGTCCAGGACCCCGCCGTGCCCGGCCACCGCGAGGATGATCCCGAGGACCAGCAGCAGTACAGCGACCGACAGCGTTGACAGGGCCACCGCCTTGGCCAGCTGGACCGGGGACTGAATCCAGTCCATCGCCCGGTCGTGGCGACGCTGCTTCTCGGTGACGTCGCGGGCCTCCCACTCGGCCAGCTTCTCGTGGTCCCCGGCCAGCTCCGCCGCCCGCATCATCCGTTCGTAGCGGGAGGACCCGTGCGTGTCGCGCCACCGCTTCACCGCCGTCACGGCCCCGAGCGTCGGGTACACCAGGACGTTGCGGCCGACGAACTTGAGCGTGGACACGGTCCGCTCGTGGGTGGCGGCGGTTTTGGCGTGGGTGGTCAGCCACAGGGCCTGCCGTTTGTACTCGGCCATGCGCCACTCCATCTGCGCCTTCTGGGAGGTGTAGAGACGCCACTGCTCATCCGTGACGATCTCCCCCTCGATCACCTCAGGTCCGGACTCGATCGCGCCGGAGGCGGTGGACCGCTGCTGGTCAGGGCGGGCGCGCAGGGGGTGGATCGTGGCCAGTTCCCCCGCCGACCCGGCGGTGGACTCGGTGCCGGACTGGCGGGTGGTCTCCGGCGTGGTCTGGTCGTCGTGGGTGTGGTCGGTGGGGTTCATCGTGTGGTGCCCTCTCGTGCGTGGACGGGGACCGCACGCGCGGGCAGGACCGAACCCCTGCAGCAGCAGCGCGGGAGGGGTTCGACCCTGCCCGCGGTGCGGGGTGGGTCAGTCGCTACCGCCGGACTCGGCCAGGTAGCGGTTACGCAGCTCGGTCGCGGGCTTCTTGCCGCACCGCAGCGTCTTGCGGATCGATTCGCCGTTGGCCGGGTCGAACCCGGCGGGCGGGTCCGCGACCGCGGCGGCGAACTCCTCGGCCAGCTGCGCGAAGCTGCGCCGCTTCGGCTCCGGGATCGTCGCCCGCGCCGTGCGCCGCGTCGTGGTGCTGCGCCGGGCGGCCGGCCGAGTGGCGGGCACCGAGGTCGACGCGGGCGGCGGGGCCGTGACCGGGGTGGGTGAGCTGGGGAGCGCGGTGGTGACCGCCTGGGTAGCCTCGCCGGTGGCGGCCTCGGTCCTGCCCTCCCCCCTCGCAGCGGCCGGGGCCGCCCCCGCGTCCGCGCCGGTGGGCAAGGCGAGCCCGGCGAACGCGGCCAGCAGCCTGGGCAGGCACCGCACCACCGCGACCGCGACGACCGGGCCGAGCAGATGCAGCACCAACCCCGACACGGTGAAGTCGGCGGCCACACCGGGCAGGTGCGGCCAGGCGTTCATGCCCAACGTGAGGCCGAGGAACACCCACTCGGTGCGGTCCACCGCGCGGTCGTTGAGCGGGTGCCCGCGGGTGGTGAGGTAGGCGCGGCCGGCCACCACCATCAGCAGCGCCAGCGAACAGAACGGCTCGGCCAGCCACGCGAACCACCACCGCGGACTCCCCGCCGGAGCGCCTTCGGCCGCGAACGCCTGCACCCCGGCGGTCGACCACGCGAGGGCGAGGGTCAGCGACACCAGCGCCACCGCGAGGATCAGGCGACGCATCCGGGCGTCGCGGTAGGCCAGCACGCGGGGGTCGCGGTCCAGCCGCCACAGCGCGGCGGCCTGCTCGACCGCCTTGCGCCGGGTGCGGACCTTGTCCGTGGTGACCTGGAACGGGGCGGTGTCGGTCTCCAGCGCGAGCAGCTGGTGGGCTTCGGCGTGCTCGGCCACCCGCCGCCGCACCCGCCGCGTCACCCCCCGCCCCGCACGCTGCGAGGCGGGCTCCGGGTCGCGTGGCGGTTCCGGCGCGTCGGCGGCGGCGTGGCCAGCCGGGGCGGGCGGGGCGACGGCGGCGAGGTGGCGTTCCAGGGCGGCCAGGCCGCGCCCGACCTCCCCACCGTCGTCGTCGTGGTCGTCGCCTGCGATCTTCGTGGTACTCATGCCTTGGCCTCCCTCCGGTCGGTGCCCGCAGCCGGGGCCGGGGCACTGCTGGCGGTGCTGGACAGCTGCCGCGCGGGCGGGGTCGTGGTCACCGCGACCTGCCGGGCCGGGCGGGTGCGCCGGTGCAGCCGGATCTCATTGGCCGCCCACACCCCCGCCAGCACGGCGGAAATCAGGTCCAGCCACGGCGACCAGATCTGCCCGGCGACCAGCGGCGCACCCACGCCGGTCAGCTCGATCGCGTGGGCGCTGGTCCACGCCACCGCCACCTCCGTGCGGGTGCGGCAGCGTGGCGCGGCGGCCGGAGGCGTGTCGTTGAGCTCACGCATGGACGACCTCCCAGTGCATCCGCCCCGGCGGGCCGGGGCTGGGGTGGGTGTTGTGCGGGTCGAAGAACTGATTGACCGGGCCGCGCGGCGGCGTCGACACATGCCGGGTGGCGTAGGCGTCCAGCCGGGCCATCACCCCGGCCAAAACCCGGGCTGCCACCACCAGCGGGATCCGGATCAGGTGCAGCACCAGAAACAGCGCCAACGCAGCGAACACCCGCAGCAGCGCCCACGTCCCGTTGCGCTCCAGCAGCCGGCCCAGCAGCGCCGCACCCGGGTTCGGCGGGAAACCGTCCGGTGTAGACATCACCGCTCCACCCCGATCGCCTGGTCCCACGACCGCGATTCGTCGTTGGACATCTCCGCCCACGCCCCGGACGCGGTCGCGGCGGCCAGCGCCAGCGTCGCGTGCACCTGGGCACGTGCTACGACCTCCGGGGTCGGCGCAACCCAGTCCGTATCGCCCCACGGAGTCACCCGCTGAATGCCTCCGGCGATCAGCTTCTCGGCGATCTTGTAGTGCTCGGGTCCAGTCATCGGCCGACCGCCTCCCGGGCGCACGGCGTGCACGACGATCCGCCGTTGGGCAGCCTGGTCCCGCAGAAGATGCACTTGCTCGGACCGTTGGGCACGATCACGACCGGCTGCCTACCGCCGCTGCGGCTCGCGTTGCTGTTGTTGGTGGTGTTTCTACGGTTCATGGTCAGGACTCCTCGGTGGTCGGGTCGAGCCGGTACGGCTCGGTGCTGGTGGTGTAAAGGAAGCGGAACAGGGCCTGTTGCAACGCCACGAAGTCATCGCCGGAGGCCAGCTCCGGGTAGCGGTGGCGGGCCAGGACGTCGGCGACGTCGACGACCAGGCCGAAGGTGAACCGGTCATCGTCGTCCTTTGCGGGCAAGGGATAGCGGCGATCTCTGCTCATCGCGGAAGTGTCCTTTCCGGACGATCGCGGTTTCGGGCGAGAGTGAGCCCCGTAGGCGGGCGCCAGATGCGTCAGTGGCGGCGTCAGGCCGCGGGGCCGTTGGCGAGGCGCGCCCACTCGCTGTCCCAGTCGATGCCCTCGCAGCCCCGCGGGACCAAGGCCTCAGCGGCGGCCAAGAGGCTTTCCACGGTGCCGCGGGGCAACGCCACATCCGCGCAACCGGCGGGGGTGGTCAAGGTGAGCAGTAGGTGGCCGAAGGTGCCGCCGGTGTCCGGGCGGACCACCACGTCACCGTCGCCGGCCGGTTCGGACAGGCCGGTGGCCAGCAGCTCCCGGGCGAACAGCCACTCGTGCCCGGCGATCAGCAGCGTGATCGCCCATGGATCGGCCGGGTCGTAGAGCAGTGCCACCGGCACCGGGCCGCGCCCGTTCACCACCGCGTCGGCGGGGTAGATCAGCTCCACAGGTCCCAGCTCCCCGGCGAGTCCGGGCCGAAGCCGTAGCGGCGGGCCGCGTCGAAGAGGATGTCGGCGTGGTCGAACGCGAACCCGCCGCGGTGAGCGACCCGGGCCGCGGTCGGAAGCGGCATCCAGGCCGCCGACGCCGCGTCGTCCCCGGCCACCGGGGCGATCGTGTCCTCGAGCACCGCGCCGTAGGCCACCGACACGTACCGGCCGCGGGCGTCCCGGTCGGGGGCGTCGTAGACCCCGATCCGGTCGAGCACCACCCCGGACAGGTCCAGGCCGGTTTCCTCGGCCGCCTCCCGGCGGGCGGCCTGCTCCGAGGACTCACCGGCATCGACGTGCCCGCCGGGAAGAGCGAGCTTGCCCTTGTCCGGGGCCCAGCCGCGCTCGATCAGCAGCACGTGCCACACACCCTCGTGCACGGCGAACAGGGTCACGTCGGCGGCGTAGAACACCGGGTCCCGGTCATCCAACCGGGCAGCGACCTTGGCCGCGAGCGATCCAATCCACGACATAGCGACTGTCCTTTCGGGAAAAGAGCTGGCAGGGGGGATTCAGGCGGCGGCCCGGACGGCGGGGCCAGCCAGCAACGCGGTGACGTACGAGACGAACGACCGCTCCGCACACGGGTGCGCCGCCCCGGTCTGCGGGTCCCGCAGCGTCGTGCGCAGCCACAGCGTCAGCCGCGCCACCGACCACCCCTGCGCGCGCCGCCTGGCGATCGCGGCCACCAACGCGTCCAGGAACTCCGGCCGCACCCGCGGCGCCCGCACGGCCGCCTTCGCCGCGACCGGGCACGGCCCGGCAAGGTTGGACAGCGGCGGTCGGCTGGTGCGCCGCCGGGATGCCATCTCCGCCTCCCGCTCGGCCTCGGCCAGCAAACGGACCTGTGCCGCGACGTCGCGGTAGACCCCGGCCCGGCGGCGCATGACCGCGTCGCTCGTGCCGCATGTGAGGACCCGGGCATTGGCGGCCAGCCCCCCTGCCAGCATCTCGAACCGGCGCGCCACAGCCGGACCGTCCTCGCGAACCAGCACCAGCGGGTTGCCCTCGGCCACCGCGGGCTCGGCCTCGGCCAGCAGCCGCAGCTGCGCCGCAACGTCGCAGTAGACGGTGGCCCGAACCGACACCACGACCTCCGGCAGCCCAGCGGTGCGCAGGACTTCGGCGTTACGGGTCAGCGTGTCGGCCAGGTCATGGAACCGGGCCGCGGTCACGGTGGTCAGCGTGCGAGACATGAGCGGTCCTCTCGTGCGAGCCGGGAGCAGGCATGGCGCTGCCCTGGGACGAATGCGAAATCTGGAATCTGAGCGCGGAACTGCGCAGGAAAAGGGGTGGTGCTGGTCAATCCGCCAGGGCCAGGTGGGCGTTTTCGATCTCAATGCGAGTGGCGTCCAACGCCGTCAGGAACACCCGAGCCAGGCGCATGGCCTCCATGGAGTGCGGGCCGGAGAATTCGATCCGTACCGTGTTGTAGGCGACGTCCAGCCAGTGCTCCCGATCCCACGGTGTCGCCGACGCAGGCGGCATCGTGGCCAGCAGGTCAGCGAACGCGGCCGGGATGAACAAGCGATCCGCCATGTCAGGCCACCTCCCCCAGTGGGCGCGGGGCCACGATCGGCAGCGTGACCACCGGAGCCATCGGGGCGTCCAGCTCGGCCAGCGTTTCCTCGATCTCCGCGATCTCCGTGTATAGGTCGGCCAAGTCGGACAGGCTGTCGAAGTTCTCGGCCAAGACGCTGTCACCGGCCAAGACGCTGTCACCGGCCAGGCCGGTGACGTCGGCGAAGTAGTCGAAGTCCAGCTCAACCGCGTCCATCTCGATCAGGCGGCGACTGGGGCGGGTGGTGCTCATCAGGTGGATCCTTTCGTCTTGGCGAGATCTCCAAACTAGTCTGGATTAGTTCGGAGTTGGTATCGGCCAATTGGGTGAACTAGTTCGGAGCGATCTCGTTCGGTAAGGTTTGAAGCATGGACGTTCAGGCGGAACGCGCAGGTCAGGCCACATTCGAGCGGATCGCGCAGCAGCTTCGAGACGAGATCAAGTCGGGAACGCTGACGCCGGGGGCTCAGCTGCCGAATCAGCGAGAGGTGGCCGCACGATTTGGGGTCGCGGTGGCCACCGCCCAACGTGCGTTGGGGTTCCTGCAAGAGGAGGGCTGGATCACGTCTCGGCCTGGCGTTGGACGGGTTGTCGCCGCCACGCCCGGCCGCGAGCCGGCCACACTGGAGCAACTGTCATTGCAGCTCACCGCCCTGCGGGCCGAGGTGAAGTCGCTGCGGGAGTCCGTTGAGCAACTCCGCGGCGACCGGGCCTAGTTTGGGGTCAAATCGCGAAGGAACTGCACGACACTGTCGATAATCCCGCCGCCATGGTCCGCCGCTGTATTGACCATGTCAGCGGCATCGTGTGGGTGTTTGATCACCATGGCCAGCAGGGCGCACACCGCAACCAGGGCGATCAGCCTCTTTGTGGCTCCGCCGCCGGTCTTGATTTTGAACGGGCTCTTTGACATCTCGTCTCCTAGCGTCGGGCCGCTTCGGCCAGTCGATGTTGATAGCTCCATGAAACAGGTCCCTGAGCTGCGCAAACAGGGCACACTAGGGGGCACACTCGTACAGTGGGGGGCACAGTGGAAGGGGGCGAGCGAATGGGCAACGATCAACTCGAAGCCCTGATGCTGGAGGCGGGGTACCTCCGCGAGGACGGGACCGTGGGACTGAAGGTCTTCGCGCGAGCCGTCGGCGGGCAGGCCGGCAAGACGTTCAGCCACACGTACGTCCGTCGATGGCTCGACGGGATGGTGCCGCGCGACGCCCAGACTCGTGCAGCGATAGCAAGCGCGCTCGGCCAGCGTCTCGGCCGGCAGATCAGCCTGGCAGAGATTGGCTTCGGTAAGGCGCAGAATGTGCGAGCCGACCTCGGGCTCGACTATCCAGATCGAGTCCAGGACAGCGTCAACTCTGCCGCGCGCCTATGGCAGGCAGATATCGACAGCATGTCTACACTGCTCGACACCCCCGCGAATGCAGCCGCCTGGAACGAAGCAGCATTGTCCTGGCTTGTGACGACACGTGACGACGTCCTCAGTGACACAGGTAAGCGAAAAGTTGGTGAAGCGGACATCCGAGGAATTCGAAAGACAACCGAGATGTTCGACGCTCTCGATGGTGAACATGGCGGTGGTCACGCGCGAAGTGCCTTAATTGAATTCCTGCGAACAGACCTGGCCGGAATACTCGCTGGATATACTGCAAATGAACCACTCCGAAAGGAGCTCTTTAAGGCGGCCACGCAAGCCACCTTGCTGGGGGCCTGGATGTCATACGATGCCGGGCTACACGGGCTGGCGCAGCGGTATTTTATTCAAGCACTTAGGATCTCTGAAAGCGCTAACGACCGTCTATTGGGCGCGAGTGTCCTCGACGCGATGAGTCATCAGGCGACATTCCTGGGTCGCTACAAAGAGGCGGCCAACCTTGCAAGGACAGCGCGAATGGGGACAACCCTGTCGGGATCGCCAAGCGCTGCCGCTCATTTCCACGCGATGGAAGCCAGGGCCCTTGCTCGACTGGGTGACTCGGCCGGGTGTGATAAGGCAATGGCGGCGGCCGTTAAAGAGTTCGATAGGCGCGAGCCCGAGAGTGACCCGGCCGACTGGTTCTCGTACTTTAACGAGGCAGAGTTGGCCGCCGAACTCGGCCACTGTAACCGAGACCTCGGACGCCCAAATGACGGAGTCACGTACGCAACTCAGTCTCTTGGGCCAACGGCTAGCGGCTACGTGCGGAGCGATTTCTTTGTCACGATGGTCCTTGCCGACTCTCATCTCGACAACGGAGACGTGGGCCAAGCCTGCGACGTTGCCCTCCGGGCAATCGATATTGGCGAGTCACTGAAATCTGCCCGATGCGGCGCGTACGTAGATGAGTTCCGCACGCGCCTCACCGGGATTGGCCAGACTGCAGAGTCCGCGGACTTCTTCGACAGGGTCTCCACGGCGCGACTGTGGACACCGCAAGACGCTAAAAGGGTGCCCAGTCGCGCCGGTCTCCACCTGTCCTGATTGCGGAGACGCGCTTACGCACTTCTTGGGCCGCGTCATCGGAGTCTTTTTCTGCGAGCCATAGAGTCATGGCTATCTCGCGGTAGCCAGCAAGCGTCTCGTAGCCGGACCACGTCATGATGTCGAATCCATATACATTGACAAACGTCCGATACTCGTCGGCGGTGTGCCATCCGAATCGTTCGTAGAACAATGCTGTCTGCACTAAGTCCCATTCTCGTGGACCAATGCAAAAACTGTCCAAGTCAATAAGGCAGGGAGTTCCCTCTCGTGAGAGTAGGACATTTCCAACGTTCGCATCACCGTGGATAACGCCCTGCGGGAGCGGGAATTCAAGGCGTTCATAGCTCGCCTTCAGCTCACCAATGCGCTGGCGCAAATACGCCTCATCATCCCGGGTGAGGCTGCGTGACTCATTGAGGCGACCTTCAATCTCCGTGAAGGGCTTCTTCTTTTCCAGGTCGAGGCCGGTGGGTGCGCGCAGTTCATGTAGGTTACGGATAATTTCGGCCACATCTGCGATGGGTGCGTACTTCTCCTCTTCCGACACGGACTGCCAGAAAGTCGCGGGATGCCCAGACACGTCGACCGGCTGTGGAATATTCATGGCGCGGTTCGCGGGGAAATTTTCGGATGCAAGCCAATGTGCTACGCCAACTTGGCGTCGAGCTCCCTCGAATCCGTCCCGCTCTCGCCCGATGCGGAGGATGATACGTCCCGGGAGTCGGAATACCGCGTTCGAGCCAATCCTGATGAGCTCGGCATCTGCGCCGTCGATGCCGGCCTTCTTGCAGGCAGCGTCAGCCAGTTCGCGTGCCGACGTTTCGGTCAAACTCTCCGCTTGACTCACGTTTTCGCCTCCCTTTTGAGGTTCGACTCAACCGCAACCCTAGCGATGGGGTAGCGGTGACTGTTCAAGCGAGCCACCAAGTCGCAGAGGGTTACCCCATTTCGCCGTTGGCTTCCCGCATGTGGGTGCAGTAGTGCGGTTCTCCGAGGTGAAGGGGTTCGGCGGGGTCCTGGTAGGTCCAAAAGTCTTGTGAGTCTTCGGACTGGTCGAGCCGGACGGTCGACCAGTGGTAGCCGGGGCCGCGGGCTTGTGCGGCGTCCAGCAGCAGCGTGCCGAACCCGCGCCGTCGGAAGGCCGGGTCGACCTCGATATGACAGACGACCCCGCGGTGGTCGACGCCGCACAGTTGCACGTCTGTGACGGCCACGACGATGCCGCGCACCCGCACCTCAAGCCGGCCTACCCCGGCGCGGACAGCTGGCCGGCGGCCGACCACGAGGATTCTTGCCCCGCGATCGTCTGACTGGTCGACCTGGTCTGCGGGTATCGGTGTGCGGTGGTCGACGACCAGCCATCGGGCTCGCGGTTGGCGCCGGGCCCAGCAGCGAGCGCACACCTGCGTCGAGAGCCGGAGCGCGTGGTGGTAGCCGCTGCCGCCGTTGGCGAGTGCCCACCGGTGTTTGCGGTTGAGGCACCAGACGTGATCGCGCTGCGAACGGACCGGCAGGTCCTCGGGTTCGCTTGTGTCGAGTGTTCTGTCCAACCGCGGGTGTTCGCTCACGCGTTCGATGGTAGTGGCATCGTCGCAGCTCACCGTGCATCCTGACGGCATGGGTGAGGGAACGATCTTCGACAGGTGGGAGGCGGCCGGCCGTCGGGCGTTGCAGCGTGACAAGGCACGGTGGGAGCGGCCACACCGCGGCGACGGCTTTGCTGGTGGTCGACGCCGGCTTGCTGAGCTACCTTGAACCCGTGGTGGTGGGGCCTGCTGGCCGGGATCGGGGTACTGGGCTTCGCCGCGGTCGCCGCGACGCGGCTGGGCTGGGCTGGCGAGGCGACCGCGCGCCCCACGTGCTCGCCGCCGTCGTGGCCGGCCTGGTGCTGATGGTGACGTCCACGACGATGCTGGCGGTGAACGCGGCCGAGCAGGCCGCGATCGAGCGGCAGCAGCAAGCCCAGGCACACGAGTAGGCCGTGGCGCGGATCTTGCCGCGGACCCCGGCCAGCATGGTGAACTTCCTGGCCGAGCGCATCGCCAGGCCCACTCCCACGGCGGTCGCCAGCGCCAACAGCCTCGCCGTCAGCCTCAGCGCGCTGGGCGAACATCAGCAAGCCCGGCAACTGAACGAAGACACCCTCACCCGCCGCAAAACGCCTCCTCGGCGACGACCACCCCGACACCCTCGCCAGCGCCAGCAACCTCGCCACCGACCTCAAGGCGCTGGGACACAGCGAGGACGTGCCGGAATGACAGTCGCTTTCAGTCACTTGGTGATGTCAGCCACCCCCAATACGCCCCCAAACGGCTTAGCGCGAACCCTGACGCGCAGGTCGAACCGCACCATCAAGATCCGTTCAGCACGCTCGTCCGGAGGGACGGCTCGCTGCCTGACCAACTGCCTGACGATGACCGCAAACTCTGGCGGACGAGATGCCGAGAGGCCACCCACTCCACAGAAAGAAGCGTGGCGTCAGTTCGCTTTCCTGATTGCAATCGCCTCTTCGGCCCATCTAGCGATATTATCAGCAATGTATCCATATACCTGCTGACTGTTTCCATAAGGCGGACTATAAGCCTTAGCGACCGACGAAAGTGGTTGCCCACTTGACTTGAACGTCACTTTGTCAAGGGGATTTATGCCCTGAGTCGACTGCCACCCATTACTATCCTTAAGGTTATGGATATAAATGCCGAAGACCCCAAGGTTGTCATTCCATGCCTTAGACAGCTCGTATGTAACCCACGGCCTACTCGCAGTCTGCGACCCGATAAGCACAGCACAACACGTTTTTCCAGACATCTCCTTGGCTATCCAATTCTTGATAGCCTGGTCGCCCGCCTTCTTAATTTCTTCCCACGTGTTATCCGAAACCGGCGAGTTGCCATCAAGGGCGCCGATGTTACGCACAGTCGCAGCGCGCCAGCTGTCGGGCTTAAAGTGAAAACTGAAGAATGTCTTTCTCTTCATGTACGACTCCCCATCGCCTATGGAATGGGCAGAGGTTACCACGCTCACAACAGGCAGCCACGACCGACACACCGCCCCTGCGACCAGCCACAGAACGGGCCCGTAGGATCGAGATCATGAAACCGCGCCCCCGGAAGACCGGAGCCAAGGTAACCACGGAGCTGATCAAGCACCTGGAGATGATCCAAGCCGTGGTGACACGACTAGCCTCCAACTCGTTCCTGATCAAAGGTTGGACACTAACCGTCTCGGCGGCGTTTTACGGATTCACCGTCAACAAGAACGACTGGCGATTAGGCGCCATGGGATCGGCGGTTGGCGTGGTCTTTTGGTTTCTGGATAGTTATTATCTGCGCCAGGAGCGCATGTACCGGTGCCTATACGACGAAGTTCGCTCTGAGCAAAACTCGATTCCTATTTTCTCACTGAATGCTCGAAAATACCACAAGCGAGTAACCCGTCGAGGAGCGTTCTTCTCTACAACACTCAGCTTTTTCTACGGACCAATAGTTGCCGTCGGATTGATCCTAGTGGCGATATATGTGACACGCGACTCAAATGCCCAACTCCCGTGCGATTGATGTAAATGTTTCGTCGAGGTCACTTTCCTTCCACACTTTATCTTCAGGCCAAATTGCTCCCATCCGATCATTCTTCCACCTCGGGACAACATGGATATGCACATGAAATATCGTCTGCGTGGCAGCCGCGCCATTCGAGTTGATAAAGTTCATGCCATCAGGCACCAGGGCCGCTTTGACAGCATTAGCTATCTCCAAGACGTACAGACTTAGTCGAGACGCAGTACTTGAATCAAGAGACCAAACGTCGTCAAAATGATCGTTTGGGATAACGAGAAGATGTCCCAGGGTTGCAGGATTCTGTGGAAAAAATGCTGTTGCATCATTCCACCGCCTGACGATGCGCGCAGGCTCAAGATCTGCCACTATGCGACAAAAGGGACAGGCTTCGATCGAAATCACTCTACCTCCAAGATCATTAGTTGCACTCTACCTAAGGTCCACCATGACAGCTCCCCGTAACCACCACTCCCCAGCGGCGACGTCAGCGCAGGCACGCCGTTGACCACCGCAGGTGGCTTGTACTGGCAGACCGGACACGTACCCGCAGAGTCGCGGACAGTCGCCGCGGCAGCCTCACAGCCGACTGGACCAGCATCGAGGGTCTTGCGGCCAGCTAACCCACATTTTGCCCACATGGCACCAGTGAACGATGACAAGCAACCATGATCAAGAACTTAGATCTGCCCCGCACGGCGGCCCGAGATTGCCGATCACCCTGGTCTCCAAACTGCCGAGTAAGTGCAAGGGGTCCCCGGTCCAAATCCAGCTGGCACAAGGCCAGCTGACATCAGAGCTATCCACTTCGGAGATGACTGCACACCGGCTTCCGCTAATAGCCGCCGGCCGCGTCGTCGGCAATGGCCAGCCAGAAACCACGCGACTCCGACAAGTGGACCCCAAGCGTGTGCCATGCCAGCCCAGGTGCTCCTTCCGCAGCTCCTCAAACCCTGCTCGCGCTAGTCCTCGCCGTTGATACCGCGGCGACGTGAAGGGCTGCTCAACCCAGCCAAGGCCACAGTCGGCACACACGACGTAGTCGACGGCGAAGACTGGCTCCCCGCAGACGGTGGCCGACCTCTCTCGCCACCCGGACCGTCCAGGTGAAGGGCCATCACACCAAGAGGCATCAGAGGTAGCCACGTCCTGCCGCCCACGAACGCGCCTAGCAAGCGCCGACCACCATGCCCGGCGCTCGGCCTTCTCGCCATACCTCACCGGTGGTCGCAACGAGACGTGCCGCGGTGACCGCAACGTCTTGATGTGCCGCTTCGGATCCCATACGGCGATCTTGCACGACCCAGTGGACAGCCCAGGCGCGCGGGCGCCACCCCCAATACGCCCCCAAGTCGTGACAGAGCTGGGCTGTTACGCAGGTCAGAGAGCCGTTTCAAGATCCGTTCAAAACCCGTCCAGTGAGAGTTCGAATCTCTCCGGGGGCACTCAGCCTGACCTGCGAAAACAGGCTCCTGAGCAGAGCTTTTTGGAGCGGCGATCCAGTCCGGGATGTCCGGTTGTATGCGGCTGAAACTGGCGGTCTGCGGCCAGTCGCGGTCTATTCGCGGTCTACTTTTTGGCGGATCCGAGGCCCCGGACGAGCGGGGCGCGGGCCGGTCGGCTGCTCCCTGATTCTGGCAGCGGGGAGCCGGAGACGACGGTAGTGGGCGGCGGTGTCCTGGCCGGGGCGGAGGTAATCCTGGCCCGCTGGCGGCGCCGACGCTGGCCGCCCGATGCCCGGCGTGGGCGGTGTCAGGACTGGTCGACAGTCCCCTGCCAGTGCCGAACGGAGAGCTGTTTCGGTGCCTGCGCTCCGGTGTCGCCAGACCGGGGGCCCTGTTGGCGTTGCCGGGCTGGCCTTGGTGCCGGCATCACGAGACAGCGCACTCCGAGCAGACTGTCCTTGGGCAGGCCGAGGGACCACTGTGCGCCGGTCATGGGGCCACCGACTCCAGCGCACGAGTGGAGCGATTTTCACGCGGTTCGTTGGCCGCCGCCGCGTTCATGAACGGCCGATATGCGGCACGGCCGGACGTTGCGCCGGTCGTGGCCCAGGTTAAAGCGCCGTGTCGATCAATCAGGATCGCGATGACGCACACTGACTCCTGGGTAGACCCGCGCGAGTCATGTGTGGGTCGCGTATTCCCGGGCGAGGTGGTCGTGCAGTTTGGCATGCCGGAACTGGTAAACCGGGCCGGCCTCGCGGAGTATGCCGAGCCGGTGGGCGTCGTCGAGGAAGCTCAGCAGACGTGCGGGAACCCGGCCCTGGACGCGGAAGGTGGCCGCGGTGATGAGGTAGCGCCCGCTGGGTTGGTGGAGTCCGGCGCCGAGCGCGATTCCGAGGGCGTAGATGGCTCCGTTCAGCAGCCCGAAGATGAGGGTGAGGAGAAGCCCGCCGGAGAGTCCGTAGGCGAGACCGTAGGAGCGGCCGGTCCCGACGGTGAGTGCGTCGAGTACCCCGAACGCAATCGCGGCGGCGGCTCCGGCGGCGAGCGATTTGAGGCACAGCAGTTGCAGGTCACGGTGGAACGTGAGGGTGGGGGTTTGCGGGCGCTCGTCGCTGAGCGGAGTTTCGGCCCAGTCGATCAGCCCGGCCGCGAGTCCGGTCGCGAGCCCGACGACGGCGCCGAACACCAGCCCGACCTTCAGCCCGTCTGTGCTGGCATGGATGAACTCGTTCGAGAGTCCCGTCGCGAGCCCTGCCGCGATCCCGGGGATGAGGCTGACCCCGAGTGTCAGTACCGGCCGTTTTTCGTTCCAGCCGGTGAGCTTTCGGGCGAGCAGCCGGGTTCGCCCGCGTAGGCGTAGATCGACGTAGGCAGGCCGTTGATCTGCCGGGTGACCGACATCCTCGAGTGCCAGCAGGACGGCGGCGACGGTCATGACCCCACCGGGGATCGTGATGATCAGCCCGGTCGCAGGCTGGCCTTCGATGAACGCCGACAGGCCGGCGACCAGGAAGTTCAGGCCGAGCACGAGCCCGAGCCCGAGCCCGACCGTGAGGCTCCGGGTGAGGCCGACCACGGAACCGAACACGAGCGCGGCCGGCACCACCGCGAGACTGTTCGCGGGCCCTACGACGAACATCATGTAGAGCCCAGCCACGAGCCCCATCGCAAGCCCGGCGACGGCGCCGGAGACGAGCGCGATCAGACGGGGCGCGGCACGGCGGAGCTGCCACCAGGCGAGGTCGCGGGTGCCGATCGCGGTCAGATGATGGGCGAGGAAGGCCAGCGATCTCTTGGCTCCGGCAGGATCCCAGGTACGCCGAGGGCGGAACGGGTGTTCGTCGCCCTCGCCGCGGGGTGGGTTGGCGCGGATGAGGGCCTCGACCAAGTGGTCGAGGAGATGATCTGTAATCGAGTCGGCGGTGGGGAAACGGCTCATGTCGCACAGTTCGGCGGGACTGGTCCGGGTGTCGACGTAGACCTTGCGCAGCAGCCACAGCGTCAACGGAGAGGATAGCGCCTGGGTGACGGGAGTCCGCCGGTCGCCGTTGACCGCGGCGAGCAGGTCCCGCCAGTCGTTGAGGGTCCGCGGTGGCAGGCAACCCGCGACGTACGCGGCGGCGTCGGCGGGCATGACGGGACTGGATTCGATGACCGCCCCGGCGGTGAGCACGTCTCCTCCCGGCGCGGCCACGGCTGCCTCGTATTCCGCTGTCCGGCAGGTGAGGACGAGCGGGTCGGTGGCCACCTCGTTCAGCCGGACAATGATCTTGGGGCGGGTCTGCGCCGGTAGCTCGTCCAGACCGTCCAAGATCGGCAGGATCCGGTGCTGGGTCACCAGCGAACGGGCAGCGTCCGGGCCGAAGGCCGTGGCCCGCAACGCGGGGTAGTCCTCAGCGAGCCGTCGGGACATCCATTCGTGCAGGGACTCGGCGTCAGGGTTCCAACCGGACATCGACAACAGAACGGGAACCGGGTCGTGCGGCTCTGGGTGATCCAGTAGTTCGCGGACCAGCAGCACGGCCAGCGTGGTCTTGCCCATCCCGGGTTCCCCGGCGATCACCAGCCGTCGCCGTGTCAACCTGCGGAACTCCGTGGCCATGTCGCCGATGCGATCGGTTCGGCCGGTGAGCCGGGGCCCGCCTCGGCGGAACAGCGACCGCAACGGATTTGTCCTGACGATGTGCTCGGCGCGGTCAGCTACGTCGAGCTCGGTGAAGTGCCACCGCACCGCGAGCGGGCCCGGGTCGTCCAACTGGCGGACGATGATCTCCGTCTGCCACTGGCTCGACACCAGTCCGGCCAGCTGCCGCCGGGCCGCGTCGACCTGCTCGGGAGTCGAGGTGGTCGCGGCAACCGACGGGGGCCGCCGCGCCCACATGATCAACCCCACGACGAGAGGCGTCAACCCGGCGATGAGCGCACCGATCGTGGCCGCCGACGCCAGGCCGTTCGACGAACGCAAGGCAAAGACGAGCACAGCGCACCCGGCCGCGAGCGCGGCCGCGGCTGATGCCCACTGTCTCCATCCCGTCACACCCTTGATTCTGACCACATATGACAAGCGATGTAAGACCCATTGTGGCAAACGGCGTGAAGGAAACACCGTTTGCCCCGAGCGAGGGACCGGCTCGGGTCAGCCGCGGCGGGCCGTGTGTTGACGACATTCTGGTGAGCGGACATGCAGTTCACCATAGGATCCGCACCGCGGCAGCCCTCGGATGCTTATTCCGGCGAACAGCAAGGGCCACGCTTAACCGCACTGGTACCCACAGAATCGACAAAATCCCAGCACATCACCGGAGAACCGATCATCGGCATTACGGGATGTTCGGCTGCCCTCGCCGTGATCGGTCCGCACGTCAAGTCTGGAACACGTTCTCTCGGCCGATCGCCTGCCGTCGGTGGTCCGACGGCCGGCAACATGGTGGCCCTACGGCGGTGGCGAACGACAAGCAGATCCCCGCGGCGCGGCGCTTCGCGGTGAGGTAGGGCTCCTCGCACCCTGGCGCTGGACATTTGACGGCGCGCGATAGTCCCGTCACGGCAGCGGGATACCGGCGAGTGAGAGGGGACGAGAAGGCCCCGATGGATCATGCATCCGAAGCGGCGGGGAAGGCCGCCCAGGCATGACGTAACCGGCATTACTCGGCCCCCTGACCTCGTATGGCCTAGACAGGAGCCGATTATGATGCCCGGCCGCGATCAATGGTCCCGATCGGGGTTGGGTTAATCGCGATCGAGGTCGTCCTCGTCGTCGGCGGGCAGGCCGAGGATGCGGGCGATCTTGCCCAGCGATTCTTCTTCCAGCCCGGCCAGGACCTTGGCGTATACCGCGTGCAGGACAGCCACCGAATGTCCCGCCCAGATCGCCACCTGCGCCGGCAGCACGCCCCCTGCAAGCCACGTCGAAACGCAGGCGTGCCGCAGATCGTACGGCCGGCGCGCGAGCGGCGACCGGTATTCCTCCGGCGCCAGCGCTGCCTTGCGTGCCTTGTCCCACACCCGGGCTAGGGTCGACTCGGCGACGTCGCCACCGTCCATGCTCCGGAATAGCCGGCCATCCTCGGCGACGCCGTACTGCTCAATATGGTGCTGCAGCATCGCGGTCAGCGGCGGCGGGCACGGCACCGGCCGCACCTCCCCCTTCGCGCGCTGCTTGAGCTAGCGGCGGTCACGCCGTTGCCCGCTGTCGGTCCACGCCGCCCCCGCACTGGGAGCCGTCTCCGACACCAGCAACTCGCCCCAGCCCTTCCGCGGCAGCTTCAGGTCGATGTCGCGCAGCATCACTGCTTCCTCGGGCCGCAGCGCCGAGTAGTACATCGTGCCGAAGCACGCGGCCAGCCGGGGCCCGGACGAGCGGCGTTCCACGATCACCGGCTCCGTCGAGCCCCGCGGAACCCGCATGACCTTCTGGTCCGCCACCGCGGCGAGCAGCTGCGGCCCCTGCTTCGTGTTGACCACCACACACGTGTCAATCGCCCGCACCCGCTTGGGTGCCGTCCACTTCACCTCGGGCAGCCGGTTCTTCAGCAGCAGCTTCTGCTCCGCCGCGTATTCGAGAGCGTTGAACACCACCGCCCGCTTGCGGTAGACGGTCTTCGCCGCGGCCTCGGTGCCGTCCATCTTCAGCGCGAACTGATCCAGCACGCCCCCGAGCACCGTGAGGTCCTCAAGGCGTGACACCTTGACCGCGTTCGTGCCCAGCCACGCCAACGCCGCCTCGACATCCGGGGTCCTGCTCGTATTCCGCCGGTTGATGTTGCCGGCAGAGCCAGCGTCGCCGTCGCCAGCGCATCAGCGTTGCTGGAACGGGAGTTCGCCGCCGCGCGGCGCCACTTCATGTCCACATACGCCTGCGCGAAGGTGAACCACGGCTTGTCGTTCTCGGCGCGGGCCATCGACACCGGAAGACCGCTGAAAACACGGAACGCCTCGCCACTGCATTGCGCCACGACCAGTTTCGATCGGAAGCTCTCAGCCTGCTTCGACGTCGCGTAGGTCTTGGGGAACTCCTGCCCAGCGACGACCCAGCGCACAACATACGATTGCTTTCCCGGTTTTGCCATCTTTGCGCGGACGCCCGGTCTTGACCCGCACGTCCCAGATACGGGACATCGAAGGTCGTGTCCGTCACGCAGAAGCCTCCTCGCGCGCGGCAAGCCAGCGCTCCAATGCGGATCGCCGGAACCGCAACTGCCGGTTAGGCAACCGCGCACAGGGCGGCACGCACCGCTTCGCACGCCAATCGTTGAAGGTCGAACGGGGTAACGCGCAGTTCGGGGCGAATGTGCGGGTCGATGGGCGGGCATCGGAGACCTCTGCCTGTGTCGAAGAGCTGTCTCGTTCCTTCCCGCGCTCCGCGCGGCGAGCCCCGTTCGTACAGCTCATCGGGCCGATGTACGAAGACCGCACCCCGCTGCAGCCGGCCGAACTGCTCGAGCGAAAACCGGCGGCTTCCAGGCGCCGAAGCCCGTTGCGACCGCCCGCTACCGCCATTGGGGCGGTAACGCGAAGTGTCCGAAAAGCCCGGGATCGCTGAACAAGGTGATGCGGTTGAGGTGAGATCGCGTCGTGGCCAGCACGACGATCGCGAAGGCGCGGTAGGTCTGGTCGCTGTCGCGATGGTAGGCCGCCGCGCCGAGCTGTCCGTTGACCCGCAGGGGAACCATCGCCCAATCACCGGGGTGGCCGATGGCCTGGGCGGTGATGAACGGTGCGCAGGTCGCCTTCCCGGAAAACCACGTGCTGGTTCCCGTCATCTCGAGCACGGCCTCCTCGGCCAGCAGGCGCTTGATGGCGGCGTGATCGGCTTGCTCGAACGCGGCCATGTACCGGTCGAGAGCCCGGCGGGCACCCTGATCGGTCGGCTCGGCCACGTCGACCTCGCTGAGGGCGGCTTCGGCCAGACGAGCCCGGCCCCGCTGCAGCAGGCTCTTGACCGCGGTCACCGACACGTTCAGGATTTCGGCCGCCGCGACCGCGGGCAGGTCGAGCGCCTCGGCGAGGATCACGGCGGCCCGCTGGCGCGGCGGCAGCAATTGCAACATCGCCACCAGGGCGAGGCGGACGCGATGGCGGGCGGCCACGACCTCGGCGGGATCGGACAGGTCGTCGACGACCAGGCGGTCCGGGACCGGCTCCAGCCAGCTCACCCCGGCCGGTGCCGGCGCGGTCGCGGCGTGGGGATCGGTCGATGGTGGTCCCAGCCCGGACGGAAGTGGCCGCCGCCGGTTGCGGTGCAGTGCGCTGAGGCAAGCGTTGGTGGCGATCCGGTACATCCAGGTGCGCACCGACGACCGCCGCTCGAAGCGGTCGAAAGCCTGCCAGGCCCGCAGGTAGGTCTCCTGGACGAGGTCTTCGGCATCGCCGATCGAGCCGGTCATCCGGTAGCAGTGGGCGAACAGCTCCCTCCGGAAGGGCGCGGTCGCCGCGTCGAACTGGTCGGTCTTCGCGTCACGCATGGCCACACCGCATGCTGACTCGCCCTCCCGCCGAAAGGAATCGCGGTCCGGCCGACTCTTCGGAGGCGGCGGCCGAGTCAACATGGGTATGACCGATAACAGCTACCTCGACCCTTGGCTGAGCGGACGTCCACGCGCGGCGGCGCGGCAGATCGCCACGCGGATTCTCGCCGGGCCCCACCTGTCGATTCTCTCGACCACCAACCGGGACGGCTCACCCCAGGCCTCGGTGATCTTCGTGAAACCCGACGGCGACGACCTGCTGTTCAGCACGATCGAGGGCCGCCGCAAGACCCTCAACATGCAGCGGGATCCGCGGGTGAGCCTGCTGGTCCACGGCTTGGTCGCGGACGGAGCGGAGTTCACCTACGCCGCCATTTCCGGCGTCGTCGAACTGACCGACGACCCGGAAGACGCCTTCCACCAGGTGATGTACGACTTGTACATGGGCGGCGCGACCCCGCCGCCCGAACCCGGTGCGCACAGACTGGTCGGCCGGCTGCGGCCCACGCACATCTACGCCCCACCGGTCGACGATGCGGCGTCCGAGCAGCATTGAGCGTCGCTGAAGGGGCCCTTCAGCGCACGTGAGCTGCTGGGTCCCTCTCAAACCCGCAGCCGACCAAAACTCGGCGAACCGATGCGGTCACAGCTCCAGTGCAGTGATCTGACTCACCTCCTGTTACGGCGGCCGGTGGCGCGGTGTCTTGAGGCCGAACACCGGGAAACAGAGGAGGCACCATGACTCGGAACACGCAGGTGGTCGTGATCGGTGGCGGGTACGCGGGGGTGATGGCCGCGAACCGGCTGATGCTGCGCGACGACGTGACGGTCACGCTGGTCAACCCGCGCCCGGACTTCGTCCACCGGGTCCGGCTGCACCAGCTGGTGGGCGGGTCCGACGACGCGGTCGTCGCCTACCAGGACGTCCTGGCCGAGCGCGTCCGGCTGGTGGTCGGCATCGTGACCCGGATCGACGCGGCGGAGCGCAGCGTGACGCTGGCGGCCGGCGGCACGCTCGGCTACGACTACCTGATCTACGCCGTAGGCAGTGGCAGCTCCGAACCGAGCGTGCCGGGTGCGGCCGAGTTCGCGCACCCGATCTCCACGCTGGAGGACGCCCAGCGGCTGCGCCCGATCCTCGACGCCGCGCCCGCGACGGCCGCGGTGACGGTGGTCGGCGCAGGGCCCACCGGCATCGAGACCGCCGCCGAGCTGGCGGAGCAGGGCCGCCGGGTGACCCTGGTCTGCGGCGGCGTTCTCGGCCCGTACCTGCACACCCGGGGCCGGCGCTCGGTGGCGAAGCGGCTGGCCAAACTCGGGGTGACCGTCATCGACGGCTCCCACGCGAAAGTGACGGCGATGACCCGCGACGCCGTCCGGCTCGCTGACGGCCGTGAGCTGCCGAGCGAGGTCACCGTCTGGACCGCCGGCTTCGGGGTTCCGGACCTGGCCGTCCGCAGCGGGCTGAGCGTCGACGCCGTGGGCCGCCTGCTCACGGACGAAACGCTGACGAGCGTGGACGACGCACGCATCGTCGCGGCCGGCGACTCGGCCGCACCGTCCGGCCTGCCGCTGCGGATGAGCTGCCTGAACGCGATGCCGCTGGGCGCGCGGGCCGCCGACACCGTGCTCAGCCGGCTCGCGGGTGAGCAGCCGGAGAACCTCCGCCAGTCGTCCTACGCCCAGTGCATCAGCCTGGGCCGCAGCGCGGGCATCTACCAATTCGCCAACAGGTCCGACGTCGCGGTGTGGCTGCACATCGACGACGGCATGGGAGCCTGGATCAAGGAATTCGTCTGCAAGGGCATCCCCAAGCACCTGGCCGCGGAGGCGCACAAGCCTGGTTCGTTCAAGCTGCACCGCCTTCCGGGAGGTGCCGCCAAGCGCCTGCAGCTGCTGCGCGCCAACCACGCCGAGGCACCGGCCGCCGCCGACCGGGCAGTCTGACCGCTGCGTGCCGTGAGGATCTTGCTGTGCACACAGCCGAACGCGGCCGACGCCGGCCGCGAGGGACGAGGAGCACGCGCGAGACCGGTACTTTTGTGATGCGCGGACAAAAGCGCTGCTGGGGCGGCTAGATCACGGGGGGACACCTTGATCCGCATTCACCTGGGGTCCGAAGGGCTGGGCAACGTCGGGATCTGCGCGCATCCCGACTTCGGCGCCGAACTGACCGCGGCCGGGTTCGCCCACGCCCACGGTGGGCTGCGCCAGGACCCGCTGGCGCAGCTCTACTCGCGCAGCACCTCACCGGATCTCGCCGAGGGCGTCACCCCCGGGTACCTGTCACATTTGTTCGCCCGCCGGTTGCCCACGCCGTTCACCAAAGCCCTCGCCGAGGGCGACCATCAGGCCCACCGCGTCCTGGACAAGGCCGTCGAGCACCTGCGCAGCACCACCGTCGAGCCGGACTCCCCGGGCATCGGCTCCGCGGTCGCGGCGCGCGCAGCCGGGTGGTCGCACCTCTACGCCACCCGCGGCGCCTCGGCGCTGCTCCACCAGCTCGGACACGGCATCCGGCTCCGGCGCGGCGTCCTGGAGGTGCCCACCACCTTCGACGCCGACCTCGAGCTCGGCGAGCGTCCGCTGCGGATCCAGGCCGTCGCCCTGAGCCGGCGGGTGACCCTGGGCGAGCCCACCGGCGATCACCTGACCGTCCGGGTCCCCGCCGGCCCGCCGCCACGGACCGCGCCGGGTCAGCTGGCCGCGCTGAGGTCCCTGCTGGGCGCCGGCCGAGCGGAAACACTCGAGGCGATCGTCCGGTCCGGCGGCGTCACCGGACGGCAGCTGGCCGCGAGGCTCGGCGTGTCGGACGCCGCAGCCAGCCGGCATGCCGCGGCGCTGCGGCGGGCCGGTCTGATTCGGAGCCTGCGCATGGGGCAGGCCGTCAAGCACGTCGCAACTTCGCTGGGCTACCACCTGACACAGCCGGAAGGGACGCGCCGGGTGGCGTCCTGGTCCTGAACTGACGCACCCACCGGAAACGCTGGAGTCCTAGCCACCCTCAAGCGCTGAAATCCCGCATCAAGGCTCAGCAAGGCCGGCGTACGTGTTGTTCAAGGTGAGGACGAACTCCCTCGCGGTTCCCGGGAGCATGACGAGGTTGTCGTCGCCGTCGGTGTACACGAGCACGCGGCCGGACTCTTCGAGGTCGATCGCGCTGATCGGCATGCTGCGGTGGCGCTCGCCGTCGGGGTCGCGGCGCGCGACGTAGATCTGGTGCACGGCGGTGCGCGGTCGCCGGATCACTTCGTTGATCGACTCGAGCTCGTCCTGCGCTACGACGGTCCGACGTACGGCGGCGCCTGGAACGTCGGGCAGCGTGTCGAGAAGCGCAGTCGCGAACCACTTGTCCTCGATGGGTTCCAGGGCCACGACGTTCTCGTCGACGATCGCGCGGATCGCGTCACCGCCCCCGGCCGCGATGAGGACGGCGCAGGCTCGTCCACCGGCGAAGTTGCTGAATGCGTAGTATTCGCGGCCGGCCCCGGCGAGAACGGCGACCGTCGATCGCCAGAGTTCGTTCAGCCGCTTGTTGCGGGCCAAGCCGAGCTCGCTCAGCGCCGCCATGGTCCTCGACTCGAGCTCGCGACGGCCGCCCGTGCTGGTCCAGTGCTGCAGGCCGGTGCCGAACGCCGGCGGCAGCTCCCCGATGTCGAGCATGCTCCAGGCAGTCAGGAAGGCGAGCTTGGGCAGAACGACGGGTCTGTCGATGACAGCCACGAAACACACTCCGTGATGCGGGACGACAGGGCGGGGAAGGCCATGGCGACGTACGCGGAGGGCGTCAGGTGCCGATGGTCGGCGGGGTCGGGGGAAGGCCGGTGCGAGGATCCACCAGCTCGTCGACGGCGTCGGCGAACACGCTGCCGTCGTCGTGAACGTACTTGCGCTTGTGCTCCCGGTCCTCGGCAGCGACACGTCCGGCCGGGGTCGCCGCGCCCGTTGCTCCGGCCGCACCCCGCTTGCCGGCGACTTCCTTGCCCGCGCTGCCGCGGATGGCAGCGCCCGGCGATCCGGCTCCGCGGCGCGCCTTGGTGCCGAGCTCATTCGCCTCGCCGCCCCGCGAACCTTGAGCCGCCCCAGGCGAAATCTCCACGAGCGGCAGCTCAGCCGGGTCGCGAACCTGCGCCCCAGCGCGCCCGAGCTTCGCCAGGTCGGATCCACTCAGGACCGGAGAACCCGCCTGGCGTAGCGACGGTGTGAGTCCGGCCGCGGTCGTCAGATCGTCCTGCCTAGCGAAGTTCTTGCTCGGCTCCTTCTCGCGCACGTCATCCGTCGTCCCGCGGCTCGCAGTTTCGCCCGGCCTCACCTCATTGGTTTGGGGTGTTGCGTGGTCACGTTCCTCAGCCGGCGTGTCCGGTGAAGTCGTATCCGCCTGCGCACGGTCCGGCTTGACGACGTCGCGTTCGCCCGTCACGCGGAAACTGTCCGTGGAACCGGCCGTCCGATCGGGCGCCAGCTGTCCGTAGTCACCGGAGAGTCCTTGACCTTGGCTACTCAGGTGCGTCGCGTAGTCGTTGTAGATGGCGAGGTTCTTCTCCGCCTTGGCGTTGTAGGCCGCAATGGCTTCCTCGGTGTCGGTGTTCCAGGGAACCGCGACGTCGAAGAAGGTCTTGTCGGGCGGAGCGCCCATCGGCTCCATCGAGCGCCGGGCCAGCTCGAACCCGTAGGCGGCATCGGTGACGTTGCCGCCGTTGGAGCTCAAGGTCGTCGCGGCCGCGCTGACGAGATCGCTGAAGGCTTTGATCCGCTCGCGCGCACGATCCGCCCCCTCCCCCGTCCACGCCGGCTCGAGGTTGTTCAGCACGGCCGCCAGGTCGCCGGCGAGTTCGTGGTGATCGGCGCCGATCGTTCCGGATTTGCTGCCATTGTCGGCCCAGCTGGTGCTGTCACCGTCAATGACGTAATTGACCACGTCCGCAACCGGCATGGCCTGGACACCGACATCACCGGAGAAGAGATCGCCGGCCCATCCCAGTGCGTCGTCGACCGACTGCACGAGCGCGGTGCCCGCCTGCTCGGCTTCGCGGATCAAGGCGTGTGCGGCGTGTCCCAGCTCGTCGAAGGGGAACATCAGGAACCCGCCTTTGCCTTCAGCGTCGTGACCGTCATGTCCGCGATCTGAGTGATCAGGCTGCACGCGTCTTCGGTGTGTCTCTTGCTCGATCCCAAGGTGAGACTGACATCGACGGAGAAGCTGTCCGCGAGCCCGATGCTCGCCTGGCAGAAACCCTCGGGGACCGCTCCGCCGTTGTTGCCGGCGTAAGCGACCGCGGGAAAGCCCTGCACCGGTGGAAGTTCCTTCCACACCGCGGATTGCGGCTGGGTGTTGGCGTAAACGCCACTGAGTCCGACGTGGGTGTTGATCGTGTACGAGACGCCCACCGCTCCGCCCGTGTCGCGGTTGAACCACGTGCATCCCGGACCGATCTGCGCCAAATCACCGCGCTTGCCCGGCACATCGACTCCCACCGCCGCCACGACTTGCTCGTGGGTCAGGGCGTCTGCGCACGGGTCTCCGGACAGCACGGAGACGGGCAGCGGGTCGGGAACCTTGGGGGCTCCCGCATAGGGCAAGGCGGAGGACACCGCGTTTTTCCCGGGAGACACCGGAAGCGCACTCCCCGACGTGCCGCCCTCGTTTCCAGTGCGCGGGGAGCACGCAACCACCAGTCCCACCACGGAAAGCACTGCGAAGAGCCGCCGACGATTCATCCCGCGACACCCCCGCGCGGCGTCGCAGCGAGGTCGTGCGCCGCCTCGGATTCATACCCGGAAGTCGTCCGCAAGGCCTGCTCGACCTTCTCGATCAGCCGGCCCAGGTACCGGACTTCCGCATCGACGTGGTCCCTGGCCGTGTCGAAGACACCTCGGCCGTTCACCAGCCGCGCGTTGTACGCGATACTCGCCGGATCGTGCGCTGCCGGTCGAACCTGCTTCAGATACCCCGTTTGCTGCCGCAGTTCCACGAGCTTTGCCAGCGCGTTTTGCGCTTGGGCAAGCACCGCATTCGCTTCGGTGACGGAGAGACTGAACCCCGCGCCGGACGCGGCGGACGGCTCGGTGCCGCCGGTGTTCCTGATCTCCACGTCGACCCCCGCCAGCCACGGATCGACGCCGGTGTGTGATTGTGCCACGGCCGCGTGAACCCCTCCCGCTCATCGCTGCGTGCCGGACCGTACAGTCGCACAGCTACCGTAGCCGAGCAACTACAGCTCGAATACGGAATTCGACGGATTCTGCCTGTTGCATTTGCGCAACCGGACACAGGAACTGACCTCCGCGTCACGTTTTCGCAGGTCAATGCGACTGATAACACTGCCCGACCGTGTCTGGGTGTCCCTGGACAAATACATGACAGATAGGGAATACCCGCTCGGGGGTCGCCCGGACGGGCTAAAGATCGGGCGCAAAAGGGTGTGCGCACGGGGCAGCGTGCCGAATTGATCAGTTGTGCCGGGCGTCGCGAGCCCCGCCGGACGGACGCATTGAGACGATCAGGTGATTCTCGTACCCGCACTTTTTCCGCCGCCTCCTGTTCCGGCAAGGTCGATCCGTCGCCCGACTCGACTCAGGAGCGCAGCGCGTGCCTTTCAACCCGAAGCAGCCCAGAGGTCCCGACGGCAGGTGGATCAAAACCGGTGGCGTTTTCGGCGCGGCCGTCTTGGCGACGGTTGTGGCGGCGGCGAGCGGCGGAGACGTGGTCACTTCGGTCGGCGCCGGGCTCGACGCCGCGACGACCAAGAGCGTGTCCGAAGCGGACGCGGCCGCCGGCAAAAAGGCCGCACGGAAGGGCGATCGCGCCGAGGCATGGCGACGGCTGGCTCTCAAGGAACTCAAGAAGGAGATCAAGAAGGACCTGCGCTGCACCGTCCAGTCGTTCGGCCAGGTTCAGCAGTTCTTCCTCCGCCATCCGTGCGACAAGCTCGACCAGCTGCTGTTCGTCGTGCAGGACCGGAACGGGAACACGATCGCCGGTTCGGTCGCGTGGGTGAAAATGCCGTCGGCCGAATCCGCCGGACAGCTCCGCAAGCTGGAAGACGTGTACGGATCCGGTGACGTGACTCCGTTCGGATCGGAAGTTCTCGCAGCGGGCGGCTTTCGTTTCACCGGAAAGCACTACCGGTCGCGGCCGGACGGGAAGCTGGTCGTCATCGCCGAAACGGACCCGATCAAGGGCCACCCCTCCGACGCGTTCCTCAAGCAGGTCGCCGACGTCGCGGATGTCCTCCCGCCGCCGTGACGACGGGGGCCGGCCTGCACCGTCAACCCGAGGACGGCCTCGGCCGAAAGTACGAGACGGGCGCGACTCAGCGGGTGCCGGGCCGCACCGGGTTCTAACTTCCCGGTATGACTACTGAAACGGTACGGGCGACTCCGCCCAGCACGATCATCGCCGCCTTCTTCGGGTTTCTGGCGTCCACCGTCTCCGCGATCGCCGGTGGGCTGTTCATCTTGAGCGCGCACGACGAAATCGCGGCGGCCTTGCGCCGCGACAACCCCTCGTTGTCGCCGGACCAGCTCGACCGGCTCACCTTGCTGACCCAGGCCATTCCGGTCGCGATCGCCGGGGTCATCGCGCTCGTCTACCTGTGGCTGTCGTTCAAGCTCAAGGCCGGGCGCAACTGGGCGCGCGTCACGCTCACTTTGTTCACGGTGCTCCAGGCCGCTTCGCTGCTGGCCACGCAACCGTCGTGGGCGGGCTACGTCAGCTGCGGGATCGCGGTCGTCGCGACCGTGCTCAGCTACCTGGGCCCGTCCAACCGCTACATCGCCGGGGTCCGGCGCGCGGGCTGATCCGGGCCGGTGGATCATGACGGCCATGCGCAGAACGGGGGCCCGGGCCCGGCGCGGCATGCTCGGACCCGAGATCGCGGTGCTGGCCGCGGCGATCGTCGCCGATGTGCTGCTGGCCCTGCGCGTGCCCGGACACGGCGGGCACGGCTGGGCCGCCCCGCTGGCCGGGCTCCTGGCCTCCACGGGCACGGCCGTCCCGGTCCTGGTCGTGCTGCGGCGGCGCTTTCCCCGCCACGTCGGCATCCTGGGGAGCGCCGTCGCGGTGCTGTCGGCGATCGGCACGCTCGTGCCGATCCTCACCGACGTGCGGAGCGAGCCGCCGATCGCCGAAATCGTGGCGGCCGGGGTGCTCACCGCCTCGGCCGGCCGCAAGCTCGAGCCGAGACGCACGGCCGTGCTGGCACCGGTGCTGGGCGTCGTGATGATCGCGGCGCCGCTGCTCCGCTACGGCGCGGACGTGCCGGAGGCGCTGCTGGCCGTGGCGGCTGCGGCGTACTGGGGCGCCTGCCTGGGGGTCGGGCTCATCCTGCGTGCGGCGGACGGCCGGGAGCGGGACGCGCTGGAGCGGGTGCGCGGCCAGGAACGGCTGCAGCTGGCCAGGGAGCTGCACGACCTGGTGTCCCACCACGTCAGCGGCATCGTGGTGCGCGTTCAGGCCGCGCGTGCGATCACCGAAGCGAAACCCGACGAGGACAACCACGCCGCGGTCTACCGCGAGATCGAGGAGGCCGGAAGTGCGGCGCTGGCCGCCGCGCGCCGGCTCGTCGGCATGTTGCGGGACACCGAAGGCGTGCCGCAACATGCCGGTGCCGTCCTCGGTGACGCGGTGCGCGCGGCCACCGGCTCCTTCGCGCGGGTGGACATCGCCGAGGAGCTGGACCAGCTGCCGGTGCCGGCCCAGTTGGCCACGACCATCCACCGCGTCGTGACCGAGGCGCTGACCAACGTCCGGCGGCACGCGCCGGCGGCGACCGACGTGGCCGTCTCCGCGCGCGTCGAGGCCGACGAGCTGGTGCTGGAAGTCCGGAACGACGGCGTGCCCGCGACGCCGTTGCCCTCCCCCGGCGGGTTCGGCATCATCGGCATGACCGAGCGGCTGGCCATGCTGGGCGGCGGCCTGACCGCGGGGCGCGAGGCCGGCTCGCGCTGGCGGGTCGCGGCCCGCTTGCCGCTCGGCGGCGAAGACGCGCCCTTCGACACCCTGCCGCGGGGGATCTGATGACCATCCGCGTGCTGGTGGCCGACGACCAGGTCATGGTGCGCACCGGGTTCCGGCTGGTGCTCGACGCCGCGCCGGACATCGAAGTGATCGCCGAGGCCGCGGACGGGGAGACCGCGGTCCGGCTGGCGCGGCGGTTGCGGCCCGACGTGACGCTGATGGACATCCGGATGCCCGGAGTGGACGGTCTGCGCGCGACCGAGCTGCTGGCCGGACCGGCCGTCGCCGACCCGCTGCGGGTCGTGGTGGTGACGACCTACGACGCCGACGAGAACGTCTACGCCGCCTTGCTCGGCGGCGCGTGCGGGTTCCTGCTCAAGGACGCGGGGCCGCGGCTGCTGGTGGACGCGGTCCGCGCGGCGGCCAACGGCGAAGCGCTGGTCTCGCCGTCGGTGACGGTGCGCCTGCTGGCCCGGTTCACCGAGCGGGCCCGGCGGCGCGCGCAGGGGGCGCCGGATCTGCTGACCGACCGGGAGTCCGACGTCGTGCTCGCGGTGGCACAGGGGCGGACCAACGCGGAGATCGCCGACGATCTGCGCGTCTCCCTTTCGACGGTCAAGACACACCTGACGAACGTGCAGCGCAAGCTCGAGCTCCGCAACCGCACGGAGATCGCGATTTGGGCGTGGCAGCGCGGTTTGCTCGGCTGACGGCGATGCTTGACCGGTGTGCAAGACTCGCCGAGTGTGCCGTCAGCGCCGTGACCACTTCGGCTCCGGAACCGCCTGCCGCCGACCGGGCGGGTGAGCTGGCGGAGCGGCTGGGGATGGCCGGGCGCCGGGCGGTCCAGTCCGTGCTGGACTGGGCTCTTGCCGTCGGCATCGGGGTGTTCGCCGCGCTCGTCGCCGGCCTGATCGCCATTCCGTTGGTGCAGTGGGGTTGGGTGCCGCCGAAGCTCATCCTGTGGGGACCGGCGATCACGTTCCTGGTGGCCACCCAGGCCTGCGACATCGTCATCCAGATCTGGGTTCCGGTGCGCCGGAACGGGGTCACCCCGGGGATGCTGGTGATGGGCCTGCGGGTGCAAACCCTGCGCGGCGGCCGGCCCAAGGCGCGCGCGTACCTGATCCGGTGGGTGCTCCTCACCGTCGACGGGCTGCTGCTGGGGCTGGTGGCCTTCGTCAGCATCGTCGCGACCAAGCGACGGCAGCGGATCGGCGACCTCGTGGCGCGGACCCTCGTGGTCCGCGCCGACCACGTCGACTGAGGGCACTCGCCTTCCACGCCCTCGCCGGGGTGGGTGCGCTGATCGAAGCGGGCGAATGAGCCGTCAGCGGGCGGCGAGCACCCCGCGCACCTCGTCCGCGCCCAGCACCACGGGAGTGCGCAGCGATCCGACCTCGCCGATTTCGATCTCGACCACGTCGCCCGGCTGCAGCCCTTGATCGAGGCCCGGTACGACGGACGTGCCCGTCGAGAGCACGGCGCCGTCGGGGAAGTCGTTGTCCCGCCACAGGTATTCGACGAGTCCGGCCGGTTTGCGGTTGAGCTGGGCGGTGCTGGATTCGCCGTCGAACACCTCGTGATCGTCGCGCAGGATGCGCATGCGGAGGTCGAGCGACAGCGGGTCCGGCACCTCCCACGCCGGCCGGACCCGCGCCGACACCGCGCACGAGCCGGTGTAGATCTTGGCCTGCGGGAGGTACAGCGGGTTCTCGCCTTCGATGCTGCGGGAGCTGACGTCGTCGACCACCACGTACCCGGCGATCTCCCCGGCACTCGTGAGCAGCAGGCCGAGTTCCGGCTCCGGCACGTTGTTGGCGGAATCGGCGCGAATGGCGATCGGCTCACCGTCGGTGACCACGCGCCACGCGGCCGACTTGAAGAACAGCTCCGGCCGCTGCGCGCGGTAGACCCGCGCGTAGACGTCCTCGTCGGCGCTTTCCTCGCGGCGGGCCTCCTCGGACCGCAGGTAGGTCACCCCGGCGGCCCATACCTCCATCCGCCCGTCCAGCGGCGGCAGCAGGCGCACCCCGGCCGTGGCCACCGGTTCCCCGGCGGTGTCGGTCAGCTCGCGGATCTCCGCCACGGAGTGGCGCAGCAGCTCGCTCATCGACGTCACCGCGAGCGGCCGCAGCTGCTCACCGGCGAGCAGGCCGACGCGGATGTCGCCGGCTCCGTCGGCGAATCGCACCAGGTGACTCATCCCGGACCTCCTCGGTCAGCATCGAACCTACGGAGTGCGCAGCACGGCGGTCAACGAGTGCCGGACAGGCGTCCGCCGGCGCAGGGCCCACTCGGCCACGGCCAGGTTGATCACCCAGCCCGCCGCCATCAGCATCGCCCGGGTGAACTCGCCGGGCACGCCCACCAGCAGGGTCCACGGGACGTGCGTCAGCACCTGCGTGCCCGCGCCCAGCCCGATCGCGTACCCGCGGGTCATCCAGACCCGGTGGCGGCGAACGTCGCGGCGGCGGATCGCGACTGTGGCCAGCACGATCGACACCGCCATCGCCGTGCCGAAGAACAACCGGAACACGGTGAGGAGGTCACCGTCGCCCGGCGGGAGCTCGGAGAACAGCGTCATCCACAGACCGGACAGCGCCGCGATAAGCCCGCACGGAACCAGGACCCGCCCGGCGACCCGGTGCCAGCGGGGCCGGCGCCGGCGCAGCGACGGCACGAACTGGAACGCCCCCAGGACGCAGAAGATGCTCGCGCCGAAGATGTGCAGCACGACGGGCAGCGGCATGGCGAAGAACCGCGCGTTGTCCGCGGTGACCCGCGCGCCGCCGGTCAGCTCGGCCACCCGCGCGGAACCGGCGGCCACCGGCACCGCACTGAGCAGGAGCAGGCCCGCCGGGACCAGCCACGCCGGTTTTTTGTTGAGTAGCAAGGGAAAACCCCTCTCGGAGGTCATGCGCGAACGTCTTCGCCCAGCATGACGACCGGCGGCCCGCGGCTCATCGGCAGAAGGGCCGGACCTCACCCGTCCCCAAGTACGGCCCGGTTCTAGTACTTTCGGCGGGGCGCGGCTGCCGCGTTGCGGACGCGGCGGGTTTCGTGGGCCCAGATGGCGATTTCGACGCGGTTGCGGGCGCCGAGCTTGGCCATCAGGCTCGCGATGTGGGTCTTGACCGTGCTGAGCGTGATGTAGAGCTCCTCGGTGATCTCGCGGTTGGTCCGCCCGCGCGCCACGCTGAGCAGGACCTGTTCTTCGCGGTCGGTGAGGGGTTCGATGGGCTGGCTCGGCGCGCCGGAGCCGGTCCCCGCGAAGGCGTCGAGCAGCCGCGCGGTGACGCTGGGCGCGATCAGGGCGTCACCGGTCGCGGCGGCGTGGACGGCCTGAGCGAGCAGCTGCGTGCCGGCGTTCTTCAGCAGGAACCCGCGCGCGCCCGCCCGCAACGCCGCGTAGACGTACTCGTCGAGGTCGAACGTGGTGATGACGACGACGGCCAGGGGGTTCTCGACGCCGGGACCGGCCAGGCGGCGGGTGGCCTCGATGCCGTCCATGCCGGGCATGCGGATGTCGAACAGGCACACGTCCGGACGCAGCCGCCGCGCCAGCTCGACGGCGGCCTCCCCGTCGGCGGCCTCGCCGACGACCTCGATCCCCGGCTGGGAGCCGAGCAGCATCGTCAGGCCGGTGCGGACGATCTCCTGGTCGTCGGCGACGATCACGCGGATGCTCATGCCGCCACCCCACCACGGGGCAGGACCGCGGTCACCGACCACCCCCGCCCCGGGTTCGGGCCCGCTTCGCAGGTTCCGCCGAGCAGGCCGGCCCGCTCGATCATCCCGGCGAGCCCGTAGCCCGGGGACGCCGCCGGGCGCACGAGGCCGGGCTCTCCGTCATCGCTCACGCGCAGCCGCACCGACGTGTCGTCGGCGGTGACCCGGACCTCGATCCGGGTCACGTGCCGGGCGTGGCGCCGGGCGTTCGTGACCGATTCCTGGGCCAGGCGGTAGATCGCGCTCCCGATCGACGGCGGCAGGTCGTCGAGGTCACCGGAGACGGTCACGTCGACGAACGGCCGGGCCCGGCTCGCGAGCTTCCCGAGATCGGCGATCCGCGGGTTCGGGGCGAGATCGGCCGGCTCGTCGCGGCGCAGGACGCGGACCATGGCCCGCATCTCGTCGAGGGCGCGCGCCGCTTCGGCTTCGATCAGCTGCAGCGCTTCGGCCGCGGCTTCCGGCTGCGACGGCATCATCGCCAGACCGGCCTGCGCCCGGATCGCCATCGCCGAGACGTGGTGGGCGACCGTGTCGTGCAGGTCCCGCGCCAGCCCCTCGCGCTCGAGCAGTTTGACCTGGTCCAGCTCCCGCAGCCGCGCCCGGGCCCGGTACCGCACCGCCGCGGCCAGCGTGACGGTCGCGAACAGCACGACCAGCCCGCCCACCGCATCGGCGACGCTCTTCTGCCCGAGGGCGACCGACAGGGCGGTCTCGGGCAGCACGAGCCCCACCCCGAGCACGAGCTCGCGCCCGGACCCCCACCGCGCCAGCGAGTACGGCAAGAGAAGCAGCCCGGCCATCGCATACGCCGACGGGGCGGCACCGCCGGTCAGCAGCGTGACCACGGCCGTGATCCCGAACGAGGCCAGGAACATCGGGAACGGCCTGCTCCGGCGCCACAGCAACGTCGGCAGCAGCGCGGCGACGACGACCACGGACAGGACCCGCCACGGCATGTCCGGCCGGAACAGGCCCTCGAGCACCAGGGCGGCCCCGAGCACACCGAGCAGCGCCCAGTCACGCCACACCCGCGACGGCGGATCGGGCGGCCGGGGTTCGTCCCACAGCGAGCGGAGCGCAGAGTTCACCCGCTGATGGTACGAAAGGCCCAGCCGGCCCAGATCACCCGAAAGTACGACTGCGGCGCCGCTCGGTGGTCGTGATTTCCTGAGCGGAGAGCGTCGCTTCGCGTCAACTGGCACCCACGCAGATGAACGGCCGCCGGTACGGGTCCCGTCCCGTGGAGTGCGCCAGAGCGTCGGCCGGCGAGCTGCCCGCCGCCAGGCTGTGGTGGAAGTCGCTCATCGCGAGCGAGGCAGCTCGCTCCCCCACCTGGGTCACGGCCGCGACGACCGTGCTGACTCCCGAGGCCAGCAGCGCACCGGCGAAGCCGAGTGGTTCGTCGCCCGGCCTGATGTGGGTGAGCGCGAGTTCGTTGGCCGCCGGCACCACCTGCGCGGGTGGCCGGCCGAGGCGCAGCACGTCGTGGGCGAACAACGGCCCGTCGGCGAGTTCCAGCCGCGAAAACAACGCATTCTCCGGCTCGTGCTGGCCGTGGACCGCCAAGTGCACCATCCGCGCTCCGTCCAGGTGGCGCAGCACCGCGGCCACGGTCGCCTCCGGCCCGCTCAACGACGTCGCATCGGGGTAGAGCTCGCGCAGGTCGTCGAATTCGCTTTGCTCGACCTCGACTCCCGGGCCCCTGATCAGGACGTGTCGCCGGCCTGAGGGCGACTCGGTCGCCCGTCAGCGGCCAGCCACGCGGTTGCGGACGGCGTGACCACGTGCGGGCGGCTGGGCAGCGACGGCAGCGCACCCCACGAGACCGAGTGCAGGGACCCGCTCGGCACGATCACGATCACGAGCTCGCGGTCGCGGTCGCGGTCGCGGTCGCCCAGCAGCTTCGCCGGCGGAGCCAGCAGCTGGTCATCCAGTGCGCCGGCTCGTCGACTCGCTGAGGCGGCGATTACCTGGCGACACCCAGCTCGTGGTCGTGGTCGCCGACCGGCAAGCTCACCTGACCCGGGGGCGGCCCCCGGCGCAGGGCCGGGTTCCGCCGGCTCGCGCACCAGCTCGCCGGCCGGGCCTTCGTCAACTTCCTCGCCATCAGCCAGGCGAGCGCCTGCGCGTCGGTGGTCAAGGCCGGAACCGGCCCGGCCGGTTTCGGCTGCTCTGGCCGGTTCCGTCCGTGGCGCGGGCCGATCAGTTCGAGCGCACGGCAGGTCGTATGGGTGTGGTAGACGAACAGGCGCCCCAAAGCGTGCTCTCGTTCGTGCCGGCGCGCACGTTCCCCACCCAGCTCCGCGGAATAGGCGCGAAGCAGGTCGTGCAACAGGAATCTCCCATCAGCCGCTTCGCGGACCAGGTGGACGCGCATCAGGCTGCGGAGGGTGTCTCGAGCCTCCTCGAGGGTGATACCACCGGCGAGAGCGGCCAGGCCGTAGTCGTCGATGCTGCACCGTGCCGGTGCCACGCTGAGCAGCCGGAACGCTTGCGCCTCGCGGGCGGACAGCTGCCGGTAGGACCACGAGAACACCGAGCGGACGGCGGTGCACGCATGGCCGCTGGAGCCGAGCATCTCGAGTTTCCACCGTTCGTCACCCAGCTCCCGGGCGAGCTCGTGCAGCTGGGTCCACGGCCGGGCCAGCGCCAATTCGGCGACGGTACGCAGCGCCAAGGGCAGGCACGCGCACTGCTCGACCAGTGCGTCCGCCGCAGCGGGCTGGTCGTCGGCCCGGTCTCCGAGCCGCCGGCGCAGGAGTTCCACCGCCTCGCCGTGCGGCAGGAGGTCGACGGTGATCCGGGATGTGCCGTGGGCGATCGAAAGACCCGGGAGTGCGTCACGGCTCGTCACGAGCACGAAGCAGCTCCGGGTTCCCGGCAGCAAGGGCTCGACCTGATCGGGTGTCCGCGCGTTGTCCAGGACGATCAGCATCCGCCGGTCGGCGATGAGGGACCGATAGGCGCTCGCCCGGCGATCCAAGCCGGTGGGAACGGCTGCCTCCGCTATCCCGAGTGGGCGCAACAGGTCGGCCAGCACGTCCTCGGGCGCGGCGGGATCGTCGACGTCATATCCCCGAAGGTTGACGTAGAGCTGCCCGTCCGGGAACCGGTCCCGGACCCGGTGCCCCCAATGCACCGCCAACGCTGTCTTTCCGATGCCGGCGGTGCCGGAGAGGGAGGACACCACCACCGAGGTCGACGTGCGGGAGCCGTCGAGCAGCCGGTCCAGCTCGTCGAGCTGCCCGGCCCGGCCGGTGAACCCGGAGATGTCCGGAGGCAGCTCTCGGGGAACCGGGAGGCGAGGCTGACGCGGCACGTCGTCCTGCTCCGCCACCGAGCCTCCTGGTCACCTGACACCAACGTCGGCCCTACGGTATCGCGCGGCCGGGCGTTCCTCGGCGATCCGATCCCGACGGCGGTTCCCCCCGATCACCGAAACGGCGCGTGGTCAGTTCCGCCAGTGTTGGCGTCCGCACCACCGTCGCTTCATCCGGCGCGCTTACCGTCGATGGGCCCTGGGGGTCCCTCACCGCGAAAGGTCCCGATGAAGACTGTCGATCTGCGGCGTGCCCTGCTCACGATCGTGGCGCTGGTGGTGGCCGTCGGCGGGGCGGCCACCGCAAGCGCGTCCACGACACCCGCGATGACGAACGCCGGTGCGGTCCGGAAGGACGCCGTCTCGGCGGACTTCGCCGCCGTCACCCGTGATACCCGGTGGGAGCTGGTGAGCACGCTGAAGCTGCAGTTCCCCACCTACCACACCGAAGGCCTGGCGTTCGCCGGCGACCGGATGTTCCTCTCCGCCGTCCAGGTCCTGGAGCCGACCAAGAAATACCCGGTTCCGCAAGGCGGCTACGACCGAACCCCCGGCAAGGGCATCGGCCACGTCTTCGTCATGGACCGGGCGGGTCACCTGCAGCGCGACATCGTCCTCGGCGAAGGCGACATGTACCACCCGGCAGGCATGGACTTCGACGGCACCTCCGTCTGGGTTCCGGTCGCCCAGTACCGGCCGGACAGCAGCGCCGTCGTCTATCGCATCGACGCCCGGACCCTGGCCGTGCACAAGCAGTTCGAGGTCGCCGACCACGTGGGCGGGATCGTCCGGGACGCGGCCAGCGGGCACCTGGTCGGGCAGAGCTGGGGTTCCCGGCGCTTCTACGAGTGGACGACCGACGGCCGTCGGATCGCTGCCTGGGACAACCCCGGTTTCTTCGTCGACTACCAGGACTGCCAGACCCTCCCCCAGCGCCGGATGATCTGCGGCGGCATCGCGAACCTGCCGCAGACGCCGGCCGCGGGTGGCGCGGGCGCGACCTACGAGCTGGGCGGGATCGGCCTCGTGGACCTGCGCGCCCGGCAGATCGAGCACGAGGCTCCGGTCCAGCTGTGGTCCGCCGCCGGCCACGTCGTCAACCGCAACCCGTTCAAGATCGCCGCCGCGGGCAACACGCTGACCATGTGGGTCGCCCCCGACAACGGCGACGAGGGCAACGGCACCGAACTGCTGACCTACGCCACGACCGTCGCCCCGCCCCGGTGAGGGCGATCAGCCGTCGGGCGTTCACCCCTGCCCGATGGGCCGGCCGAGTTCGGTGGTGGTGAACAGCCGCCCGCCCAGGTGTGCCGAGACCGTCTCATCGGGCGGTACCGCGGCCGCGAACCGCTCGGCGTCGTCGACCGGGTGGTACCCCAGTTCCCGGCCCTCCCGCAGGGAGCAGCAGCCACGGCTATTGGCCGAGACCCCCCAGATGACCCGGAAGCCGGGGGCCGTGGCGGTCAGGCACGCTTCGAACATCCGGCCGGCGTCGCCCGGGGACAACCACAGACTCAGGGCGTGCCGGTCCACCGGCCGGACGAAGCACGAGCCGATCCGCACGCAGATGACGTCCAGCCCGAACCGGAAGTGGTAGAGGCTGCCCAACGCCTCGACCGCCGCCTTGCTGACCCCGTAGAGGGTGTCCGGACACGGCGGGCAGTCCGCGGGCACCGGCTGCCCGGCCGGCCGGAACCCGACCGTGTGCACGCTGGACGCCAGCACCACCCTGGGCACTCCGGCAGCCAAGGCCGCGTCCAAGACCGTGCGCGTGCCACTGACGTTGACGGCCATGAGCCGATCCCAGCTGTCCTCACCGGCGAGGGCGGCGAGGTGGATCACCGCGTCCACCCCCCGGCACGCGCCGGCCATGACGCCGGCGTCGGTGACCGAGCCGGTCACCCACTCGCCGGGGAGGTCGCCGGGCCGCGCCAGATCCAGCAGCCGCAGGTCCCACGCGGCGTGCAGGCGGGGAACCACGATGTGCCCCACCCGCCCGGCCGCGCCGGTCACCAGCACCCTGCCCACCACAAGCCTCCCCGACCCCACCGGCCACCGATCCCGGCCGGGAGAGAACTGCACCTTGACGGCGGAAGACCGGCACGACGAACCGCCGGGGCCGTCGATGCCGGGCACTACCCGGTACCCGCACCGGACCACCGTAGCGCGCACCGACCGCCACCAGCGTCGTCCGATCGCCGGGACTTCACTCCGGAACGGCCGAATCAGCCGAAGCGGCCGTGGGCGTAGTCGGCCGTCCGGGGGTCGGAGGGCTCGTCGAACACCGCGTTCGCCGGGCCCGCCTCCACGATCACCCCCGGCGCTTCGGCGAGGAAGAACGCGCATTGCGCCGAAACCCGTTGCGCCTGCTGCATGTTGTGCGTGACGATGACGATCGTGACCTCGCCGCTGAGGTCCTCGATCGTCTCCTCGATGCGGCGGGTCGACGTCGGGTCCAGCGCCGAGCACGGCTCGTCCATCAGCAGCACCTTCGGCCGGACGGCGAGCGTGCGGGCGATGCACAGCCGCTGCTGCTGGCCGCCCGACAACGCACCGCCCGGCTGGCGGAGCCGGTCGCGGACCTCCTTCCACAGCCCGGCCTTCCGCAGGCACTCGGCGACGAGGTCGTCCCGCTCGGCCGCCTTGACCTTGGTGCCGGTGAGCTTCAGCCCGGCCGTGACGTTGTCGTAGATCGACATCGCCGGGCACGGGTTCGGCTTCTGGAACACCATGCCGATGCGGCGGCGGGCGTCGGTCAGCTTCCACGACGGCGCGTAGATGTCGTCGCCGGCCGGCAGCACCTCGCCGGCCAGGGTGGCGCCGGGCACGAGTTCGTGTCGCGCACGACGACGTCCGCCAGGGTCAACCGGTCCCGGAGGGTCCGCACCGCGTCGGCGCACGAGGCAGCGTCCGGAAAGGACGTTGCCGACTGCGCCAGACTGCGGTTGTCGGCGGAAAGAAACCGCCACACGATGCTGCCCGCCGAGCCGGCCCACCACGAAGTCCAGGCCGTCGACCGGCCGGCCGAGGCGGCGCGGGCCGCAGGGAGCCGTCCTCGATGACGACCGGGGTGCCGGTCTCCAGGGCGCGCCCGCTCACCGGCCCGGCGCGAGGCTGATGTCGCTGCGGCCGAACAACTGCTGGGCGACGTCCTTGCACACGGTGGCCCCGTACCGGTGCTCGTCGCCTTGGTCCGGGTAGTGCACCATGACCGCGAGCACCCAGTGGTCCCAGATGGCCAGGCAGTCGACCGTCCACCAGGTCCCGTGCCGGGTCCAGCCGTTCTTGACCGCCGGGCGCCTGCCCTCGAGCGCCGGCGCCTCCGGGATGCCGAAGGCGTTGCCGGCGTCGACCGAGCGCATAAGATCGAGGAGCTTGGTCCGCCACTGCGGGCTCAAGCCCGGACCGCGGGCGACGCACTGGCCGAGCAGGGTCGCGTCGGTCGCGGGCATCGTGGTCTTGGACCACCAGTCCGGGTGGATCCGCGTGTCGCGCAGGCCGCAGGTCCGGATCATCCGGCTGATCGAGTCGTCGCCGCCGAGCCGCAGGTACAGCGCCTGCGCGGCGTTGTCGTCGCTGGTCCGGATCATCCGGGTCAGCCGGGCCTCGTCCTCCGCCGAAATCCGGGACCGCCGGGAAGCGAGGAAGTCCACGGCGAGCCAGCTCTTGATCATCGATTCGGTCGTGTTGCGCAGCGTCCCGTCGCCGACCACCGCACCGGTGCCGAGTTCGCGCAACGCCCAGGACCAGTCGCCCCGGACGTCGACGGCCACCTTGACCTCCGCCGGATCCGGCGCAGCCCGCCGCGCGTTCGGGGCCGGTGCGGCGGTGTCCGGCGGCGAAGACACCGACAAGACCGGCCGTTCCACGGCGGCGGGCACGTTCACCGGACGAAGGAACGTCGCCGCGGCGACGGCACCGAAAATCACCCCTCCGACCACGACGACCACGGAAAGACGCATCGGAACTCCTTCGACCGGGCGATGGACCGCTGCTTTTTCACGGCAACCGCCCGGAAGGCGGGCGTCACCCAGGAGAGCTGGCCGGAGGCGGGGAAATCACGCACTCGGACGCGGCCGGAGATCCACGTCAGTGGAGAGTCACCGAGGCCGGGGCCTGTTCATGCACCATGAACAGAGCGCCCCGCCTCGCGCAGGAAACAAGAACTACCGGTCGAGCTGAACGGAGTTGAGCAACGTCAGCGCAGCCGCTCGGTTGGCGGGCGAGCTGTTGATTTCGACGGTGTACGGGCCGATCTTCCGGAATTGGCGGGCCGGCAGCGGATCCTGCTCGGTGCCGCTGTCCGAGCTTTCGTTGTTCCGGGGAATCCACACGAACAGGGAGAAGCACCGGCTGTCGAGCGGCACCTTCCGCACCTCGATGTCCGGGCAGAGCACCAGCGTGTTGGCCTCGGACTCGCTGGTGAACGTGTCGACCTTCTGCCCCGCGGGGAGTTGCACGGACTTCAGCGGCGACTTGATCACCGGCGGCGTGGCGCGGATCTTCCCCAGCAGATCGAGCATTTCCGCGGCCGTCACCGGTTTCGCGGTCTGCACCCGGAACCAGCGATTCGGTCCGTCCTGCCACATGACCGTCTGCGGCTGGGAGATCTGCCCGGCGGTGGTGGGCTTCGCGGGCAGCGCGCTCTTGGGCGGGGCGCTCTCCCGGACTTCGATCTCGAACGCGTATTTATGGTCCTGGCCGTAGTGCACGGTGGCGAAGTGCGGCTGGATGGCCCAGAACATCAGCTGCCAGGAACTGTCCTCGAGGCTCACCGCCGGCGCGGCGGGCGGCACCTTACCGGTGTCCGGCGACCCGGTCGCCGCGGCGGACGAGGGACTCGGGTGCGCGGCCGGAGGCACCACCGCGGTGCCCCGCTCCAGCGCCCCGACGGCACCCGCCCCGAGCGCGACCACCGCGAACGTCACCGCGGCGACCCCGATCACCCGGCGCCGCCGGATCCGGCGGGTGGCGCCGGCGAGCACTTCGTCCGGATCGGGGGCCAAGGTCTCCTGCGCCCGCAGCGCGCGGCGCAACTCGTCGAGATCGGTCATCACACACTCTCCTTGCCTTCTTTGAGCTGGACGCGCAGCGAGCTCAGGCCGCGCGAGATGTGGCTGCGCACGGTCCCGGGCGCGCACCCGAGCACCGCGGCGATCTCGTCGTCGTCGCGGTCTTCGTAGAACCGCAGCACGATCGACGCCCGTTGGGCCCGGCTCAGCCCGGCGAGCAGGCCGCCGAGCTGGTGGGCGTCGGCGATCCGCCCGGCCGGATCCGGCTCGGTCAGCTCCCGGTACCGCGCGACGTCCGAGGTCGGGCGCACCGAGCGCTGGTACCAGCGGCGCCGCCAGCCGAGGTAGCCGTTGACGACGATCTTCCGCATGTACAGGTCCGGCCGATCGGCCGCCGCGAGCTGCCGCCAGGCGCGATGCGCGTGCACCAGCGCGTCCTGCACCACGTCCTGCGCCAGTTCACGGTCGCCGGTCAGGACGGCGGCGAACCGCACCAGACCGGGCAGTTGCTCGCGGGTGAACTCTTCGAACTGCACACCCCTCAAGATGCCGCCATCGACGCGATCCGTTGCAGTGAAGTTCGAGATGGCCGAGCACCCCGAGGCGACGGCTCCAGCTCAGTAAACCGAACGCAGCAGTTCGGCGACCTCCGCTGCCGACGGCAGGCGTGGCGCGTTCTTCGTGACGGCGTCGGCGACCGCGGCCGCGGCTATCTCCGGGATCTCCTCGCGGGTGACGCCGAGTTCGCGCAACGGGCGTTTGATCTCGATCGCGCCCGAGATCTCCCGGACGGCCTCGATCGCCGCGGCGGAGCCGGCCGGTGTGACGTGCAGCGCGCGAGCCGTTGCTTCGTACGCCTCCCCCGCGGCCGCCGCGCTGAACTGCATGACCTCCTCCAGCACCGCGGCCAGCGCGACACCGTGCGGCGTGCCCGTGTGCGCGGTCAGCGCGTGGCCGATGCCGTGGACCAGGCCGAGCCCGGACAACGTCAGTGCGTGCCCGGCCAGGTGCGCGCCGAGCATCAGCTCCGCCCGCGCTTCCAGGTCGCCGCCGTCGCGGTAGGCGACCGGCAGCCACCGGCCGACCAGGCCGACCGCCTGCGTGGCGTAGGCCGCCGAGAACGGGGTGGCGCCCCGCGAAGCCAGGGATTCGATGCCGTGGACCAGGGCGTCCAAGCCGGTCGCCGCGGTGATCCCGGCGGGCAGCCCGAGGGTGAGCTCCGGGTCCAGCACGGCGATCCGCGGCTTGACCGAGGCGTGTCCGATGTAGACCTTCCGGCGCGCGCAGACGTCCTCGGTGACGCCGAACCCGTTGGTTTCCGCGCCGGTGCCTGCCGTCGTGGGGACGGCGATCAGGGGCAGGCCGGCGGCGGCGTCCCACAGCCGATCGGCGTCCGCGGCCGCGGCGCCCGGGTTCCCGGCGAGCAGGGAGACGCCCTTGGCCGCGTCCAGGGCCGAGCCGCCGCCGAGGGCGAGCACGGTCGCGGTGCCGAACGCGCGCAGGCGGGCGGCGCCGCGGTCGAGTTCCGCCGTCGACGGGTTCGGGCCGATGTCCTCGTGGACCGCGTGCTCGATCCCGGCGGCGGCCAGGATCTTCTCGACGCGCTCGACGATCCCCGTGGCTCGCAGCCCCCGGTCGGTGACCACGAACGCCCGGCGGTGGCCCAGGCTGTCGACGAAGCCGGGCAGCTCGGCGATGACCCCGGGACCGTATTCGGTGCGGCCGGTCGGCTCGACGGACAGGCGCATGCCGGGCTCCTTCAGACGGCCGGGACGGTGGGCAGCGGCAGCCGGAAGTCCTGACCGGCCCACTTTTCGTACAGGCGGACCGGGCTCATTTCCCCGGCGCGGTCGCCGTACGCCGCCTTCGCACGGCGGAAGATCCGCTCGACGAGCGCGGCGAGCTCGGCCGGCACCCCGACATCGCGGGCGAGGTCGACGGCCAGGCCGAGGTCCTTGCACGCCAGCACCATCGCGAACGAGTCGTCGTAGTCGCCGTCCGCCAGCACGGACAGCACGTCGTGCTCGAGGAAGTGGGACGCGGCCGGGCCGGCCAGCAACGCCGAGCGAAGCACACCGAGGTCGACGCCCGCCTTGACGCCCACGGCCAGGACCTCGGCCGCCGCCACCAGGTGGCCGAACCACAGCAGGTTGATCATCAGCTTGACGGTGTAGCCGTGCCCCACCGCGCCGACGTGCAGGATCTTCGCCGGATCACCGAGGACTTCCAGCAGCGGCAGCACTTCGCGGAAGTCGCCCGCGTCGCCGCCGACGAAGATCTGCAGCAGGCCGGCCTCGGCGCCGCGGGCCATGCCGCTGACCGGCGCGTCGAGCCGCCGGACGCCGCGCGCGTCGAGGACCTCTTCGGCGATGCGCTGCGCCGCCGCGGGGGTGGAGGTCGACATATCGATCCAGAGGGCACCCGGCGAGAGCGCCTCGGCCGCTCCGCCACGCAGGAGGACGTCCTCGACGACGCCGGGGGTCGGGAGCATCGTGATGAGCACGTCGACGCCGTCGGCGCAGGTGGCGGGGCTGTCCACCCACCGGGCGCCCAGGCCGAGGTGGTCCAGCGCTGCTTCGGGGCGGACATCGTGGACGGTGACGTCGTGGCCGGCGAGGATCAGGTGCCGCGCCATGTGCCGGCCCATGTTGCCGAGGCCGATGAAACCGATCTTCATGCTAGGTCTCCGGAAGGTTGAGCCAGGTGGTCTTGAGCGCGGTGTAGGCGTCGAGGGCGTGCAACGACTTGTCGCGCCCGGCCCCGGTGGCCTTGAAGCCGCCGAACGGGGTGATCACGTCGCTGGCGTCGAAGGTGTTGATCCACACCGTGCCGGCGCGCAGCCGCTTGGCGACCCGGTGGGCCGTCGTGACGTCGCGGGTCCAGACCGACGCGACCAGGCCGAAGTCCGTGTCGTTGGCCAGCCGGACGCCTTCCTCCGGCGAGCCGTCGTAGGTCAGCACGGCCAGCACCGGGCCGAAGACCTCTTCGCGCTCGATGGTCGTGCCGGGCCGGACGTCGTCGACGATGGTCGGTTCCATCGCGAGGCCCTCGCACCGGCCGCCGAGCACGATCGTCCCGCCTTCGGCGCGAGCGGCGTCGAGGTAGCCCAGGACGCGATCGCGCTGGACGTCGTCGACGAGCGGGCCGAGCACGGTCGCCGGGTCGAGCGGGTCGCCGGGCCGGAACGTCTCCTCGGTGATCTTCGCGAGCTCGGCGAGCAGCTCGTCCTTCAGCGCCGCGGGCACGATCACCCGCGAACCGGCGTTGCACGTCTGGCCGGCGTTGTAGAAGATGCCCCACGCCACCGCCGACGCCGCGGCGGACAGGTCCGCGTCCGGCAGGATCAGCTGCGGCGACTTGCCGCCCGCCTCGACGGCCACCTGCTTGCCGTTCGACTCTCCGGCGTAGACCTGGAACAGCCGCGCGACCTCGGCCGATCCGGTGAAGGCGATCTTGTCGACGCCGGGATGCCGCCCGAGCGCCTGCCCGACGACCTCGCCGCGGCCGGGGACGACGTTGAGCACGCCGTCCGGCAGGCCGGCCTCGGTCGCCAGCCGGGCCAGCAGCAGCGCGGCCAGCGACGTCTGCTCGGCGGGCTTGAGCACCACCGAGTTGCCGGTGGCCAGGGCCGGGCCGAGCTTCCAGGACGCGATGAGCAGGGCGTAGTTCCACGGCACGACCGCGCCGATGACGCCGAGGGGCTCGCGGGTGATCCACGCCAGCGCGTCGCCCGGTGTCGGTGCGAGCTCGTCGTAGGTCTTGTCGATCGTCTCGGCGTACCAGGCGATCGTCTCGGCGGTCTTGGCGACGTCGACGCGCTGCGACTCGCTGATCGGCTTGCCCATTTCGAGCGTGTCGAGCAGGGCCAGCTCCGCGGTGTGGGCGGTGATCGCGTCGGCCCAGCGCAGCAGGATCCGCTTGCGCTCCCGGGGTGGGAGATCGCGCCAGCGTCCGTCCTCGAAGGACTCCCGCGCGGCTCGAACGGCCCGGTCGACGTCCTCGGCGCTGCCCGCCGGGATCTGCGCGAGCACGCGGCCGTCGCGAGGGGAAACGCTCGGGAACGTTTCGTCCGAAGTGGACTCCACGTGCCGTCTGCCGAGGAACGGCCGGGTCTCGGGCGTCAGCCGGTCCGCCGCCGCGAGCCAGTCTTCGTGGGTCAGATCCGCCACCGCTGCACCGCCTTCTCGTCGAGTTCGATGCCCAGGCCGGGCCGCTGCGGGACGGCCAGCTCGCCCCGCGCATCGATCATCACGGGTTCGGTCAGCATGAAATCGCGGCGCTCGGGGGTCCAGCCGGGCGGGTCCCAGGGGAATTCGAAGAACGGCCCGCCGCCGACCCCGGCCGAAACGTGCAGGTTGGCCAGCACGCCGATGCCGTTGGTCCAGCTGTGCGGGGTGAACGCGCGGTGCTTGAGCTGGGCGAGCTCGGCCAGCGTCCGGGCCCGGTGCATCCCGACCGCCAGCACGACATCCATCTGGTAGACGTCGAGGACGTCTTCTTCGAGGTAGCGCAGCAGCTCCGGCACCGAGTGGTGCATCTCCCCCGCCGCGATCCGCAGGCCCGGGTTCTCCGCCCGCAGCGTCTTGAAGCCGGCTATGTCGTTGTACGGCAATGGTTCTTCGACCCAGAAGACGTCGAGCTCGGCCAGCCGGCGCACCAGCTTGCGGGTCTTCGCCAGGTCCGACGCGGGTGCGGTGTCGCCGGCCATCCGCCAGGACTGGTTGAGGTCGACCATGATGCCGAAGTCCGCGCCGAGGGCGTCCCGGACCGCGGCCACGGCGGCGACACCCTCGTCCACGCGGTTCCGGTCGATCCGGATCTTCATCGCCCGGAACCCGGCTTCGCGGGCCCGCAGGGCCGTCTCCACGCGTTCGGCGGGCGGCTTCAGCTCGGCCGAAGAGGCATACGCGGGCAACGAGCGGGCGGAGTTCCCGAACAGCGTCGCCACCGGCAGGCCCGCGACCTGCCCGATGACGTCCCAGAGCGCGACTTCGAGGGGCCAGTAGCACCCGCCGTGGAAGTTGGCGGTTTCGATGGCCTTCACGTGCCGGACGATGTCCAGCGGGTCCTCGCCGAGGAACAGGTGCTCGACCGCCTCGAAGCCGGCCATGGTGTCGCCGGAGCCGATGCCGGTGATCCCGTCGTCGGTGTGCACCCGCACGATCGTCGCGTCGAAGTGCCGCCGCGGTTCGGGGTCCCAGGCCGCGGCGAGCGGCGGGTCCAGCGCCGGCCGCAGCCGGTCGAGGGTGATGGCGGTGATCTTCATCCGAGGGCCTCCAGCTCGGGCGCGGTGCGGGCCAGGACGTCCGGGTCCGGCGCGTAGAACGGGTTGGCCGGTCCGGTGCGCGCGGCGTCGAGCACGACGTCGATCGTCGGCGTGCCCAGCACCGCGGCCCGGATCGCCCGGAAGGCCGCGAGCCGCTGGTTGGCGAATGCTTCGTCGAGGTCGGCCACGCCGGGGTCGACCCAGATCGCGGCGATGAGCAGCAGCGCACCGGCCTCGGCACCCGGGAGGTCCCCGGCCTCCACGGCGTCGGCCACGCCCCGGGCGAGCCCGGCCTGCGCGGCGCCCCAGGTGGCCCGCCGGTGCAGGTCGGTCTCCGCCGCGGTCTTGGGCACGAACAGGGTCGGCGGCTGGACCGGCACGGACGGTCGCAGCACCGTCACGAAGGGCACGTGACCCGCGCTCGGCGTGGCCAGCGCGGTCGCCCACGCGGTTTCCACCGGGCCGCCCCGGCGGCCCAGCACGATGTTCGTGTGGGCGGCGTTCACCCCCTCGCCCACGAAGGCCTCGCCGATGAGCGCGGTGGACGCGAAAGTCATGGGTGCTCCAGGTCGATGGGGGTGCGGCGGGATCGACGGTAGGAGCGCGCGGAAACGGCGGGCAAGGTCCGGCCGGACATTGCAACACGGGTTGCGCTGGCGCCAACTCGTGCTCTTGCGGACGGTTGCTAATTTCGGGGGCATGACCCACCCGGACGACGGTGCCCGGCACCAGGGGCACGGCCTGCGCCGTGACCTGGACCTGCTGGAGGCGCTCGCCTCACCCGAGGCGCAGCGGGCCGGCGAACTGGGTGTCGTCCGCCTCGCCCAGCTCACCGGCCGGGAGAAGAGCCAGGTCTCGCGGGCGCTCAAGGCCCTCGCCGCGGAAGGCATCGTCGAACGCGACCCGGACACCCTGGGCTACCGGCTGGGCTGGCGGCTGTTCTCCCTGGTCGCCCGGACGGTCGAGGACCGGCTGGCCCGGACCGCCGAGCCGGTGATGCGGGAGCTGTCGGCCGAGCTCGAAGAGACCAGCCACCTCTGCGTCCTGCGCGATCAGGAGGTGCTCACGCTGCTGTCGGTGTCCGGGCACTCCTTCCGGGTGCACGGCTGGGAAGGCCGCGGGGTGCCGGCCCACTGCACGTCGGCCGGCCGCGTCCTGCTGCTCGACGCCACCCCCGACGAGCTCTACATCCGCTTCCCGGCACTGGCCGGCGACCGGCCACGGTCCGAAGTGCACTCCTTGCCCGAACTGTGGGCGAAGATCGAGCAATCCCGGCGGGACGGCTACGCCCGGGTCCGCGAGGAGTTCGAAGCGGGCCTGGTCGGGGTCTCGGCGCCGATCCGCGACTTCCGCGGCCGGGTCGTCGCCGCGCTGAACATCTCCGCCCCCGCCGAGCGGCTCGGCGAACACCTCGACACCGCGGGCCGGGTCACCGCGAAGGCGGCGGCGAAGGTGTCCGCGCACCTCGGCTGGGAAGGCCGCCCGAAGCCGCCGTCCGCGGCCCGCCTCACCTGAGCGGCTTATTCTGATCAACGCACCCGCGTGCCGAGGAAAGGAAGCTCGCTGTGACCGCCGAGCCGTTCGAGGTCAGCGTCACCGAAGCCGAGATCGCGGATCTGCGCGACCGGTTGCGCCGGACGCGGTGGCCGGAGCCCGAGCCGGTGGACGACTGGTCACAGGGGCTGCCGCTGGCTTATGCGCAGGAGCTTTGCCGCAGCTGGGCCGAGGACTACGACTTCGGGTTCGCCGATCGGCTGAACGTCTTCCCGCAGTACCGCGACACCGTCGACGGGCTGGGCCTGCACTTCCTGCACGTCCGGTCGCCGGAGCCGGACGCCTTCCCGCTGGTGCTCACGCACGGGTGGCCGGGTTCGGTGCTCGAGTTCCTGGACGTCATCGGCCCGCTCACCGACCCGCGCGCACACGGCGGGGACCCGGCGGACGCGTTCCACGTGGTCGCGCCGTCGTTGCCCGGGTACGGCTGGAGCGACAAGCCGTCGACGACCGGGTGGGGCGTCACCCGCATCGCGCGTGCCTGGGACACGCTGATGGTTTCGCTGGGTTACGAGCGGTACGGCGCACAGGGCGGTGACTGGGGGTCGGCGGTGTCCGGCGCGCTGGGCGAGGTGGCGCCCGAGCGGGTCGCCGGCGTGCACCTGAACCTGGGGTCCGTGGCGGCGGGCGCGTTCGACGACCCGACACCCGCGGAGCTGGCGAACCTTGCGGCCGAGAAGGAGTTCCAGCGCACCGGCCGGGGGTATTCGGCGATCCAGGCGACCCGGCCGCAGACGCTCGGCTACGGCCTCACCGACTCCCCGGCGGGCCAGGCCGCCTGGATCGCCGAGAAGTACCGGGCCTGGACGGACCACGAGGGCCGCCCCGGGGACGCGTTGCCACGGCAGAAGATCCTCGACGAGATCTCGGTCTACTGGTTCACCGCGTCGGCCACGTCGTCGGCGCGCCTGTACTGGGAGAGCTTCGCCCGCTTCCGCGACAAGGTCACCGCACCGTCCGGGCTGTCGGTCTACCCGCGCGACATCACCCGCCCGTCTCGGCGGGAGGCCGAGCTGCGGTTCACCGACCTGCGCTGGTTCGAGGAACTGCCGCACGGCGGCCACTTCGCCGCGCTGGAGCAGCCGGAATCGCTGGTCGAGCAGGTGCGCGGGTTCTTCCGCCTCGTCCGCTGACCGCCGGTTCCGGAGGGCCGGCCGTCACCCGGCCAGTTCCCGGGCGTGCTCCCGGGTTTCGTCGTTCATCGGGAAGAAGCATTCGATGCGCAGCTCCTGCAGGGTCACGTCCTGCGGGGTGCCCAGCGTGGTCACCGTGGAGAAGTAGGCGAACCGACGGCCACCCCGCTCGTACCGGATCGGCACGATCGGCAGGACCGGCGCCGTCGCGTCCAGCACCCGCAGGTGCGCCGGCACGTCCGGGTAGTCCAGCACTTCGTCGAGGATCCGCTGGGCTCGCTCGTCGAGGACGCCCCCGATCGCCTCGCGGCGGGCACGCCGCACCAATGCTTCGGCGACCTCCGGCCAGTTCGTCACGTGAGGTCGCACGCCGTCCGGGTGGAACATCCGGCGAAGCACGTTCGCCGGCTCCGGTGCGCTCGCCCGCTGCCCGTCCTGGAGGAAGGCGAAGAACCGGCGGGCGGCGGTGTTGGTGTGCCGGATGTCCCAGCTGCGGTCCATCACCAGGGCCGGGAACGGTTCCTGCTGGGCGAGGATGGTCTCCAGTGCGTCCCGCACCGCGGCCAGCCCCGGTGCGTCCAGTTCGGACTCCGGGTATTCCGGGGCGAAGCCGGCGCTGAGCAGCAGCGTGTTGCGCTCGCGCAACGGGACGTCGAGCACCTCCGCGAGCTTCAGCACCATGGCCCGGCTCGGGTTGGCCCGTCCCGTTTCGACGAAGCTCAGGTGGCGGATCGACACGGCGGCCTCGGCGGCCAGCGCCAGCTGGCTCAGCCGCCGGGTACCGCGCCAGGTTTTCAGCAGGAGACCCACGTCAGGCACCCGTCGAGTATCCCGTCTTCCAGGCGTGCGGCACCACCGCGTCCTCCAGCGGCGGCCCGGCGAGGTTGGCGGTGTAGTTCGTCATCGCCGAGATCGCCACGCCGGTGATCACTTCGAAGACCTGTTCTTCGGTGAAGCCCGCCGCCTTGAACGCCACCACCTCCGCGTCCTCGACGTGCCCCTTCCGCTCGATCAACGACCGGGTGAACTCCGACAACGCCGCCATCCGCTCGTCCGCGGGTCGCTCGCCCTGCCGGATCGCCTCGACCACGGCGGGTTCGACGCCGTCCTGCAGCGACTCCAGCGTGTGGAACGCCACCGCCCACGCACTGCGGTTGGCGACGGCGTTGGACAGCAGCAGGACCTGCCGTTCGTCCGGGCCGAAGGTGCCCCCGCCCCGGAAGTGGCCGAAGGCGGCGAAGAAAGTGTTGATCAGTGCCGGCGAGTGGGCCATCAGGCCGGCCGCGGCGGGCACGAACCCGAAAGCGCCTTCGAGAACCCTGAGCGGCTCCTTCGCGGTTTCGTCGGCGGTGTCTGCGGTGTGGAGCTGGTAACTGGTCATGGTCGGTGAGTCAACGCCACCGGGTGCGGCAAACCAATTCCCTCGGAGGTAAACGTCCGCGTGCGTGCGGCGTGCGGTCGTCCGACGATAGCCGTCAGCCCGCCGCACCGAGAATCGTTTCGGCCACCACCTCCGGTCGCACCAGCGGAACGGCGTGCGTGGACTCGACCTCCACGACCGTGGAGCCGGCCCGCTCGGCCATCCACCGTTGGGCCTCCGTGGGAATGGAGTTGTCCCGAGTGGACACTACGGCCCACGACGGCCGTTCGTGCCAGCTGGCGGCGTCCGCGAAGCTGCCGTCCAGGGTGACCGGATCGAAGGGTCTCTGGGCCGCGGCAAGGATCTTCCGGTCACGCGCACTGGCGTCACCGGCGTAGACCTCCCCGAACTTGTCCGGCCGGAGGTAAACTTCCGCGCCGCCGGGGTACTCCCGCACGACCAGGTTTTCCGGGATGAGCAGGCTGCCCGGGAACTTCCCGTTGAGCGCACCCGCCGTCTCCCCCGCATCCTGCTGGAACGCCGTGACGAACACGAGCGAGCGGACGGCTTCGGTCAAGGCGGCGGGAGCCGAGATCACCGACCCGGCGTAGGAGTGGGCGGCGACCACGAGCGGGCCGGTGAGCGTGCCCAGGAACTGCCCGAGGTAGGCGATGTCGCCGTCGAAGCCGCGCATCGGCAGCGACGGCGCGATGACGGTGTGCCCGGCGTCCTGCAGGCGAACGGAGACCCGGCGCCACACCGAAGCATCGGTCAGGGCGCCGTGGACGAGGACGAAGGTCGGCTGGTTCATGCCCTCAGTCTCGGCTCCGCGTGCTGTTCGCGGACAGTGGCAGTCCTGCCGGCTATCGAAAGCTTCCTGCCAACAGGGTCAGACGCCGTCGAAGGTGAAGGACCGCCGGTGTTCGCGGGGCGAGACGTTCGTCGCACGCCGGAACTGCACCCGCAGGTTGGCCGCCGTGCCGAAGCCGACGCGCCGCGCGATGTCCTCTATGGACAGTACCGAGTTCTCCAGGAGTTCCTTGGCCCGCGCGATGCGCTGGTCGCGCAGCCAGGTCAGCGGTGGCACCCCGGCCTTCTCGCGGAAGCGCCGGTGGAACGTCCGCTCCGCCATGGCGAACCGGGTGGCCACGTCCTTCACCGACAGGGGCTGCCCCAGCGACACGAGCATCCACTGCTGGGCCCGCGCGATGACGTCGTCGCCGGGCGGGACGACCGCCTGTTCCACGAACTGCCGCTGCCCGTCCGCCGGGCGCGGCGCCATCACGATGCGCCGCGCGATGTGCCGCGCGGCCGCCGGGCCGAGGTCGGTGTTCAGCAGGTGCAGGCACAGATCCACGCCGGCGGTCACGCCGCCGGAGGTGAGCACCGGCCCGGTGCCGGCCACGAGCACCGACTGGTCGACCGTGAGCGCGGGGAACCGTTCGGCGAGCTCGGCGCACAGGGACCAGTGGGTGGTCACGGTCAGGCCGTCGAGGACACCGGCCCGCGCCAGGGCGAACGCCCCGGAGCAGATGGACACCAGCCGGACGCCCCGCCGGTGCGCACCGGCCAGTGCCCGCAGCAACGACCCGGGCAGCTCCCGCTCCACGGCGTCGGCGTAGCCCGGCACGACGATCGTCTCCGCCCGGCGCAACAGCTCCAGCCCGCCGTCCGGGAGCACCGTGGTTCCCCCGGCCACCGGCACGGCACCACCGCCCACGGACACCGTCACCAGGTCGTAGGCCTCCGGCGCCTCCCGGCCGAACACGTGCACCGGGATCGCGTAGTCGAGGGGCAGGACGTGCTCGAGCAGGACGACGACCATCCGGTGCCGAGACATGGCGGCCTCCTATCGATCCGTGGCGATCCTGCCAGCTGTCACCGCAGTTCGCGGAAGAACTCGGTGATGTCACGGGCGAGCAGTTCGGGTTCCTCGTAGGCGGCGAAGTGGCCACCGCGGGGCATGGTCGTGTACCTGGTCACGTGGTAGGTGCGCTCCGCCCAGCTGCGCGGTGGTTGGCCCAGGTCGGCCGGGAACAGGGCGACGGCGGTCGGCACGTCGACCCGCTCGACCCGGCGCGTCAGCTTCTCGCCGTACTCGTAGTACGGCCGGAACGAGGTCGAAATGGTGTTGGCGAACCAGTAGAGCGACGCCTGCGTCAGCAGGAAGTCGTCGCTGAACCGCGAGGACACGTCACCGCCGCAGTCGCTCCACGCGCGGTACTTCTCCAGGATCCAGGCCAGCAGCCCGGCCGGCGAGTCGGCCAAGCCGTAGGCCAGGGTGAGCGGCCGGGTGCTCTGCTGGTGCTGGTAAGCGCCTTCCTGCGCCGACCAGGCCGCCACCGAGTCCAGGTAGGCCCTCTCCGCCGCGGTGAGGCTCTCGTCGTCGTAGGCGACCGGGCCGGCGACGGCCATCAGGTGGATCCCGAGCAGGGCCTCGGGATGGGCTTCGGCCAGCCGGGAGGTGATGCCCGCGCCAAGGTCTCCACCGTGCGCCGCGTACCGGGTGAAGCCGAGTTCCTCGCGCATGAGCAGGTGCCACAGTTCGTGGGTCTGCACGGGATCCGTGAGCGACGGACGTTGCGGGGAAAAGGCGAAGCCGGGCAGCGACGGGACGATGACGGTGAAGGAATCCGCCGCGGAACCACCGTGCTTCGACGGCGTGGCCAGCCGCCGGGCGAACTCGGTCAGCTCCAGGAACGAGCTGGGCCACCCGTTGGTCAGCACGATCGGCAAGGCGTCCGGGGCTTCGCCGTCGAACCGCAGGTAGTGCACCGGCGTCCCGGCGATGTCCGCGACCCGGTGGGGAAGGGCGTTGATGGCGGCTTCGTGCGCTCGCCAGTCGTAGCCGGACGCCCAGTAGCCGACCAGCCGCCGCAGCTCATCGGGATCGGTGCCCGCCGACCAGCCGGCGACCGGCCACCGAGCCGGCCACCGCGTGCCGGCCAGCCGAGTGCGCAGCTCGCCGAGTTCGGCATCGGTGACCGCGAGCACGGGCCTATCGGACATGGTGTTCTCCTTGCGTTCGCGGAAAGCCGTCCGGGCCGGGCCGCTCGACAGCCGGGTCGATGGCCGCCCGGGCCGCCTCCCGGGACCGCGGTCCGGTCGCCAGCAGTGCGTGCATGATCATCCCTTCGAGCAGCGCGTCCAGGCGTGCGGCGGCTTCCGCGCCGACGAAGCGGGCCAGCGCCTCTTGGCTGCTCCTCGTCCACGCCTCGGCCAGCACGCGGAGCCCGGGGTCGCGCAGGGCCGCCAGGTGCAGCTCGAACCCGAGCACCGCACTGCGCTGCCGGGCCGGGCTCGCGTGGACGAGGTCGACCAGCACCTCGACGAACTCCTCGCGGGTCCCGACGTCGTCGAAGAGCCGCTCGAACACCGCGGTCTGCAGCTCGACGAACCGCGCGAACGCTTGCGCCTGCAGCTCGGCCAAGCCGGCGAAGTGGTAGGTGACCGAACCGAGCGGCACGTCGGCCCGGGCGGCGACGTGCCGGTGCGTCATCCCGGTCATCCCGCGCTCCACCAGGACATCCAGCGCCGCGTCGAGAATGCGGATCCGGCGGCCGGGATCATGCCGGCGGGGCCGCCGGCCGCCGGTCCGGTCCCGGGCTCCGGAGTGGGTCATAAGAACAAATGTACACACCGCCGCCGTCGGCCGCCTCGGGAGACCGGGGCGCCGGGCCGACGAGTTCGGCGGTGACGTCCCAGAGCCGGGCGGCCAGCTCCTCGTCGAGACCGTTCCTGCCCGGCCGGCCGACGGCCGGAGAGCCGCGAAGGCCGCCGAGACCGCCGGGCCCGACGTAGGCGTTGCCGGGAACGTCCTGCGTCGCGGCGTAGAGCAGCGACAACGCACCCTGCTCGGGCGAGTTGGTGAGGAACGGGACGCGGTTGACGATGTCCGACCGCGAGTGCGCGGCCAGGCCGGTGCGGGCGATCCCCGGGCTGGCGAGCACCGAGCGGACCACGCTGCCCCGGGCGTCCAGCCGGCGCTGCAGCTCGAGGGAGTGCAGCACGACGGCGAGCTTGGACGCCCGGTAGGCGGCCATGCTGTGGTACGGACGGGTGCGCCAGTCCAGGTCGGCCAGGTCTATCCGGCCCTGGCGGTGCAGCTGGCTGGTGACGTGCACCACCCGGTCGGTGACGTGCTCGAGCAGCAGGTTCGTCAGCACGAACGGGCCGAGGTAGTTGGTCGCGGTCTGCCGGTCGAAGCCGTCCGCCGTCCGCGCGGCGGGGGTGTCCATGACGCCGGCGTTGTTGATCAGCACGTCGAGGTCACCCGTCCAGGCGGCGGCGAAGGCCCGCACCGAACCGAGGTCCGCGACGTCCAGCGGCCGGACGTCGAAGCGGCCGGGCAGCCCGGCGACAGCCCGCCGTCCCCGGTCGAGGTCGCGCACCCCGAGCACGACCCGGGCTCCGGCCCCCGCCAGCGCGCGGGCCGTGATCAGGCCGAGCCCGCGGCCGGCGCCGGTGATCACCACGGTCCGGCCGGTCTGGTCCGGGATCTCGTTTTCTGTCCACTGAGTCATGTCTCCAGTGAACGGACCGCGGCCCGGACGAGGAAGGACCCGCTCAGCCACTGACCGGCAGGTCGTGGTTGAGCGACGCCGGCGTGGCGACAATGAGGTCATGGACAGCACGTTCGACGCGGCCACTCTCGGCGCCTTCCTGCGCACCCGGCGGGCGGCGCTGCAACCGGAAGACGTCGGGCTCCGGCGCGGGCACCGCCGGCGCGCACCGGGCCTGCGCCGGGAAGAGGTCGCGCAGCTGTGCAGCATGTCGGCGGACTACTTCGCCCGCCTCGAACGCGGCGACGGGCCGCAGCCCTCCGAGCCGATGCTCGCGGCCGTCGCCCGGGGGCTGCGGCTCACCCCCGGCGAACGTGATCACCTGTTCCTCCTGGCGGGCTACCGCACGGCTCGCCGCGACCTGCGGGCCGGGCACGTGAGCCCCGGCCTGATGCGCGTCATGGACCGCATCGCCGACACCCCGGCCCAGGTCATGGGGCCGCTGGGCGAGACGCTGCTGCAGACGCCGTCCGCGGTCGCGCTGCTGGGCGAGCAGACGCAGTACACCGGCCACGCCCGCAGCGCGCCGTACCGCTGGTTCACCGATCCGGCCGCCCGCGAGCGCTACCACCCCGGCGACCACGCGCGGACCAGCCGCGTCAACGTCGCCCAGCTGCGCGCGGCGGTCACCCGCGACGGCCCCCGTTCGCCCGCCGCAGAGCTTGTCGCGGCCCTGCGCGGCACCGGCGACGAGTTCGACGGGCTGTGGGAACGTCACGAAGTGGGCCTCCGGCTCAGCGAGACCAAGCGGTTCGTCCACCCCGAAATCGGCCGGCTCGACCTCTACTGCCAGCTCCTGCTCGAGCCCGACGAGGGCCAGTCGCTGCTCATCTTCACCGCCACCCCGGGTACCGAAGACCAGGAAAAGCTCGCGCTGCTCACGGTGGTGGGCACCGAGGAGTTCTCCGTCGGAACCGAGTGATACCCGGCCGGGCGTGCGTGCTTTTGTTGTGCTGAAAGAAAATTCGCCGCTCGCGTGATTTCGGGAGGCGGTGGATCGGCAGCCGCCGTTCGTTCCCGTCGCGGGAACGTGCGGCGCCGCGGTCGTCGTGTAGAGTGAGTGGTGTCCGAGAGTATTTCGTGCGCAAGTGGTCGAACCTGCGCCGTCCTCGGCCTCCTCATCCGGCCGTTCACCGCGCCATATCAGCGGCTGAAGCCGGTGGGGACCCAGCACCGGCGACAGCGCACCGCTCTCCGCGGCGCACCGCCGGCCGCGCCACCGCCCGGTGGCGCCCACGAAAGGACCCCCGATCAGCACTTCCACCATGGACAGCTCGCTGTTCAGCCACCCCGCCGCCGAAGAACCCCACCCCGAAGCGCTCACCGCGCCCCAGGAGAGCCGGTACGGCAGCCTCTTCCTCCAGCCGGTGTACACGCCGGAACCGGCACCCGGCGCAAACCGGCGGCCGGAAGCGGCGAACGCCCGGGCGCACGACCCGTCCGGACGCCGCAGCCGCCGATGACCCCGTAGCCGGCGGAGCGCGACCGCGGCCGGCGCCGCGCGTGCCCCCTCAGCCGGCCGCTCACCGGAGCGCCACGCAAATGTCCGGGTGGCGGGCTCGTAGCGGCCGGGCAGCCCGGCGGGTTACGTTGGTCGTCGCGATGGTTGAAAAGGCAGCCGTCTTCCCGCAGCCACCCAGGGAGACCGGCATGAGCAGTGACCAGGACTGGCAGCGCGACAAGGAAGCCTTCGCGTCCGACCGGCCGGCCACCGGCCCCCTGGTCCGGCAGTTCGCGGAGCTCACCCGCACCCTGCTCGCCGCTCCCACCGTGGAAGACGTGCTGCACCGCGTGCTCGAGGCCACGACGGTGATGGTCCCGGCCGCCGACCTCGCCAGCTTCACCCTGCTCAGCACCGACGGCCACTTCCACACCCCCGCCGAGACCGACGAGGTCGCCACCGAACTCGACCAGCTGCAGTACCGGTTCCGGGAAGGCCCCTGCGTCGAATCCGCCGAGCCCGGTGGCCCGGCGGTGGCGATCGCCCCGGACCTGACCGCCGAACCGCGCTGGCCCAGATGGGCCCCGGCCGCCGCGCGGCTCGGGATGGGCTCCGTCCTCTCCACCGCCCTCATCAGCGGACCGCCCGGCGGCGAGTCCAGCGGCGCCCTCAACGTCTACTCGCGCTCCCGGCACGGGCTGGACGCGGCCGACCGCGACGTCCTGCTGCTGCTGGCCACCCACGCCTCCCTCGCCGTGGCCGCCACCGACGCCGTGACGCGCGCGGAACTGCAGGCCGCGCACCTGCGCAAAGCCATCGACAGCCGCGACGTGATCGGCCAGGCCAAGGGCATCATCATGGCGCGCCGAGGCGTCTCCGCGGACGCCGCCTTCGACGTCCTGCGGCGGACCTCCCAGGACCTCAACGTCAAGCTCGCCGACCTCGCCCGGACGCTGGCCGGGCGGCACACCGAGATCGACCTGCCCACTCGCTGACGGCCGCGTATCCGCCGGTCCCACCCGCTACGACACCAGGTCGCGAGCCCGTTCGTGTAATTCACACGATCAGGGGTACCCGGTAGTCATGACTGTCTGTGCTCCCGACCACGCGTCGGCGAACGACGCGCTGACCGTCCCGACGCCGCGACGGTCGAACGAATACGCCCACTGCGCTCCCCTCTTCGCCGAGCGCAGCCGCCTCGACGCCGAAGACCCCCGTCGCGCCGCGCTGCGTGAGCGGCTGATCACCGAGCACCTCCCGCTCGCCGAGCACATCGCGCGGCGGTTCAGCGGCCGCGGGGAACCCTTCGAAGACCTGCTGCAGGTCGCGCGGACCGGGTTGATCCGCGCGGTCGACCGGTACGCCGCCGACCGCGGCAGCGACTTCGTCTCGTTCGCCGTGCCGACCATCATGGGCGAGGTGCGGCGGCACTTCCGCGACGTCGGCTGGTCGATGCGCGTCCCGCGGGCGCTGAAGGACCTGAAGCAGAAGCTCGCGAAGGCGAGCGACGTCCTGGCGCACGAACTGGGCCGGGCCCCCACCCCCAGCGAACTCGCCCGCCACCTCGACCTGGACATCGAGACCGTCCGAGAAGGACTGCTCGCCGCCCAGGCCTACCGCGCCACGTCCCTCGACACCCCCGCGCGCGAGGGCGAAGACGACTTCGCCGCGGCCGGCCGCCTCGCCGAGGACGACAGCGGCTTCGAGCGGTTCGAGAACCACATCGCCCTGCGCGCGGCGATGGCCACCCTGGAGCCCCGGGAACGCGCCATCGTCAAGATGCGGTTCGCCGACGAGCTCACCCAGAGCCAGATCGCCCAGCGGATCGGCGTTTCGCAGATGCACGTCTCCCGCCTGCTGGCCAAGACCCTGGAGCAGCTGCGGCAGCACATCGACGCCGGCTGACAACCGGAGGCGGTTCACACCCCGGCAACCGGGTAACCAGGCCCCCGACGACGGCTCCCCGAAACGGACGGGGAGCCGCGGATCAGGAAGGGCCCCGCCCCGATGCCGATCGAACAGCAGACGACGCACCTCGACGACTCGCTGCGCGTGCTCGCCCTCGAAGTCGCCGACGACCTCGCCGAGCTGGCCACCGTGCGCGCCTGGGCCGAGCGGTTGCTGCAGGATCTGCCCGAAGACCAGCGGGTCGACGCCCTCATGGTGGTCGACGAACTGACGTCGAACGCGCTCCGGCACGGCAAGCCACCCCGGCAGGTGCGCCTGCTGCGCAAACGCGACTGGCTCTCGGTGGAAGTCGACGACGCCTGCGTCGACCCGGCCTGCCCGCGGCCCCCTTCCTCCGACGGCGGGCACGGGCTCAAACTGGTCGCCGCGATGAGCGCGTCCTGGGGTCAGTGGCAGCGGCCCACGGGGAAGACCGTGTGGGCCGAGCTCGACCTCACCCGCGCCGCCTCGCCCGGTCACCCGCGCTGAGCGTGCGCGCCCACCGCCTCGCGCGGGTCAGATCCGGTACGAGCGGGTCGCGAACGTCAGGCCGCTGGAGTAACCGCCCCACCGGACCGAGTCCGGCCGGGGTCCGTCCAAAGCGGACAGTGGGAAGTCGGGGCTGCGCGCGGCCAGGAGCAGGTGCGCGGGCGCCGGACCGCGGACCGTGAGCGTCAGCTCGGCCCCTTCCGGCGGTGGCGCGGACAACGTCAGGCCCCACCGCCAGCCGGTGGTCGTGGACGGCCGGTTCGTTCCGCCGGGGAACGTGGTTCCCCCCACCTCGGCCCGGACGACCGGGGCGCCGTCGGTGGCGGAGTAGATCGTCAGCTGGGTGGGCCGGCCGGTGACCGAGATGTGCAGCCGCACGGTTCTCAGGTCGCCGTCCGCGGACTCCCCCAGCACCTTCATGGCGGCTTCGGGCACCGTAACCACTGGGGCCGGCCCGCTGCGCGTTCCCTCGGACCCGTACAACGCGGGAAACCGTTGCTCGACACCGGGATCGTCGGCCGGGGCGTGCTCGCGGGCCCACTCGCCGGAGCCGTCGCCCTCGCTGGCCCAGATCGCCTCGTGCCGGTCGGCGTCCAGCGCGTACACCAGGCTCACCTGCGCGGGGTCCGGTGCGCCGGGCTGGTCGGCCACGGCGTCGGAGACGACCAGGCCGGTGGCCGTCAGTGCCACGACGGCCGCCGCGGCGAGCACCGGCCGGGTGCGCGGCGGGGTGCGCCACGCCGGGAACACCGTCACCGCGGCCAGGCCGAGCAGCAGCAGCGGGACGGCGGCGAGCGCGAGCCCCACCGTGCCGAACAGCAGCCACACGAGCGGGACCAGCAGCAGCACGGCAGGCACGCCGGACAGCCAGGCGACCGCGGGCCGCCACGGTGAGTCCACCGGCACCCGGGCCGTCACGACCAGCCCGGCCGCCCCGGCGAACGCGGGCCACGTGAACAGGTAAGCCGCGCCGGGCACCAGTACCGCGGCCACCACCGCGAGCACGGCCATGACGAACAAGCCACCCGCCGCGAGCTCCGCCGGCCGGCCGCGGCGGCGGGCGAACCACACCAGCCACAACGCCGCCGGCACCAGAACCAGCAGCACCAGACCGGTTCTCGCGAGCACCACGGAATAGGGGTCGCCGCCGAGGAACCGGCCGTTGCCCGGGCCGGTGAGCACCACGGCCTGCCACGCGAGCCAGCCGATCGCCGCGCCGGCGACCGGCACCAGCAGGGCCGCGGCGGCGCAGCGCGCGGTCCCGGCGAGGCGCAGCCGGCCACGGCGGCGGGCGAGCCACACCGCGACCGCGGCCGCCAGCAGGGCGAGCGCCGCCAGCGGCAGGACCGCTCCGGAGGGGTAGTCCACCACGAGACCGAACACGGTGAAGTACTCCGACTCGCCCGCGCCGGCGAGTCCCGGAAGGTCGGCCGCCGCCAGCGTTCTCGTCGCGGCCAGCACCGTGTCCCCCATGTCCTGGAGCGCGGCGGAGTCCACATGGGACAGATCGTCCAGCTCGGAGTGGTACGGGGCGCTGCCGTCGATCATCGCGAAGTTCAGCCCGGTGTGCGACGCCCCGCGGAAGACGGTGAAATCGGTGTCGTTCGGCAGCAGCCGGTACACCTCGCGGGACAGCGACGTCGCCAGCGGCGCGCCGGCCCGCAACGCGGGCATGAGCGCGGCGCTGTGCGCGCCGGTCTCGAACATGATGGTCCGGCCCGTCGTGCCCCGGGCGTCCAGGTTCAGCACCACGTCGCGCGCCGGGTCGCCCAGCAGGCCGGCCCCGGCGAACGCCCGGGCGCCCAGCTGCCCGAACTCCTCGCTGTCGGTGAACACGAAGGTGACGTCGGCCCGCTGCGCCGGCACGGCGGTGAGCACCCGCGCGATCTCCAGCAGGGTCACGACCCCGGCCCCGTCGTCGGTGGCGCCGGGGCCGATCTCCACCGAGTCGTAGTGGGCCACCAGCAGGACGCGGCCCGTGTGCGCGGTCCCGGGCAGGGTGGCGGACACGTTCTGCACCCAGCCGTAGGCGTGCGCGGACTCCGTCCCGGCCACTCCCGCGCTCGTCCGCTGCACCGACGGCCGCAGCCCCAGCTCGGTGAGCCGGGCCACCAGCCGGTCCCGGACCTGCTCGTTGGCCGTTGATCCCGCCGGGTGCGGCCGCTGGGCGATCCGGTCCAGTTCGGCCCGCGCCCTGGTCGCGGAGAACTCCGTCGCCGGCGCGTCGGCGGGGCGCGGCTCGGGTGCGATCGCGCTGTAGAGCACGGAACCCACCGCGAGCAGCAGGACCAGCACGCCTGCGGCCCACGCGGGCCAGCCGCGTCGCACGGGCGAGCCGCCGCCGGTCCGCTCGCGCGGCGTGGCGGACTGGGGGTCGGGTTCCTTCACGGTGGTCAGGGGATGCTCCTCAGAGGAGGCGGAGGCGTTGGCCCCGGCCGGCTTTCTCCGCCTGGACGCGGACTTCGGCGAACAACGCCACGTCCAGTACGCCGAGGCCGAACGGGTTGACCACGACGTAGCCGTCCTCGGTGGGCCGGCCGGGATGCGCCAGCAGTTCGGCGATCGTGGCGGTGACGGAGGGCCCGTCGGCGGCGGCCGGGGCGACCCGGCCGTCGTTGATGAGCCGGCCCAGCGGGCGGCGGGGGTTCTCGACGATGAGCCGGAGGTCGTCGATGTACAGCGAGTGGGCGCCGGTCAGGACCTCGTCGGTGAGGTCGCCGAGGGAGACGTTCACCAGCAGTGCGCCCCGGCTGATCCACGACTTCCGGACATAGCCTTCGGACGCGGTGGTGAGGAAGAAGACGATGTCCTGGCCATCCACGGCTTCCGGGACGCCGGAGGCGACCGTGACCGCCAACCGGGGATGCCGGGCCGTCAGCGCCTCGGCCAGGGCCTCCGCCGCGGCGGGCCGCTCGTCGAAGAGGGTGACCTCCCGGACCGTGTCCGTGCGGGAGAGCAGCAGGGCCAGGTGCAGCCGGGCCTGGGTCCCGCAGCCGACGACGGCGACGCGCGCCGCGGCGCCGTAGCCGGCCGCCTCGACGGCGAGCACGCTGACCGCCGCGGTGCGGACGGCGCTGAGGACCCCCACCTCCATGACCGTGGTCACCCGCGCGGTCTCCGGGTCGAAGCACAGGCCGAGACCGCCCGCGCGTTCCAGGCCGAGCTCCGGGTTGGTGACGCTGGCGTTGATGATCTTCATGCCGTAGTCGCGGCCCGCCACCGCGCCGGGCATGCCGATGGAGCGGGTGTAGGCGCCCTTCCCGTTGTGCCACGCCAGGTACGCCTCGCCGGGCAGGGTTGTGTTCCCGGCACCGTGGGCGAGGAGTGCGTCGCGGACGATGCCGACCGGGTCGCAGTCCTCGAGGCACTCGACCACCTCGTCCCGGCGGAGGAAGAGCAGGGACTCGGGCCGTGGCTCGGGCAGGGCACCGGTCAGCCAGGAACTCATGACCTCATCACCGTTTCGCTCGGGGAAAGGGGCTCGGTGGGGCTGAGACCGTAGGTGCGCTCGACCCAGTCCGAGTCGTAGATCGTGCTCAGGTAGCGGTCGCCGAAGTCGGGCGAGATCGCGACCACCGTGCTGCCCGGGGGAATGCGGTCGGCGTAGCTGCGAATGGCCCGGACCACCGTGCCGGTGGAGCCGCCGACGAGCAGGCCCGTGCGGCGCGACAGATCGCGGCACTCGCGGATCGTGTCGATCTCGCGGATCCGGACCAGGTCGTCGGGGGCGGTGGGGTCGCAGATCTCGGGGTGCCTGCTGGTGCCGAGGCCGGGGATGTGCCGGGGGCCGGGTGCCTGCCCGAAGGTGACCGAACCGACCGAGTCGGCAGCGATGATCCGGGTGGCCGGGGACGACCGGCGGAACGCGGCCACACAGCCCATCATCGTGCCCGCGGTGCCGACCCCGACGAACAGGTAGTGCACGTGCGGCACGGCGTCCAGGATCGACCGGGCAGTCAGCCTGGCGTGCACGGCGGGGTTGGCCGGGTTGGCGTACTGGTTCACCCACACCAGCTCCGGGTCCTCGCGGAGCAGCCGCTCGATGAGCCGGATCCGGGTGGCCAGGAAACCGCCGTTCTCGTCGCGGTCGCGCACGGTCAGCACGTCCGCGCCCATGGCCCGCATGTGGGCGATCGCCTGCGGGTTGGTCACCGGGTCGACCACACAGGTGAACCGGTAGCCGCGCTGGGCGCACACCTGGCTCAGCGCCACCCCGAGACTGCCGGACGACGATTCGACGACCCGCCCGCCCGGCCGCAGCCTGCCGTCGCGCTCGACGGAGTCCACCAGGCCGAGCGCGGTCTTGAACTTGATCGACCCGGCGGGGTTGAGGCCCTCGATCTTGAGGATGACCCGGCTCTCGGCCAGCACCCCGGACAGTTCGAGGAACACGTCGTCGAAGACGAGTTCGGTGGCGTCGCGGTAGATGCGGCTCATCGGCGCCCGATCCGCAGGGCGGGCGCGCCCGGGCCGAAGAGGCCGGCGGCGGGGTGGTCGAGACCGCCGGCCAGCACGGTGAGGTAGTCCTCCGCCAGCTCGGCGACGCGCGCCCGGGAGAAGTCCCGGCAGCGGTAGGTGACGTACAGCGTCGCGTGCTCCTCGTCGTGGCCGAGACGCACCGTGAGGGGACGCTCGGCGTACGGCAGGCGCGGCGGCAGGGGCTCCAGGTCGAGGCCGGCACCGTCGGTGGCCGTCTCACGGTCGACGCCGAACTCCACGCGGTCGAACAGCTCCGCGACGTGCCCCGGCAGCGCCCGCACCACCCGCTCGCGCGGCACGCCGGCGTGGTCGAGGTCCTCGGCGAACCGGTCCCGCGCGGTGGCGACCACGGTCTCGAAGGACGGGCCACCCGCCAGGTCGAGCCGGCTCACCACGGCCTGGGAGAAGTCGGCGATCAGGCCTTCCACCTGGGCCCGGTCGCGCAAGGTGACCGGAACGGAGACGGCGACGTCACGGGTGCCGCCGAGCCGGGCGAGCAGCACCTGGAACGCGGCGAGCGCGGTGACGAAGATCGTGGTGTCGTGGGCGCGGGCGAACGCGCGCAGCCGGGCGAACAGGTCGTCCGGGACGCCCACGGTGAGCAGGTCACCCCGGTGGGCGGGCCCGTCGAACGGCGGGAAGTCCGCCGGGATCGGGACGGCCGGCGCATCGGCGAGCCTGGTCCGCCAGTACTCGACGTTCGCGGTGACGGCGGCGGCCCGCCCCGGCCGGTCGCGCTGCCACACCACGAAGTCGGCGTACTGGATCGGCAGGGGCGCCAGGTCCGCGCCGAGGTAGGCCTCGGCGAGGTCGGCGAGCAGCACCTCGGTGGCCCGGGCGTCGGCGATGACGTGGTGCAGCACGACGATCGCGATGTGCTCGTCGGCGGCCAAGCGCAGCAGCCGGAACCGGATCAGCGGGCCGGTGCGCAGGTCCATCGCCGGTTCCAGGGCGGCCAGGGTCTGCGCGGCGAAGTCGTCTTCGGTCGCCTCGACGACCGTCACCGGGACGTCGAGGACCGGGCTGATCACCTGCACCAGCCCGTCCGCGGTCTCCTCGAACGCGGTCCGCAGGGTCTCGTGCCGCCGCACGACGGCGGCGAGGGCGCGTTCGAGCGCGCGGACGTCCAGCGGGCCGCGCAGCCGGAGTCCGGTGAGGACGACCCGATCCGGCCGGGCCGGGTCCCGCCACGCCCGGGCGCACGCCTCGGCCTGGGCCGGGGACGCCGGGAACCGGGCCGGGCCGGACGGCCTCGGCAGGCGGGGGATGGCCGGGGAGCCGCCGCGCAGCCGGCGCAGCAGCGCGGCCTCCAGCTCGGCTCGCGAAGTCGTGTCGGAGGGGTGCACGCCTCACCCGGCCTGCGGCTGGTGGGTGCGGCCGAGGTCCGTCGCGAACGCGCGCAGCAGCGCCTCGGGACCCCCGATGAAGCCGTAGTGCGGGCCGTGCAGCAGCCGGAACGTGGTCTCGCCCAGCTCGGCCCAGTCGTGCAGCAGCTCGTGCGGGACCTCGACGTCCTCGTCCCAGCCGAGCACGGACGCCGGGCAGGGCAACGGTTCCGGCGGGCTGACCCCGTACGCCTTGTGGGCGTCCACATCGGACAGCAGCACTTCGAGGCTCAGGTCGACCATGTCCGGGCGCGGGACGCCGCCGAGCGCGGTGATCAGGGTGACGACCTCCGCGCGCAGCTCGTCCTCCGACATCTCCAGGAAGCGGCCGTGCGGGCCCTTGTGCGGGGCGACCTGGGAAGACACGAAGAGCCGAGCGGGCACCGGGAGGCCGCGCCGCTGCAGCCGCAGCGCGGTCTCGTAGGCGACGAGCGCCGAGCTGCAGTGCCCGAAGAACGCGAACGGCCGGTCGAGGTGGGGCGCCAGCGCGTCGCACAGCATCTCGGCCAGGGAACCGAAGGAAGAGAACGGTTCCTCCCGCATCCGGTTCTCCCGGCCGGGCAGCTGCACCGGGCAGATCTCGATGTCGGCGACGGTCGCCGGCCACTGCCGGTACATGCTGGCGCCGCAGCCGGAATAGGGCAGGCAGAACAGCCGGACGCCGGCGTCGGGCGAGGGTTCGCGCAGGAACCACCGGGGACGGCGGGGCGCGCGGGTGGCGGTCACGGGTTCTCCTTCACCGAGGCGTCCGGGTCCTGCTCGAGCATCCGCCGCAGCACCATCGGCGCCAGCGTGGCGATGTCGACCCGGGTGGTCAGGTCGCGGACGCGGAACTCCACCCCGAACCGCTCGCGGATCCGGTTGCGCAGCTGGATCAACGACAGCGAATCGCCGCCCAGGACGAAGAAGTCGTCGTCCATCCCGACCCGGCCGGCGCTCAGCAGCTCGCCGAACACCTCCTGCAGCTCGATCTCGATCGGGGTCTCCGGCGCGCGGTACGCGACTTCGGCGGCCACCGGCTCGGGCTGGGGTTCAACCGTCCGCTGCCGTGGTGGCTCGCGCACGGCGGCCAGGTCCACCGGGGCGGCGGGATCGGCAACGATTCCGGCGAGGACGTCGACGAACGCGTCCGCCATTTCCTTCGCGGTGGCCTCGTCGAACAGGTCGCGGGAGTACTCCAGGAAGGCCCGGTACGCGCCGGTGCCGTCCGGCTCGAGGTCGAGGGCCAGCTCGTAGCCCGCGGTGCGGGTGTCCGCCCGCAGCGGCTCGAAGGCGAGCCCGGCGGCCCGCAGATCGACCGGGGGCTGGTTCTGCAGGACCAGCATCGCCTGCGCCTGCGGGGTGCCGGCTGGGGCGCCCCGCTCGGCGCGCAGGATCTCCAGGGCCAGCTCGAACGGGAACTCCTGGTGCTCGTACGCCCCGGCGCAGGTGGCGCGGACGCGGGCGAGGAGTTCGCGGGCCGGAAGCGCGTCATCGAGGTCGACGCGCAGCAGCAGCGGGTTGACGAAGAACCCGATCAGGTTCTCCACTTCCGGCCGGACCCGCCCGGCCATCGGGGAGACCACCGTGATGTCGCGCTGGCCGCTGTAGCGGGCCAGCAGCACGTCGAAGGCGGTGAGGAAGACCATGAACGCGGTGACGCGCTCCGCCCTGGCGAAGGCCTCCACCTCCCCGACGAGCGCGGCCGGCACCGCGAACACGTGCGTGGCGCCCTCGGCCGAGGGGACGGCCGGGTGCGGCCGGTCCGTGGCCAGCGTGAGGGCGGGTGCCCCGGCGAGACTGCCTTTCCAGTACTCCTCGAGCGCGGCCAGCTTCGCGCCGGTCAGGTTTTCCCGTTGCCAGACCGCGAAGTCGGCGTACTGGATGGGCAGCGGCGGCAGCTCCGGCTCGCGGCCCTCGTGGTAGGCGACGTAGCAGGCGGCCAGCTCGGCGACGAAGATCGCCGAGGAAAGCCCGTCGGTGACGATGTGGTGCATGGTGAGCACGGCGATGTGCTCTTCGGGCGCGGTGCGCAGCAGCGCCAGGCGCACCAGCGGGCCGCGCTCGAGGTCGAACGGCACGCGGACTTCGGCGGCGACCGCGGCCTCGGCGGCGGCCGGGTCGACGTCGGTGACGCCGACGGTCAGCACCGGCGCGGGCCCGATGACCTGGACCGGGCCGTCGTCGTCGAGCTCGAACACGGTGTGCAGGGCCTCGTGCCGGGCCACCACGGTGTTGAGGCCGCGTTCGAGTGCGTCCCGGTCGAGCGCGCCGGCCAGCCGGACCGCGGCCACCACGTGGTAGGTGGCCTGGCCGGGGTCCAGCTCGTTCTCCAGCCACATGCTCTGCTGGGCGAACGACGTCGGGACGACGAAGACGTCCTGTTCTTCTTCCTGGTGAACGTCGGTCATCGGCTCCGCTCCTGTGCGCCGGACGGGGAGGACGCGGGCCGCTTGCGGCGGAACGCCGAGCGGTCCAGCGCACGAATAGGCACAGCGGGCGCCTCGTCCTCCGGGGCCGGGTCCGGTCCCGGGCTGCTCCGGCCGTCGATGTACTCGGCGACCTCGGCGACGGTGGGGGTCTGGAACAGCTGGCCCAGCGGCAGGTCGACGGCGAACTCCTCGCGCAGCCGGTCGACGACGAGTGCCCCCATCAGTGAATGGCCGCCGAGGGCGAAGAAGTCGTCGTTGATGCCCATGTGGTCCACGCCGAGGATGTCCGACCAGATGTTCAGCACGGTCTTCTGCGTCGCGGTCCGGGGCTCGCCGGTGTCCGTCTCGGCCTCGGGCTCCGCACCGGCCGCCGCGGTGAAGACGGCGGTCTCCGTCGAGCCGTCGGGACGGTGCGGCCAGGCGGTGACCGGCACCACCGACGCGGGGACGACGTTGAGCGGCAGCCGGTCCCGCAGCCAGCCGCGGACCACGGCGGGCATCGTCCTGGCCCACTCGGCGAAGGCGGTGTCCGCGGCCAGCGGGCCGGGGCACGCCCCGGCGGGGACGGTCGCGGCGAGCACCCGCGAAAGCGGCACGGCGCTGCTCCCCTGCCGGCGCAGGGCCACGGTCAGTTCGGCGAACCCGGCCCCGGCCGGCCCGGCGGCCGCGTCGAAGCCCAGCGCGGCCGCCGCGGCCACCACCTCGGCCGGGTCCACCCCGGGCTCGGGATCGTCGAGGACCCGGCGCACTTCGCCGGCGGTGTCCGCGGTGGCGAGCCGGTCGAGCGCCGCCGCGACCCCGGTCAGGCCGGCCACCGGGATGCCGTGCAGGACAACGAGATCCGGCGCGACGGCGAGGAATTCGGCCAACCCGTCGGTGGTGACGTCCGCCCAAGCCGCTTCCCGGACCGGGGGCAGGGGATCGTCGAGAGCCACGTGCAGCACGACGTCGAACCGGAACCGGGTCAGCTCACTGGGGTGCGTGCCCACGCGACGCAGGACGGCCACGTCCCGCACCCCGGGCAGCCGGGCGGCCGCCTCGCGGAACCAGTCCGGGTGCAGGGCCAGGCCGCCGGTGGTGGCGGCCCGGTGGGCGACGGCCTCCCGCAGCCGGGCGGCGGGCGCGCCGGCCGGCACGCGGGCGGCCTCGGCGGCCAGGTGCGCCGCCTCCCGGGCGGTCAGGTCCGCCACGTCGGAGACGAACACGGTGCCGCCGGGGCGGGTCGCCCGGACCGCCTCGGCGAGGACGCGTTCGAGGTAACCGGGGCCGGGGCAGTACCCGGCGAGCCCGTTGACCACGACGGTGTCGAAGTCCCCGCCGAGGCCGGTCAGGTCGTCGGGGGGCAGGTCGGCCAGCTCGACGACGCCGGCCTTGGCGGCGAGCCGGTCGCGCTGCCGCTCGATGGAGCGGCGGGCGCGGCCGGACAGCTCGGTCGCCCGGTAGGCGTTACAGCGGGGGGCGAGCTTGAACAGCAGCTGCCCGTTGCGGCAGCCGATCTCCAGCACCCGCCGCGGCCCGGCGTCCAGGATGTGCCGCACCCCGCCGTCGAGCCACTCGCGCAGCGCCGCCGCGGGCAGCACCGCGCCGCTGTCCGGGCTGCGCCAGCCGGTGAGGTTGAGCAGCGGGTCGCTCTCCGGGTCCCGCGCGAGGTAGTCCTGGACGAACCGCTCGCGCCCGCCGTCGGCACCGGCCTGCGGGGCGGTCCGGGGCACGACGTGCGCGATCAGCTCACCGCTTTCGGTGCGGGAGAGGTGCGCGCGGGACACGGCCGGGTGCGCGGTCAGCTCCGCGACGACGTCGCCGAGTTCGGCCGGCCGCCCGGCCACCCACGTGCGCCCCGCCGGCTTGCCGAGAACCTCCAGCTCGCCCCGGACGTTCCAGCGAGCCCGGTCACCGGTGGGCACCAGGACGCCGGCCGCGAACACGTGCAGGTCACCCGCCACCCCGTCCGGCACGGGTTCGCCGCGCTCGTCGCGCACCTGGGGCCGGGCGCCCAGCGGGGAGCCGGCCGGGATCCGGCCGGAGGGCGCCGGCGCGGCCGGGTCCACCACGTGCGCGGCCACCGGGCCCGCCTCGGCGAGGGAGTAGAGGTTGACCAGCTCGGTGCCCGGGAACGCGCGGGCGAACGCGGCGACGGCGTCCGGCCACAGCGGCTCCCCCGTGCTGAGCACCCGGCGCGCGGGAGTGTCCAGTGTGGACAGCCGGGCCGGGTTGGTCAGCACCAAGTCCGCTGTCCCACCGGACTTCCCGACCACGACGGCGCCGCCGGCCACGACCGGCCACCACAGGGCGGTCACCAGGAGGTCGGGACTGACCCCCGGGGACACGGCGACCGTCGCGGCCGGGAACCGGGCCGCCAGTGCGCGGACCCGGGCCGCCAGCTCGGCGTGGGAGTGGGTGGTCAGCGTGCCGCCTCGCGACCGCAGGCAGACCGCGGGCGCGTCCGAAGCGGGTGGCGGCAGCGGATCCGTGACCGAGGAGCCGAGCGTGGCCACGTCGACGGCGGCGTCGCCGAGCACCTCCACCAGCGCCGCGGTCGTGAGCACGCGCTTCGGGGCCGCTTCCGCGATCGCCGCCGTGAGCTCGGCGCGGGTCAGGGCCGGGTCCAGCGGCAGGGCCACCGCCCCGGCCGCGAGGACCGCGTGCAGGGCGACCGCCAGCTCGGCGGTGTGCGGGAGGCAGAGCGCGACCACACTGCCGTCGGTCACGCAATGGTTGGCGCGCAGGTCGTGGGCCAGTCCGGTGACGCGCGCGGTGAACTCCGCTTGGGTCAGCACTTGGTCCCCCAGCACCACGTCCGCGGGGAGAGCCACGGGAGCGTCGGGGATTTCAGCGGCCGGGAGGTCGGCAGGCGCGGCCATCAGCGGCAGCCGCCACACCGGCGTCTCCGGATCGGCGACCGCGGCGGCGAGCACCGCGTACACCGAGTCCAGCAGCCGCCGCACGTACGGCTCGTCCATGATGTCCGCGGCGAACCACAGCTGCCCGGCGATGGCGCCGTCGTCGGTGGGGGTCAGCTCGAACTCGAGGTCGAACCGGGCCTTGCCGGTGTCGAGGGTGAGGATGTCCACGGTGAGGCCGGGCACCCGCAGCTCGTGCCACGGTGTGTTGTGCAGCCCCAGCATGTGCCGGATGAGCGGGGTGTGCGCGCTGGCCTCCCGCTCGGGGTTGATCTCCTCGATGATCTTCTCGAACGGCACGTCCTGGTGGGCGTACCCGTCCACCGCCTCCTGGCGGCAGCGCCGCAGCAGGTCGAGGAAGGTCGGCTCGCCGGTCAGCTCGACCCGCATCGGCAGGGTGTTGACGAAGCTGCCGACCATCGACTCGATCTCGCTCCGATTGCGGTTGGCCACCGGCACGCCGACCACCAGGTCCTGCTGCCCGGTCCACCGGGAGAGCACGGCGGACACCCCGGCGAGCAGCACCATGAACAGCGTCGCCCGCTCGGACTCGCCGAGCGCCGTGAGGCCGCCGACCAGCCCGGCGGGGATGTGCACCTCGCACATGCCGCCGTCCCAGCTGCGGTCCGCGACCCGCAGGCGGCCGGTGGGCAGGTCGAGGGCGTGCGCGCCGGTGAGCCGCGCCCGCCAGTACTCGAGGTGCTCGTCGAGCGCCCCGGTGGCCTGCCAGTCCTGCTGCCACAGGGCGAAGTCGCCGTAGTGCAGCTCCGGTTCGGCCAGCGCGGGCGGCCGGTCCGCGGCGTAGGCGTCGTACAGGGAAGCGAGCTCCTGCAGCAGGATGCCGAGCGACCAGCCGTCGGTGGCGATGTGGTGCTGGCTGAGCAGCAGGAGGTGCTCGTCGTCGGCGACCCGCAGCAGGGTCGGCCGCAGCAGCAGGTCCTTCGTCAGGTCGAACGGGCGGTCCACCTCGTCGGAGTAGCGGGCGCGCACCGCCTCGTCGCGCACGGCCGGGTCGAGCTCGCGCAGGTCGACGACCGGCATCGGGACCGGACCGGGCGGGTTGACCCGCTGGACCGACGTGCCGGCGTCGACCAGGTGGAACGTCGAGCGCAGCACCTCGTGCCGTCGCACCAGTTCGTCGACGCAGCGCTGCAGGACCGCCGGGTCGGTGTGCCCGCGCAGGGTGGCCGCGCCGACGATGTTGTACATCGTGGAGGCCGGCTGCAGGCGGTGGAAGAACCACATGCGCTCCTGGGCGAACGACAGCGGCAGCGCCGACCGGTCGCCCCCGCGCGCCACGATCGGGGACTCCCCGCGGTCGACGCCCTCCTCGTCGAGCATCCGGTCCAGGAGCCTGCGCTGCTCCGGACTGAGCCAGTCGTTCCCCATGGAGCCGAACCACCTTCGTTCCGAAAGAGATCCGCACGTCCCGCGCACGAATACGGTGTCGATCGTTACTGATCCGACCCACAGCCACGGCCGAATGGCCTGGTAGCAACGGTTACTTGCCGCGCGAGGCCGGCCTGCTTTTGGCCGGATCAGTACCGGTGGCGCCCATCCTTCCGGCGCCACGGGACGGCGGTAGTCGGTGACGTCCCGGACGCCGCCGGGCCCGGGGTCGTTTCCCCGACTGGCGCCGGGAACCGCGCCGCGATGAGGCTGGCCACGGCACCGGAGGGATCCGGCCGCCTCCGGCGCCGAGACACGAGAGGCGGACATGTCAGTCGACACCCCCACCCGGACCGGGAGCCGGCCGGCACACCGGTGGGTCGAGCAGCGGGCCGCCGAGACGCCGGACGCGGTGGCGGTGCTCGCCGACACGGACCTGACGTCGGTGTCGCTCACCTACCGCGAGCTGGACGAGTCGGCCAACCGGATCGCGCACTGGCTGCGCGCCCGCGGTGTCGGCGCCGAGGACCGCGTCGGAGTGCACCTGGACCGCGGCCTCGATCTGGTCGCCGTACTGCTCGGCATCTTCAAGGCCGGCGCGGTCTACGTGCCGCTCGACCCGCACCTGCCCGCCGCCCGGCTGGCGCACGTCTTGGCCGACTCGGCCCCGTCGGTGACGCTCACCGAGGGCGACCTGCCGGGCGCCCTCCCGGTGGAAACGGTGCGCGCGGAGTGGGCGAGTTTCCCGGCGACCCGGCCGGAAGTGCCGTACCTGGGGGCGACGGCCGCCTACGTCGTCTACACGTCCGGGTCGACCGGGACGCCGAAGGGCGTGGTGGTGCCGTACGAGGCACTGGCCACCCAGCTGGGGTGGCTGTGCGCGCGGTTCGGGTTCGGGCCCGCCGACGTCGTCCTGCACAAGACCCCGCTGGCGTCGGACCCGTCGCTGTGGGAGCTGCTGGTGCCGGTGATGAGCGGGGGCCGGCTGGTGCTCGCCGAGCCGCTCAACCACGGCGACCCCGCCTACCTGCTCGACGTGCACGACCACTACGGCGTCACCGCGTGCGACTTCTTCCCCTCTCTGCTGCGCCACTTCCTGGCCGAACCGCGCGCCGCCGAGCGCGCGGCCGCGCTGCGCACGGTGATCTGCGGCGGCGAGGAGCTCAACGCCGAGCTGGCCACCCGCTTCGCCGCGGTGCTCCCCGGCGCCACGCTGTACAACCTCTACGGGCCCACCGAGGCGACGATCGCGGTCACCCTGCACCAGGTCGCCGCGGCCGGGGTGACCGACCCCATTCCGATCGGCAGTCCCATTCCCGGCACGGAGATCCTCGTGCTCGACCCTGCGGGCGCGCCGTGCCCGGCCGGGGTCACCGGCGAGCTGGTCATCGCGGGCGGGCAGCTGGCCCGGGGCTACCAGGGCCGCCCGGCCCAGACCGCGGAGCGCTTCGTGCCGCACCCCGGGCGCGCCGGGGAACGCCTGTACCGCACCGGGGACCGGGCCCGGTGGCGGCCGGACGGCGCCCTGGAGTTCCTCGGCCGGCTGGACCACCAGGTCAAGATCCGCGGCCACCGGGTGGAGCCCGCCGAGGTCGAGGCGGCGCTGACCGCGTGCCCCGAGGTCGCCCAGGCCGTGGTGCTGGCGCAGGCCGCACCCGGCGGCGGGCCGCGGCTGGTGGCCTACCTGACCCGCTCGGCGGCCGGGCCGGAGCTACCGGCCGCGGCGCTGCGCCGCGCGCTGGCCGGGCAGCTGCCCCCGGCGATGATCCCGGCCGTTTTCGTGTGGCTGGACAGGTTCCCGCTCACCGCCGTCGGCAAGATCGACCGGGCCGCCCTGCCGGATCCGGCCGGGTGATGGCCGCCACCGGGACCACTTCGAAGCGGTCGGACCCGAGGTTCTGGTACCTCTGGAGCGCCACGACCATCTCCGGTCTCGGCGACGGCGTGCGCTTCGCCGCCTTCGCGCTCTTCGCCGCGGTGCTGACCCGAGACCCCCTCCTGGTCGCCCTGGTGACGGTGGCCGGGCAGCTCCCGTGGCTGCTGGCCGGCCCGTTCACCGGGGTGGTCGTCGACCGGTTCGACCGGGTGCGGACGCTGTGGCTCTGCGAACTGGGCCGGACGGCGTTGATGGGCGCGTTCACCCTGGTCACCGTGTTCGGCGGGGTCGGCATCGCGGTCTTGGCCGGCACGGCCTTCCTGCTCAGCTGCATCGACACGCTGGCCGACAACCTGTCGCAGGCGATCACGCCGAGCGTGGCCGGGTCGCGGTCGCTGGACTCGGCCAACAGCCTGCTCTTCGGCGGGCAGATGGTCACCACCGAGTTCATCGGCACGCCCATCGCGGCGTTCCTGTTCGCCTGGGCGGCGGCCGTGCCGTTCGCCGTGGACACCGTCAGCTTCCTGCTGTCGGGGCTGCTGATCGCCGCACTGGGCCGGCGGCTGCCTCCGGTGCCGCGCGAACCGCGGACGGGGCGGCGCCCGGTGCTCACCGACACCGCCGACGCCCTGCGCCGGCTGCTGCGCCACCCGCTGCTGCGGTCGCTGTGCCTGCTCATGGGCGTGCTGAACTTCGCCATCGTCGGGGTCCTCGGCATCGCCGTCCTGTACGCGCTGGAGGTGCTGCACGTCAGCCCGGCGATGTACGGGCTGCTCATGGCGCTCATCGCGGTGGGCGGCCTGCTCGGGTTCGTGGTCACCCCGGCCCTCAGCGCGCGGATCGGCGCGCGGCGGACGCTCCTGCTGGCGTTCGCGCTCTGTCCCGCCCCGCTGCTGGTGGCCGCGCTGACCTCGGACGCCTGGGTCGCGGCACCCGCGTTGCTGCTGGTCGGGGCGGCCGCGTCGCTGGGCGGGGTGGTGAGCACGACGCTGCGGCTGCGGCTGATCCCGGCCGAGACCTACGGGCGGGTCAACGCCGCCTACCGGCTGTTCGTCAACGGCCTCGCCCCGCTCGGTGCCTTCGCCGGTGGCCTCGCCGCCCAGCAGTTCACGCTGCGGGCACCGTTCTTCGTCGCGGCGGCGGCGACGGCGGGTCTGGTCGCGTTCGGCCCTCGGCTGCTGCGCGGGCTGCGCGAGTAGCGGTTCTCCCGACTTTTCCGCCCCGGGCCGCCGTTCCAGGATCGAGGAAAACGCCGCGATGGTTGGAGCCGCGTCCGCATGACTGTGACTTTCAAGCCGGTGTCGTCCCCGCCGGCCGCCGGCGAGGTCCGGTCCGTTCCCGAGGCGACCCTGCCGCAACTCTTCGAAGCCGCCGTGCGGGCGCACCCGACGGCTCCCGCCCTGCTCAGCGACGAGACGGGCGTCCTCACCTTCGCGGAGCTGAACGCGAAGGCGAACCGGCTCGCGCACCTGCTGATCGGCCTGGGCGCCGGGCCGGAGCGGGTCGTGGGGGTGGCGCTGCCCCGGTCACCGGACGCGGTCGTCGCGCTCGTGGCGGTGCTGAAGGCGGGCGCGGTCTACCTGCCGCTGAACCCGGACTACCCGGCGGAACGCCTGGCCGCGATGGTCGCCGACGCCGACCCGGTCACCGTGCTCACCGCGGCCGGCGTCGGCTTCGGCTCCGCCCCGGCGCTCGAGTGGGACAGCCTCGCGCTCGGGGACTTCCCGGACACCGACCCGGCCGACGCCGACCGGATCGCCCCGCTGGACCCGGCGCACCCGCTGTACCTGATCTACACCTCCGGCTCGACCGGCGTCCCCAAGGGCGTCGCGATGCCCGCCGCGAGCCTGGTCAACCTGCTGGCCTGGCACGCCGGCCGGTTCGCCGTCGGGCCGGGCACGCGCACGGCCAACCTGTCCGCCATCGGGTTCGACTTCGCCATGCACGAGATCCTCTCCGCCCTGGTGCACGCCAAGTGCCTGGTCGTGCCGGCCGAGGACGTCCGCACCGACCCGATCCGGCTGGCCCGCTGGCTCGACCGGCACCGGGTGCACCAGGTGTTCCTGCCGAACGTGCTCATCGAGTCCCTCTGCGAGGCGGCGGGCGTGGCCGGGGTCGCACTGGCCGACCTGCGCGACATCATCCAGTCCGGCGAACCCCTGGTCCTCGGCGAGACGCTGCGCGGCTTCCTCCGCACCCACCCCGGGCTGCGGGTCCACAACCACTACGGCGCCACCGAAATGCAGGACGCGACCGCGTGGTCCTCCGGCCGGACCGAGGTGCCGACCATCGGCACTCCACTGTGGAACGTCCGGGTCCACGTGCTGGACGACGACCTGCGGCCGGTGCCGGACGGCGAGCCGGGCGACCTCTACGTCGCGGGCGCGGGCCTGGCCCGCGGCTACCTGGGACGGCCCGGGCTGACCGCGGAACGCTACCTGCCCGACCCGTTCGGCGCGCCGGGGCAGCGGATGTACCGCACCGGCGACCTGGCGCGGTGGAACGCCGACGGTGAGCTGGAATGCCTGGGGCGCCAGGACAACCAGGTCAAGATCAACGGGTTCCGGGTGGAGCTGGGCGAGATCGCGACCCGGCTGCGGACGCTGCCGGGCGTGCGGCAGGCCCTGGTGCTGCCCCGGCCGGCGGCCAGCGGCGGCAAGCAGCTCGTGGCCTACGTGGTCGGCGCGGACCTCGACGTCGTGGCGATCCGAGGCGAGCTGGCGCGGACGCTGCCCGCGCACATGGTGCCCGCCGCGGTGCTGGCGCTGCCGGAACTGCCGGTCGCCCCGAACGGCAAGGTGGACCTGAAAGCATTGCCGTCACCCGCATTCGCGACCGGGCGCGCCGAAGCGGAGACCCCGGAGCAGCAGACGCTGGTGGACGCCTTCGCCGCGGCGCTCGGCGTCCCCGCCGGGGTGGACGACGACTTCCTCGCCCTCGGCGGTGACAGCCTCGGCGCGGTGCGGCTGGTGGTCCTGGCCCGGCGCGCCGGGCTGGCGCTCGACACCCGGCAGGTGTTCGAGCTGGGCACCCCGCGCAAGCTCGCCGCCGCCGCGGCGGGCGCGGCGGCCCCGGCGATCCCGGTGCGGCCGCTGGTGGCCCTGCACCACCACCAGCTCAACCGGCTGCGGGCGGTCCACCCGGACCTGACGGAGATCCTGCCGGTGACCCCGGTGCAGCAGGGGTTCCTGTTCCACCGCCTGCAGGAAACCGACAGCTACACCGAGCAGCTGCGGCTCGAGCTGACCGGCCCGGTGGACGCGCGGGCGCTGCGTACCGCGGCCACTTCGGTGCTGCGTCGGCACGCTCCGCTGCGGGCGGCGTTCGAAGTCGCCGGCCTCCCGGAACCCTTGCAGATCATCGTGGGCGAACTCGAGGCGCCGTGGCGGGAGACCGACCTGAGCGCGCTCGACCCGGCCGAAGCGCGGGCCCGGGCGGACGTCCTGGCCGCCCGGAGCCAGGCCACCCCGTTCGACGTGCGCACGCCCCCGCTCCTGCGCCTGCACCTCGTCCACCTCCCGGGTGGGGCCGCCCACCTCCTCCTCGACTACCACCACCTCCTGCTCGACGGCTGGTCGGTGACGCTCCTGGTGCGCGAACTCCTGACGCCCCAGGAGACTCCGGCGCCACCCCTGCGTGACTGGTTCCGCGTCCTGCGCGCCAGGGACCGGGAGGCGGCGGCCGCGGCCTGGCAGTCCACATTGGACGGCATCACCCCGACCGTGCTCGCCGCGCCCTCGACCGGCTCGTCCGAGTCGGCGCACCACGTCTTCGACCTGCCCGCCCCGGTGACGGGCCGCCTGGTGGAGCTGGCGAGGACCGATCGGCTGACGTTGAACACGATCGTGGTGGCGCTCTGGGGCGTCGTCCTGGCCGCCGAGACCGGCGGGCGGCCGGCGGTGTTCGGGACGACGGTGTCCGGGCGGATGGCCGACGTGCCCGAGGTGGAGAACCTGGTCGCGATGCTGGTCAACACCGTGCCCGTGGTGGTGAAGGTGGCTCCGGGCGAACCGGCGCGGGCGTTCCTGCGGCGGGTGCGGGCCGAGCAGCTCGCCCTGGCCCCGCACGAGCACCTCGGCCTCGGCACGATCCGGCGCCTGGCGTCCTGGGACGCGGAGTTCGACACGCTGCTGGTGTTCGAGAACCCCGACCTGCTGCTCGACGACCCGCGGATCGCCGACGTGCGGCACAGCGACGACACGCACTACGCGCTGAGCCTGCTGGTCACCCCGGGGGAAACGCTGCGGATCGCCTTCACCTACCGGCCCCACCTCATCCCGGAGACCCGGGTCCGCCGCCTGGCGGACGCGCTGACCGCACACCTGACCGCGGTCGCCGAAGACGGGGAGAAGCCGGTAGGTACCTGAGGCGTCACCCCGCCAAGGTCGACCGGGCCGTGATCTCGCCGAACGACCGCAGGTCCGGCACCCCGAACTGCTCCGCCAGGGCCGCCGTCACCGGGCCCAGTGCCCCGTCGTGCGGCACCGGCGCGGCCACTCCGGACGCCCCGAGGATCCACACTCCGCCGCACTGCGGCCGGTACTCGACCACGCACTCCACCGACGAGCCGCCCACCGGCACCGCCACCCTCGTGGTCGACACCCCGCCCGCCGGCGTGAGATCCGTTCCCGGCACCTCGATCCACAGCGACGCCGACGGCGTGTCGCGGACGACCTGCCGGTAGGCCGCCTCCACGTCCTGCCACCGCGCCCCGGCGGCCTCCGGGCGGTGGTCCTGGACGGCCCGGTTGAGCAGCCGGGTCGGGAACTCCGGCCAGCCGGGCCGGACACCGATGCCCGAGACGTGCCGCGGGTTGAGCTCGGTGGCCACGAACCCGTCCTCGCCGGACAGGCCGTCGACGCTGAACACGCCGGTGTACCCCAGCGACGCCGACAGTTCTTCCCCGACGCGGCGGGCGTAGCCGCGCAACGTCTCCGTGCGGGCGGTCGCCGGGCGCCAGGCCGTCGAGCAGCCGCCGTACACCAGCTGCCCGGTGCTCGGCCGGTGGAGGGTGATGACCTCGATCGGGTCGAAGACGGCCACGCCGTCGTCGAAGACCATGCCCATCAGGCTGCACGGGACGCCGGGGACGAAGGTGGCGAGCCGGACCCGCTTCGTGCGCACGCGCAAGGCTTCGACCGCGCGGTCCAGTTCGGCGCGGGAGCGGACCCAGCGCAGCCCCTGTGAGCTGCCCAGGACGTCCAGGCTGGTGTCGATGGCGATCATCACGCCGTGGCCGCGGTCCAGGGACACCGCGGTGGCGGCCAGGCCCGGGTCGTCGACCTCGACGATCGCGTGCGGCGGCGCGGGAATGCCGACCCGCCGCCACAGCTCGTCGATGCGGGTCTTGTCCTCCCAGCCCGCCCATTCCGGCCGCCAGTGCCCGTAGGCCGGACGCCCGCCCAGCTCGGCGAACTCGCCGTAGGTGGTGCCGAGCACCTCCCACTGCCGTGCGGGGTCGAGGCCGTCGAGCCAGTCGACGATCTCGGGCGGCTTGCTCGCGAGCCAGGCCTCGTACTGCCGGTGCGACATCGTCAGGCCGTGCTCGGCGCAGCTCCACACGTGCTCGGCGGGCGGGTCGTCCGCGCGCGGCACGGTGTTGATGAGGACGGCCTTCAGGCGGGCGCCGGAAAGGCGCAGCTCTTCGGCGAGCGCCTTCATGCCACCGTTGAAGTGGTTCACGGCCAGCACGACGTCGCGGCCGCTCCAGCGGGCACGCATGTCGTCGATGACGCGGGTGAGGCGCTCCTTCGGCGTGCCGGTCATGACGCGTCCATCCGCTGCCGCAGGCTCAGCGGCCGCATGTCGGTCCACACCCGGTCGATGTGGGCGAGGCACTCCTCCTTGGTGCCCGAGGTGCCCTCGGCCCGCCACCCGGCCGGCACGTCGGCGTCCGCCCGCCAGATCGAGTACTGCAGCTCGTCGTTGAGCACGACCACGAAGGTCTGCTCACCGGTCTCCGTCGCGGCTGCCTCAGCCATCGGTCCTCCTCGGTGTGGTCCGGTCGTCCGCGAGCAGCGCGGCGACCTCGTCGTCGGTCAGGTCGGCCAGTTCTTCCAGTGCCCGGCGCAGTTCGTCCGGGTCGGCCTGCTCGAGCTGGGCGGCCCGCACCACCGCGGCCAGGTCGGCGACGGTGGATCCGCCGCCGAGCAGGTCCGCGGCGGACAGCTCGACGCCGAACTCGCGGCGCACCCGGGCCACGATCCGGGTCGCGAGCAGCGAGTGCCCGCCCAGTTCGAAGAACCCGCTGGTCACCGACACGCTCGGCAAGCCGAGCACCTCGGCCCAGATGCCCGCGAGCACCTGCTCGACGGGGTCCCGCGGCGCGGTGCCGGTGGCCTGGACGACGGCGGGCTCGGGCAGGGCGGACCGGTCGAGCTTGCCGGTGCGCCCGGTCGGCAGCGCGGGCAGCCGGACGAACGCCGACGGCACCGCCGCGGGCGGCAGCAGCTCGCCGAGGAACGCCCGCACGGCACTGTCGGGAGCGTCGTCGACGCCGACGAGGTAGGCCACCAGCCGCGGTTCGCCGTCCGGGCCGGGCCGCGCGTCGACCGCGGCGGCGGTGACCCCGGGGTACCCGGCGAGCGCGGCCTCCACCTCGGCCGGCTCGATCCGGACGCCGCGGATCTTGACCTGCTGGTCGAGCCGGCCGAGGAACTCCAGTGCGCCGCCGGTGGTCCAGCGGGCCCGGTCCCCGGTGCGGTAGAGCCGGCCGCCGGGTTCGAACGGGTCGGGGACGAACCGCTCGGCGGTGAGCGCCGGGCGGCCGAGGTAGCCGCGGGCCACCTGCACGCCGCCGATGAAGAGCTCCCCCGGCACCCCGACCGGCACCGGGGCGCCGCGCGGGTCGAGCACGTACAACCGGGCGCCGGTGATCGGGTGGCCGATCGGCAGCCGGGGCCGCGTCTCGTGGCCGGGGGTGATCTCGACGGCGGTGACGTCGATGGCCGCTTCCGTCGGCCCGTACAGGTTATGCACGGCCACGTCCGGCAGCAGCGCACGCAGCCGGGTGACGGTCGACGGCGGCAGCTCCTCCCCGCTGCACACGACCCGGCGCAGGGTGGCCGCGCACCCGGCGACCGCGGGCTCCTCGACGAACGCCCGCAGCATCGACGGCACGAAGTGGCAGGTGCTCACGCCGCTCTCGCGGATCAAGGCGGCCAGGTAGGCGGCGTCGCGGTGGCCGTCGGGGCGGGCGAGCACGACGGTCGCGCCCGCCGACAGCGGCCAGAACAGCTCCCAGCCGGCCACGTCGAACCCGATGGGCGTCTTGTGCAGCACCCGTTCCCCGGCGGTGAGCCCGTACTCGGCCTGCATCCAGCGGATCCGGTTGACCAGCCCGGCGTGCTCGTTCATCACGGCTTTGGGCCTGCCGGTCGTGCCGGAGGTGTGGATCGCGTACACGAGGTTGCCCGGGACGGCCGCCGGCTCCGGCCGGTGCGCCGGGTACGCGGCCGCGTCGCCGACGCCGACCGTGATGTGGCCAGGGAGCTCGCGGTCGGTCAGCACCACGACCGGGCGGACGTCACGCAGCTGCCCGGCCAGCCGCGCGGTGGGGTTGGCGGGGTCGAGCGGCACGTAGCAGCCACCCGCCTTGAGCACGGCGAGCAGCGCGACGACCAGGTCGGCCGAGCGCGGCAGGCACACCGCGACTGTCCTTTCCGGACCGACGCCGCGCTCTCGCAGCAGCCAGGCGAGGCGGTTGGCCTCGGCGTCCAGCTCCCCGTAGCCGAGCGCCCGGTCGCCGACGACCGCCGGCGCGTGCGGATCGGCGTCGGCCTGCCGTTCGAACAGTTCGTGCAGCAGCCCTGGTGCCGCGGGCGCGGTCCGGGCGCCGCTGAGGTGACCGGTGATGCGGGCGCGTTCGCTCTCGTCGAGCAGCGGGACGTCGTCGACCGGGACGCCGTCCAGGTCGGCGACGGTGCGCAGCACGTGGGTGAACGCGTCGGCGAAGCGGCGGGCGGCAGGACCGGAGAACAGGTCGGCGTGGGTGAGGTGCCCGGCGAGACCGCCGTCGGCCTGCTGGGTGAGGTGGACGGAGAGTTCGAACTGGGCACCGGGGGCGGGCAATTCGAACGCCTCCGCGCGCACGTCACCGACCTGCCACGGCTGCAGCGGCACGTTCTGCAGCGCCAGGACCGCCCGCACGAGCGGGGCGCGCCCGTCGGACCGGTCGGGGTCGAGAAGCCGGACGATCTCGTCGAGCGGCACCGCCTGGTGCCGCTGCGCGGCGAGGCCGCGGGCCCGCACCCGGCCGAGCAGGTCGTCGAACGCCGGGGCGCCGGCGGTGTCGAGCCGCAGCGGCAGGACGTTGACGAACAGCCCGACGGCATCGGCGTTGGTGTGGTCCCGGTTGGCGGCCGCGGCGCCGAGCACGAAGTCGTCCTGCCCCGACCACCGCGCCGCGACGACGCCCAGAGCGGTCAGCAGCACCATGAACGGCGTCGCCTGCCGCGCGGCGCCGTACTCGGTCAGGCGGGCGGTGGCGGCGGCATCCAGGCCCAGGTCGACCGTGCCCCCGCGCCAGGCCGGCCGGGCCGGGGCGTCGAGCGGCAGGTCGAGCGGGCGCGCGCCGTCGAGGGTGGCCCGCCAGAACGCGGCGTCGGAGCCGTCCCAGTGCCGCGGCGGGACCGGCCGGACGGCGGGAAGTGGGGTGCCGCGGTAGGCCTCGCCGAGCTCGCGGAGAAGGACGCCGAGAGACCACCCGTCGACGACGACGTGGTGCGCGGCGATCCCGAGGTACCAGTCCTCGCGACGGCGGATGAGCACCGCCCGCACGAGCGGCCCCGCGGCCAGGTCGAACGGGGCGGTGGCGAGGTCGTGCAGCGCGCGTTCTGCGTCGTCGGCCTCGGTGAGCCGGCGCAGCGGCAGCGGGCCCGGCGGGCGCACGGTGGTGACGAGGGTGCCGTCCGCGTCGGGCGCGAAGGTGGTGCGCAGCGAGGGGTGGCGAGCGAGGAGGCCGTCGAGGCACCGGGCGAGCCGGTCGGGGTCGAGGGGTCCGGTCAGCCGGACCCCGCCGTGCACGTGGTACGCGGCACCCGCGCCCATCGAATCCAGCAGCCACATGGCTTCCTGCGCCCGCGACGGCGAAATGTCCACTGTGGCCGGACGAACTCGGGGCGGTTCGGCGAGCAGGGCCCGCAGTCCGGTGAGGGTGAGCCCGTCGAGCAGGCGCGGGGTGGGGATTTCGGCACCGAAGGCCTCGGCGACGGCTTCGGCGAGCCGGACCGCGCGCAGCGAGTCCAGGCCGAGGCCCACGAGCGGCTCAGCAGCGGGGACGGGGTCGAGGTCGAGCACACCGGCCACGATCGACGCCAGCCGATCATCCGACTCGGCAGCAGTGGCGACGGTGGCGGCGGTGGCTGTGGCGTGGCGAACATCCGCCCCGGGGACCGAAGCCTCGCGGGCGCCCGCAACCGGGGTCAGCGCGCCTTCCAACCAATTCGCCTTGGTCGCGGCCCGCCGGACCTTGCCGCTGGTCGTGCGGGCGATCGCGCCCTGGCGCACCAGCGCCACTTCCCTCGGCGTCACGCCGTGCTCGGTGACGATCGCCGCCCGGACCGCCGCCCGCACCGCGTCCGCCGTCTCCGGCGTCGTGCCCGCCGCCACCTCGTGCACCAGCACCAGGTGCTCGTCGTCGCCGTCGTCCACCGAGAAGGCCACCGTCCGGCCCGGCCGCAATGCCGGGTGGGCCCGCTCGGCCGTCTGCTCGATGTCCTCCGGGTAGTGGTTGCGGCCGCGCAGCACCATCAAATCCGTGACGCGGCCCGTCACGTACAACTGCCCGGCCAAGGAGAACCCGAGGTCCCCGGTGCGCAGGAACCGCCGCGCCGGGTGGCCGGGCAGCTCGGCGCCGAACCGCGCGGCCGTCTCGGCCGGCCGGCCGTGGTAGCCGTCGGTGACGCTCGGCCCGCTGACGCAGATCTCCCCGACACCACCGGGTTCGGCGTCGACCACGACCAGGTCCTCGCCGGTCGCCCAGCCGCAGCCCGTCAGGGTCACCGCCGGGTGCCCGGCCGGCGGATCGAGCAGCACCGTGCCCTCGGCCAGTTCCGCCCGGCCCACCTCGACCACGGCGGGTCCGTCCGGCCGGGAGCCACCCGTCACCAGCAGCGTCGCCTCGGCGAGGCCGTAGCAGGGGTGGAAGGCCGATCGCCGGAACCCGGCGCCGGCGAAGGCGCGGGTGAACTCGTCGAGCGTGGCGCGGCGGACCGGCTCCGCCCCCACCAGGGCGTGCCGCAACGACGACAGGTCCAGCCCCGCGCGGTCGGTTTCGGAGATCCGGCGGACGCACTCGCGGTAGCCGAAGTCCGGTGCGGCGGTGAAGGTCGCGCGGCTCCGGCTGATCTCGGCCAGCCAGCGCACCGGCGCGCGCAGGAACGCGGCCGGCGAGAGCAGCGTGCACGGGAAGCCGCCGTGGACCGGTTGCAGGATGCCGCCGATGAGCCCCATGTCGTGGTACGGCGGCAGCCAGCTGACCGCGTGGCTGCCGGCGCCGGCACCGAGCAGCCGGCCGATCTCGCTCAGGTTGGCCATCAGGTTCGCGTGCCGCACCCGCACGCCCTTCGGCGTCCCCGTGGAGCCGGAGGTGTACTGCAGGAAAGCCAGGTCGTCCGGACCGGGGCCCGGCCCGTCGAAGCCGGGTGCGTCCCCGATGTCGTCCGCCAGCAGCCAGTCCGGACCCTCCATTGTGGACATGGACGGCGCCAGCGCGTCCCGCGTGGCCGCCGTCGACAGCAGGACGCGCGCCCCGGCGTCGGCGGCCACGTCGAGCATCCGCGCCGCCCCGCGCGCGCCGGTCGGCAGGTACACCGGAACCGCGACGACACCGGCGTAGAGGCAGCCGAAGAACCCGGCGACGTAGTCGATCCCCGGCGGGTAGAGCAGCACCGCGCGTTCGCCGGCCAGCCCGCGGTCGTGCAACACCGCGGCCACGCCCCGGGCCCGCCGGTCGAGGTCGCGGTAGTCCACGACCAGCCGGTCGCCGTCGCCGGGGAACTCGAACGCCGTCCGGTCCGGGGTGTCCTCGGCCCGGCGACGCAGGAGGTCGACGAGGGTCCCTCGGTTCATCCGCGCACCTTCGCGATCACCGGCATGTGCTTGATGCCCGCGACGAAGTTCGACGACAGGTGCTCGACCTCCCCCGCGCGGTCGAGGTCGGCGAAGGTGCTGACGATCTCGTCGAACAGCGCGCGCAGCGTCACCCGGGCGACGGTGTGCCCGACGCAGTAGTGCCCGCCGACGCCGAAGGCGATGTGCCGGTTGGGCTTGCGCTTCGGGTTGAACGTGAACGGGTCATCGAACGCGGTCTCGTCCCGGTTCGCCGACCCGAGCCACACGACGACCGCGTCGCCGGAGCGCACCTTCCGGCCGCCGAGGTCGACGTCGCGCACCGCGTGCCGCATGAAGTGGTTGGCCGGCGAGGCCCAGCGCAGCGCCTCCTCCACGGTGGTCAGGATGGTGCCGGTGTTCGCGCTCTCCAGGACCTCGTGCAGCATCGGGGTGCCGATGACGGCGTCCAGCGCGGCCGTCGGCACGTACGGGGTGGTGACGTTCGCGCCGAGCAGCAGGCTGTAGCAGTTGGCCAGCACCTCGCCGAGGCCCATCGTGCGGCCTTCGACGTCGATGGTCAGCAGCAGGCTGATCAGGTCGTCGCCGCCGGGGTTCTTCTGCCGCGCCCGCACGATCTCGGCGAAGTAGGCGAACAGTTCCCGGTGCGCGCGCTGCAGCGCGGCCTGGGTGTCGGCGCCCTCGTTGAACTCGGGGTCGTCCGGCGCGATCGACATCAGGGTCAGCTGGGTCAGCCTCGGCCAGTCCTCCTCCGGCAGGCCCATGAGCATCCCGGTGACCGCCATCGGCAGCCGGGTGACCGCCTGGGCGAGGTCGAAGGGCTCGCCGGACTTGGCCGGGTCGAGCAGCCGGCGCACCTGGGCGCGGATCTGGTCGCCGGAGCGCTCGACCGACTTGATCGTCAGCGCCCGCTGCAACGGCTCGCGCATCCGGGTGTGCCGCGGCGGGTCGGTGGCGGCCATCTGCTGCCCGCCCGCCGGGTCGTCCTTGCCCAGCAGGTTGAGCAGGGTGCCGCGCTGGGAGGTGAAGGTCTCGTGGTCCCGCAGCACCCAGGAGCCGTGTTCGTAGGTGGTCACCGACCAGAACCCGAGGTCGCTGCCGACGGGGTGCCAGCGCACCGGCTCACGCCGGCGCATCTCGGCCCAGATCGGGTGCGGGTCGCCCTCGGAGTACGTCCGAGGGTCCACGAGGTCGACGGCGTCGAGGTCGATGGTGTTGTCCCCGATCGCGTCGATCGAAGTCGGAATCCGCATGTCGCGCTCTCTCCGTTCGTCGACAGCACGCAGTCGCGGTGCCGCCGGGACCATCGAACCGCGCTCCCCCTGATCGGGATGAGTCCGGAGAACCCCGGACGCGCCTCGCCGGTGTAGGGGACCGCCGGCCGGATTCACCCGGCCGACGGGGCATACCAGCGAGTGGTCGCCGCCGCGAGCAGCAAGCCCGCGTCGTCGTAAAGCGCCGAGCTGGCCGCGAGGCCCGCACTGTCCAGGCTGCCCAGCGTGGCCACCACCACGCACGGCTCCCCGGCGAGCGGGCGCCGGGTCAGCTCGGCGCGCATCCAGCCGAGCACCTTCGGCGCCGCGACGAGATCCGCCGTCCAGCCCGACGGGCAGTCCAGCGCCGCCCAGACGAACTCCGCGCGCACCCGGCCGTCCGCGGCGAGCAGCCCCGCGTCCGGGACCCACGGGCAGGCGACCGTGCCCGTCCGGTCCGGCACCGGCCCGGGCGCCAGCCGCAGGCCGTCGCCGGGTGCCCGGCCGGGCCCGCAGGCGAAGCAGTGCGGGTACGGGTGTCCCCGGCGGCCGCGGTAGTGCGCCACGGCCGCCCGGGCCGCCGCAAAAGGCACCGGCGCCGGTGGCACGACCCGGTGGCGGGTGGGCGCGGCGGTGGCGACGAGGTCGTCGCCGTCCCAGAGATGGGCCCGCCGGGCACCGACTTCGGCGCGCAGCGGCACCTCGAGCCGGGGCGGGGCGTGCAGCGTCACCGCCACCGGCTCCGGACACACCCCGGCGAACAGCCCGCACGCGTAGCCGCCGTTGGCGCTGTCGTCCGGGCCGTTGAAGCGGGCTTCGATGGTGAGCGGCACACCGTCCACTGTGCCCGGCGCGGCGGGCGCGGCGAAGTCCGACATTCCCCGCACACGAGCCGCCGATGCGGGGTTCTCCGGACTGTGGCCGCCGCGGGCGGACCGGTGGAATGGGATGAGCAACCGTCCTACAGAGAGATGTGACGAGCCGATGCGGACTGACACCAGAATCGTCAACTCCTGGAACGAGTGGGACACTCTCCAGGAGGTCGTCGTGGGCACCGCGGAGAACGCCTGCTTCGAGCCGACCGAGCCGGGGCACCGGCCCCAGGAGCGGGGGCTGTCCGAGCCGCGCCCCTTCCCCACCGGCCCGAAGCCCCGGGAGCTGAACGAAAAGGCCGAAGAGGAACTCACCGGGCTCGTGTCACTGCTCGAGTCGCAGGGTGTCACGGTCCGCCGGCCGGCGCCGCGGGACTACTCGGTACCGCTGAAGACGCCCACGTTCGAGGTGGAGAACCAGTACTGCGCGGTCTGCCCCCGGGACGTGATGATCACCCTGGGCAACGAGATCCTCGAGGCGACGATGTCGCGGCGGTCGCGGTACTTCGAGTACGAGGCCTACCGGAGCCTGGTCTACAAGTACTGGGACGAAGACCCGCTCATGACCTGGTCGGTGGCGCCGAAGCCGTCCATGGCCGACGACATGTACCGCCAGGACTTCTGGACGTGGCCGCTGTCGAAGCGGCACGAGGAAATGCACAACTTCGAGTTCTGCGTGACGCAGGACGAGGTCGTCTTCGACGCCGCGGACATGGCGCGGATGGGCAAGGACATCTTCGTCCAGGAGTCGATGACCACCAACCGCGCGGGCATCCGGTGGATCACCCGGCACCTGGAGCCGAAGGGCTTCCGCGTGCACCCGGTGCACTTCCCGCTGGACTACTTCCCCTCGCACATCGACGCCACGTTCATCCCGCTGCGCGCGGGCCTGGTGCTCACCAACCCGGAGCGGCCGATCAACAGCGGCGAGGAGAAGCTGTTCCTGGCCAACGACTGGGAGTTCGTGACCGCGCCCCAGCCGCTCACCGGCAACGACGAGATGCCCCGCTACTGCCAGTCGTCCAAGTGGGTGTCGATCAACGTGCTGAGCATCTCCCCGTCGAAGATCATCGTCGAGGAGCAGGAAAAGCCGTTGCAGGACCTGCTGTGCAGCCTGGGCTTCGAGGTGTTCCCGCTGCCGTTCCGGCACGTGTACGAGTACGGCGGCTCCCTGCACTGCGCCACCTGGGACGTCCGCCGCGACGGTGTGTGCGAGGACTACTTCCCCGACCAGAACGTGTGAAGCCGGGTGGACTTCCGGTGCCCGGCCCGCCCGCCGGACACGGAAGTCCCCCGCCTCAGTCCGTTCCGGCGATGACCCGCGCCACGCTCGCCGGCCGCGACGCGGCGAAGTAGTGGCCGCCGTCGGGCAGCTCCACCACCCGCACGTCACCGGCCAGCCGGCTCCAGTCCCACGGATCACCCGGCAGGTCGTCCGGGACGTCGTCGGCCGCGAGCACCACGGTCACCGGCACGTCGAGCCGGTCGCCCGCGTCGAGGGCCTCCGCGAGGTACCCGCAGGCGGCCGCCACGTCGTGCCGGTACGCGTCCGCGAGGAGCCTCCGGTGCGCGTCGCCGACCTCGGCCAGCTCCGGCCGGCCGCTTTCGACCAGCGCGGTCACCACCGCCTCGTCCGGCAGGGCCGTCACCTCGGCGGCCTGGGCCCGGCGGGCGCCGCTGTCCCCGGGGAGCTGGGCGCCGAGGAGGACCCGGCGCACGTCGTGACCGCGTGAACGCAGCAGCCGTGCGGTGGCCAGCGCGGCGGCCACGCCCGTCGAGTGCCCCCACAGCGTCAGCGGTCCCGCGTCGAGCGCGGCGAGCTCACCGGCGACCAGCTCGGCCAGCTCCGGCACCGAAACCGGGGCCTCGTTGCCGTCCCGGCCGGGCGGCTCCACGCCGTACACGGCCCAGCCTTCGGCGGCGAGCTCGCCGGCCAGCGGCACGTAGGTGACCGCATTGCCGCCCGCGTAAGGGAAACACACCAGAGTCCGGCGGCCCGGCGGAGTCAGCCGGTGCAGCACCGGGCGGGTCCCGGTCGCGCCGGTGCCGAGGACTCCGGCGAGGTCGGCGAGCACCGGGTGCGCGGTGACGTCGCCGAGCGAGACCGCCCGGTCGAGCTCGATCACCAGCTGCAGTGCCGAAAGCGACGAGCCACCGGAGGCGAAGAAGTCGTCGGTGCGCCCGACGCGGTCGGGGGCGACACCGAGCACGGTGGCCCACGCGGCGGCGAGCCGGCGCTCGGCGCCGGGGCGGGGCCGCTCGTCCTCCGTCATCGCCCGGTGCAGGCCACCGGTGATGCGCGCCAGCTCCTTGCGGTCCACCTTCCCGTTGCCGGTCAACGGAAGCACGTCGAGCCAGTACCAGTCCCGCGGCACCATGTAGTCGGGCAGCACGCGCGCCAGCGCCTCCACCAGCGGCCCCGGCGCCAGCGACGGCGCGGCCGAGTAGCAGGCCACCAGCCGGGCGGATTCGGCGGCCCCGGCCACGATCACCGTCGCCTCCCGCACCCCCGGCAGGCGCAGCAGCCGGTCTTCGATCTCCCCGATCTCGACGCGGAACCCGCGGATCTTGACCTGGGTGTCCCGCCGCCCGGAGAACTCCAGCCGCCCGTCGGGCGTCCACCGGCCGAAGTCGCCGGAGCGGTAGAGCCGCTGCCCGGGGAAGAGCGGGCTCGCGGTGAAGGCCAGCGCGGTGCGGATCGGGTCGTTGACGTAGCCCCGGGCCAGGCAGCGGCCGGAGAACACGATCTCCCCGGTCGCGCCGAGCGGGACGGGCATCAGGTTGCCGTCGACGACGTGCACGCCGACCCCTGCGATGGCGCGGCCCAGCGGCACGCGGGACCCGTCCTGGGCCCGGTCCAGCACCTCGTGGTTGGTGTCGTCGCAGGTTTCGGTGAGCCCGTAGGCGTTGACCAGCAGCACTTCCGGGAGCACGGCGAACCAGCGGCGGACGAGCGCGGCCTTGAGCGCCTCACCGGTCGCGGACACGCACCGCAGCGCGGGCAGGGCGCGCGGCCGGCGCTCGAGGTGGCCCAGCAGGACCTCCACATAGGACGGAACCAGCTGGGCGACCTCGACCCGGCTGCGGTCCAGCTCGGCCGCGAACTGCTCGACGTCGAGCAGCGCCTGCTGCGACACGATGACGACGGTGCCGCCGGTGATGAGCGGGGCGAGCAGCTGCCACAGGGAGATGTCGAAGCACTGCGGCGCGGTCTGCGCCACCACCGTGCCCGCCCGCACGCCCAGGTCGTCGATCTTGGCGAGCATGTGGTTGAGCATCCCTTCGTGCTCGCACATGACGCCCTTGGGCTCGCCGGTGGACCCGGAGGTGAAGTAGATGTACGCGAGCTGCCCGGCCACCACCGGCGTCCCGGGGACCTCCGACGGGTGGCCCCCGCGCAGGATCTCGTCCACGCCACGGGCGCGCAGCCCCGGCACGAGCCCGCCGAGCCGGTCGGTCACGGCCGCGCCGACTTCGTCGGTGAGGGCCCGCCCGCACGCCGACCGGGTGACCATGGCGGCGATCCGCTCGAGGGGGAAGTGCGGTTCGACCGGCAGGTAGCAGCCGCCGGCCTTGAGCACGCCCAGCACCGCCACCAGCCACGGGATGGCGCGTTCGCTGACGACGGCGACGACGTCCTCCGCGGCGAGACCGTCGGCCAGCAGGGCGTGCGCGACCTGGTTGGCGCGCTCGTCGAGCTGGCGGTAGGTGAGCTGGTCGAGCCCGGCGACGACGGCGACGTCGTCGGGCCGCGCCGCCGCGGTGTCCGCGATGAGCTGGTGCACCCGGCGATCGGGGAGCTCGCGCGGCGCCCCGCTGAACGCGGTGAGCTGGTGCCGCAGCTCGGCGGCGCCGAGCAGGCACTGTCCGGCGTGTTCGGCGTCCGGGTCGGCCGCGGCCAGGCGCAGGGCGGTGCGGTGGTAGTCCGCGATCCGGGCGGCGTAGGCGTCGTCGACCCACTCCCGACGGCACCGCACGACGAGCGCGTCCCCGTCGAGTCCGATGTGGACAATCGCGTCCCCGCCGAGCTCCCCCTCCCCGACGACCGTGTCGCAGCGCGCCGCAACCGCCGGTGCGCCGGCGACGTGGGCGATCAGCTCGCGCCAGGTGCGGTGCCCGAGGTCGACCACCCGCGGCCGCCCGTCGTGGACGGCGGTCACCACCGGCTCGCCGGTCAGCGCGCCCAGGACCACCGCGTGCGCGGCGAACAACACGGTGTCCGCGACGGCGGCCGGCAGCGGGAACCGGTGCTCGGCGAGCCCGGTCAGACCGGTCGCCCAGCGGGGAATGGCCGGCGACCCCTCGGTCACCCGGTGGTCGGACACGGCGGTCATCGGTGCCTCGCTTCCGACCCGAGGTGGTCGCCGACCTCGTCGGCCGACATGGCCCGGACCCGCAGCACGATCCCCGCCACCTTGTCGACGTCGACCCCGGCGGCGACCCCGCGCTCGCGCAGCAGCGTGGCGAACGCGGCCACCGTGGGCGTCTCGACGAAGAAGTGCAGCGGGAAGTCCATCCGGAAGACCTCGCGCACCTGCGACACGACCTGGGTGGCCAGCAGGGAGTGCCCGCCCAGCACGAAGAAGTCGTCGTGCACGCCGATGCCCTTCGCGTCGAGCACCTGCTCCCAGATGTGGCAGAGCACCTTCTGCAGCGACGTCTCCGGCGGCACGGACACCACGTCGGTGCGGCCGGGCTCGGGCAGCCGGCTCCGGTCGACCTTGCCGTTGGACAGCAGCGGCAGCTCGTCCAGGACGACGAACGCGGCCGGGATCATCGGCGCGGGCAGCCGGGTGGCCAGGTGCCGGCGCAGCGCGCCGGTGTCGGGCGGAGTGGCCCCCGCGCGTAACGTCAGGTAGCCGGCCAGCCGGGGCCCGGCCTCGTCGGTGAAGACCCGCACCGCGACGTGCTCGACGTCGGGGTGCGTGCGCAGCGCGCTTTCGACCTCTCCGGGCTCGACCCGGTAGCCGCGGATCTTGACCTGGCTGTCGAGCCGGCCGAGGAAGTCCAGCTCGCCGCCGGGGCGACGGCGGACCCGGTCGCCGGTGCGGTACAGCCGGTCGCCGGCCCGGAACGGGTGCGGCACCAGGGTTTCCGCGGTGTGCCCCGGCCGGTTCAGGTAGCCGCGCGTGAGCTGCACGCCGCCGAGGAACAGCTCCCCCGGGACGCCGGCCGGCGTCGGTTCGCCGCCGGTGTCGAGCACGTACGCCTCGACACCGGCGAGCGGACGGCCGATCGGGACCGGCGTCGGCACCGGCCGGGTCACGGCCGCCGCGGTGGCGTCGAAGGAGACCTCGGTGGGGCCGTAGTAGTTGGTCAGCACCGCCCCGGGAGCCAGCTCCAGGAACCGCTCCGCGGCCGGCGCGGGCAGTTCCTCGCCGCCGCAGACGACGAACCGCAGCGACGCCGCGGACTCGGCGAACCGGGGCTCGGCCAGCGCGGTGACCAGCATCGACGGCACGAAGTCGCACGCGGTGACCCGGTGTTCGCGCAGCAGGGCGAGCAGGTGGCCGGCGTCGGTGTGCCTGCCGGGCTCGGCGAAGACGACCCGGCCGCCCGCGCACACCGGCACGAGCATCTCCCACAGCGACGGGTCGGAGCCGATCGGCGTCTTCTGCAGGACCACGTCGCCGGGGCCGAACCCGTGGCCGGTGACCATCTGCCCCATCCGGTTGGCCACGCCGTGGTGGGTCAGCAGCGTGCCCTTCGGCGTGCCGGTGGAGCCGGAGGTGTAGAGCAGGCAGGCGGCGTTCGCCGGGTCGACGGGCACGCCGGGCCGGGCCGCCCTCGCCCCGGCGGTCTCCGTGACGAGCACGGTGGCGCGGCCGGTCACGGCGGGCGCGCCCGCGAGGGCGGGTGAAGTCACGACGACGGACGGGTCGGCGTCGCGGAGGATCAGGTCGAGCCGCTCGGCCGGCTGGTCGGGGTCGAGCGGCAGGTAGACCGCCCCCGACTTGAGCACCCCGAGCAAGGCCACCAGCAGGTCGGGACCGCGGTGCAGGTGGACGCCGACGCGGTCCTCGCGGCGGACTCCCTGCCCGGCGAGGGTGGCGGCCAGCCGGTTCGCCCGGTCGTCCAGCTCCCGGTAGGTGAGCGGCCGGGCGCCGGCCACCGCGACGGCGTCGGGCGTGCGGTCGGCCTGGGCCTCCACCAGCGCGTGCATCGTCGTGGGCGCCACGGCGGGCACGGCCGCGCCGCTCGACTCCGTCAGCACCCGGTCCCGCTCGGCGGGCGGGAGAACGGGAATGGCGTCGACCGCGAGGCCGGCGTCCCCGGCGACCGCGGTGAGCACCGCCCGCAGCCCGGACACCATCCGTTCGGCGGTGCCGGCGTCGAACAGATCGGTGGCGTAGACCAGCCAGCCGGCGTAGCCGCCGTCGCCGTCCGGGGCGAGCTCGAGGCTGACGTCGAGGTCGGTGCCCACCCGCGGGAGCTCCTCGTTCACCACCTCGAGACCGCTCAGCCGGGGCGCGCCCAGGGGGACGTTGCGCAGGGCGAACAACGCCCGGGGCAGGTCGGGCCGCCCACCCTGGCGGGTCACCCCGGCTTCGCGCACGACCTGCTCGAACGGCACGTCCTGGTGGGCGAAGGCGGCCAGGCAGGCCGTGCGGACCCGGGCCACCAGCTCGCCGAACGACCGGGCGCCGGCCAGGTCGACGCGGAGCACCAGGGTGTTGACGAAGAACCCGACGAGCCGTTCCAGCTCCGGGCGCGACCGCCCGGCCACCGGGGTGCCCACCACCAGGTCCGGCTGCCCGGACCAGCGGCGCAGCACCACGGTGAACGCGGCGAGCAGCCCCATGAACGGGGTGGCCTCCGCCGCGCGAGCGTGTACGTCCAGGGCGGCGGCCAGCTCGGGCTCGATCCGCACCGGGACCGAAGCGCCGCCGAAGGTGGGCCGGACCGGGCGGGGCCGGTCGCCGGCCAGCTCCAGCGGCGGGGCGCCGTCGAGTACCTGCCGCCAGAAGTCCAGGTCGCGGGCGACGGCGTCGGGCCGCCGGTCGCGCTGCCAGAGCGTGTAATCGCCGTACTGGACGGGCAATTCCGGTAACTCGGGCGGCCGGCCCGCCACGGCGGCGTCGTACAGTTCGGCGAGCTCCTCGACCAGCACGCCGAGCGACCAGCCGTCGATGACGGCGTGGTGCACGCACAGCGCGAGGACCCACTCGTCCGGCCGGTCGGTGACGCGCCACAGCCCCGCCCGCAGCAGCGGCGGCGTGGCCAGGTCGAACGGTTCCCCGGTCAGCCGCCGCACGTGGGCGTCGACCTCGGCGGCGGTGCCCGCGCCCTCGGCGAGCGGCACCGCCACCTCGCCGGCCGCGCGCACGACCTGGCTCGGGACGTGCTCGGCGTCGACCTCGAACCCGGTGCGCAACGGCTCGTGCCGCGCCACCAGACCGGCCAGCGCCACCCGCAGTGCCGCCGGGTCGGGGGTCCCCCGCAGCCGCAGGCGGATCGGCAGCAGGTAGGTCACCGAATCCGGGTCGAGCTGGTGCAGGTAGTAGAGCCGCTCCTGGCCCGCGGAGCAGGGGAGCCGGTCGGTGCCGGGTGGCCGGCGGGGGATCTCCTCGGCCCGCGCCCGCTCGGCCTGCCGGGTGCCGAGCCGGCTCAGCAGCAGGGCCCGGCGTTCCTCGGACAGTTCGCTGACGGCCTGGTTCAGCCGGTCGGCGTCGTGGGTCATCCCCGTGTCTCCCTCAGGCCGGCTCGTCGCACCGGTCACCCGGATCGCCCGGTGCGCCCCCGAGGCTTCCCGCCACCGGCGGCCGGGGAAAGTCGGGGATCCCTCCGGCGTCGCGTCCGCGCATCAGGGAGTTCCCTGACTGGCAGCCACCCGGCGGTCCCGACACGCTCAGGGCGCGGGCGGCACCAACCCCGCGACGTCTGGAGGATCGGCGATCATGCTCGAAGGAGTCAGCGTCGGTGGGCCGGCGGCCCGCACCCCACGGCCTTCGGAGGTGCTCGCCGCACTCGTGGCGGTCACCGCCCGGCGCGCGCACAGCGACACGGTCGCCGTGACCGGGGACGTCACCGCCGAGCTGGACCTGTCCGCCGACCCCACCTTCGCCGCGCTCAGCGCCGAGGTGTCCAAGCTGGTAGGGCCGGAGTACACGGTGACCGTCGGCGACGTCCGGCTGAGCGTCACCGGGGACGCGGCCGAGGTCCACGGCGCCGAGCCGGCCCAGGTGGCCGGGCAGGTCGACCGGGCGCTCGCCGACGGAACCCGGGCCCCCTCGCCCCGCGTGTCGGAACTCGACCTCGCATCGGACGCCGACCGCGCCCTGGTCGCCACGTTCGAGGGCGGCACTGCGCCCGCTCCGGCACGGCTCGTGCACGACCTGGTCGACGAGCGCGCCCGGCTGGCCCCGGACGCCCCGGCACTCACCGCCGCGGGGAAAACGGTGCCCTACCGGTGGCTTGCGGAGCACGCCGAAGCGCTGGCCGCCCGGCTGGTCCGCGCGGGCGTGCGCCCCGGCGAGGTGGTCGGCGTGCTCGGCGACCGGTCCGCCGGGCTGATCGCCGGGCTGCTGGCGGTGCTCAAGGCGGGCGGCGCCTACCTGGCCCTGCCCCCGGACTGGCCGGACGCCCGCCTCACCGGACTCCTCGACGACGCGGGAGTCCGGATCGTCCTCGCCGACGCGCAGGTCGCCGGCCGGGTCCGGGGCGACCGGACCGCGGTCCCGTTCGACGCGACACCAACGGCCGCCACCGAGCCACGCTCCGGGGAGCGCACCACAGGTCCCCTCGACGCGGCAGCACCGGAGGCCGCCGAGCCGCAGCCCGGCCCCGTGCTCGGCGACCACGCCTTGCCTCCGCTCGACGCAAACCGGCGGGCCGCCACCGAACCGTTGCCCGGCGACCTGTCCCCGGGCACCCTCGCCTACGTCAGCTACACCTCCGGTTCCACCGGCACCCCCAAGGGCGTCTGCGTACCGCACCGAGCGGTGTCGCGGCTCGTGCACGAACCGGACTGGCTGGACGCCGGCCCGGACGATGTGTTCCTGCAGGCCGCCCCGATCGCCTTCGATGCCTCCACCCTCGAAATCTGGGCGTCGCTCTCCGCCGGGGCCCGGCTCGTGCTGCTGCCGCCGGGCCGGGTCGATCCCGCCGAGCTGGGTGCGGTGGTCGCGGCCGAGGGGGTCACCGTGCTCTGGCTGACCGCAGGGCTCTTCCACCAGCTGGTCGACCACCACCTCGACCGCCTCGCCGGGGTGCGCCACCTGATCGCGGGCGGCGACGTCATCTCCCCCGACGCCGTGCGGCGGCTGCTGGCCGCGCACCCGGACCTGGTCTTCACCAACGGCTACGGCCCGACCGAGAACACGACCTTCACCACCTGCGCCACGTTCGGTGGCCCGGCAGCCCGCCCCGGCGAGGCCGGCCCGCTGCCGATCGGCCGGCCGATCCGGGGCACCCGGGTCCGGGTGCTCGACCGGCTCGGCAGACCGGTGCCACCGGGGGTGGTGGGCGACCTGTACGCCCTCGGCGAGGGCCTGGCCCTCGGCTACCTCGGCCGGCCCGCGGTCACCGCGGCCGTGTTCACGCCGGCCGGCGGCGGCGAACGCCAGTACCGCACCGGCGACCTGGCCCGCTGGCGCACGGACGGCTCGCTGGACTTCCTCGGCCGGGCCGATGACCAGGTCAAGATCAAGGGGTACCGGGTCGAGCCGGCCGAGGTCGCCGCCGCGCTCGGCGCGCACCCCGCCGTCACCGCCGCGGTGGCGCTGCCGGAACCCGGTGCCGGCGGGAGCACCCGGCTCGCCGCCTACGTCGTGTTCGCCGACGGCGACCGGCCCGGTGTGCCCGCGCCGGCGCTGCGCGACTGGCTGCGCGAACGGCTGCCGGAGTTCCTGGTCCCGGCCAGGATCGTCGCCCTCGACGCCTTCCCGTTGACCCCCAACGGGAAGCTCGACCGGGAAGCGCTGCCCGGCTCGGCCGCCGAGGAGGGTGCGCTCGACGAGAACGGCGCCCCGGAGGATGCGCTCGAGCGGTTCCTCTGTGAACTGTGGGCGAAGGTCTTGATGGTGGACAGCGTCGGCGTCGACGACGACTTCTTCGAGCTGGGCGGCCACTCGCTGGTCGCGGCCGACCTGCTCGGACAGTTGCAGCAGGACTTCGGCGTGGAGCTGCCCGCCCGCACGTTCTACCTCAGCCCGACGATCGCCGAGCTGGCGGAGCTGAAGGAGCTGCGCCCGCTGCGTGAGCGCTTCGAAGCTCCCCTGCCGTGAGGCACTACCAACTTTGGTAGTCCACAGTGGACAAATCGAGGCATTTCACGACAACCGGATGTCACGTGTGGTACAAGTGGATGGCGGTCGCAGACCATCGAGTCGCATCGATCGGGAGGACACCGACATCCTGGGGGATCAAGGTATGCCATCGATTCAGGGGTACAACGACGTGCCCATGTCCGCCTCGGCCGAACCCGGGCCGCCAGTACCCCGGCCCCGTGCCGTCACCCCTTGGCGGCTCCACGCACGGGGCCGCGAGGCGGAGCTGGCCCGGCTCACCGGCATCGTGGACGGCGCCGAACCCGACGTCCGCGCGGTGCGGATCAGCGGTGACCCGTGGAGCGGAAAGTCCGAACTGCTCACGGCGCTCGCCGGCCACGCGAAGGAACGCGGGTGGACGGTCGCCTGCGGCGCAGCGGGCCCGCTGCCCGGGTCGCTGCCCTTCGGCGTTTTCTCCGACGCCCTCGAAAACCTGCTGACGTCACGGGACCCGGCGCTGCTCGACGGCTTCCCGAAGTACCACGTCTCCTGGCTGGCCGGCATCTGCCCGGCGCTGGCCCAGTACTCGCCCGATGCGGCCGTGCCGACCGGCCCGTCGGAACTGCGGCACCTCTTCCACGCGGTGCGCGCCCTGCTGGAACGGCTCAGCGCCGGCGTCCCCCTGCTGCTGGTGGTCGACGACCTGCAGTGGGCGGACCCGGCGTCGGTCGACCTGTTCACCCACCTGATCCGGCGCCCGCCGGACGCGCCGGTCCTGCTGGTGACCGCGCTGCGCCCCCGGCAAACCGCGGGTGACCTGCTGGCAGCGCTCGACGAGAGCGTGGACGGCGTCGCGCACGTCGAACTGCCCGCGCTCGCCGAGGACTACCTCGGCACCCTGCTGCCGGCCGGCCTGCCCGCCGACCGCCGCCGGGCCCTGCTGGACGCCGCGGACGGCAACCCGGGCCTGCTGCGCGCCCTGGCCGCGGCGGAAGACCAGGACACCTTCGCCGCGCCCGGGTACGCCCCGAACCGGCCCGGCGGGCCGGGGATGCCGGTGTCCCCGCGGCGCGAGTTCCGCACCCTGTCCCCGTTCACCTGGACCGTCGCGCACGCGGCGGCCCTGATGCGCGAGTCGTTCGACACCGGGCTGCTGGCCGCGGTGGCGGAGGACTCCGAGGTACCGACCAGAGCCGCGGTCGACGAACTGGTGGCGCACGACATCCTGCGCGTGGACGGCAGCAAGCGCACGTTCCGGTTCCGCAACGCGCTGCTGCGGGACACCGCCCGCCAGGCCGCCGGCGCCGCCTGGCGGCTCGGCGCGCACGCCAGGGCCGCCGAGGCGCTGCGTGAGCGCGACGCGCCTGCCCCGGAAATCGCCTACCACCTGGCGCACTGCGTGCTGGTCGAGGAGAACGACGCCGCCGGGATCCTGGTCGACGCCGCCCGCGAGGTCCGCTGGGAGCGACCGGCGGACGCCGCCACCTGGCTGCGCCGGGCACTGGACCCGCGCGGCCCGGCGTGCGCCGACCACGTGCCGCTGCTGGCCATCGCGCTCGTGGTCACCGGCCGCACGTCCGACGCCCGGCTCCTGTTCGACCAGGTGGCGCACACCCCGGAGACCGCGCTGTGGGCCGGGCGGGCGCTGCACCTGGACGGCAACCGCGAAGCCGCGGGCGACCTGCTTCGCATCGGACTGCGCATCGCCGATCCCGGTGACCACCGCACCCGGGCCCGGCTGGTCGCGGAGCTGCTCGCCACCACCGTCGACGGCCGCCACCCCACCGCGGTCCCCGACCTGTCGATCCTCTCGTCCGCACAGCGGGTGCCCGGCCTCGGCGTGCTGGCCGAGCACCTGGACCCGGTCACCGACGCGGGCCCGCGCGCCCTGCTGCTGGCACTGGCCACCCTCACCGAGCCCACCGGCCGGGCCGCCGAAGACCAGCTGCTGAAGGCCCGGACCCTGATGGCCAACGTGTCCGATGCGGACCTGGCCCCCGACGTGACCCCGCTCTACTGGCTGGCGCGGGCCGAGCACGCGCTCGCCCACGACGACCAGGCCGCCCGGCACCTGCGCCGGGCCCTGGCGATCGCCACCCGGTTCGGTCACCGCTACGTCCTCGACGGCCTCACCACCCTGCTCGAGCACTTCGACGAGAAGCAGGACCAGGAGACCGACGGCCCCTCGGGGGACCGGATCCCGGAGGTGCCGGACCCGCGCCGGGACGAGCCGGACCCGGACCTGCCGGACCTGCCGTCGGAGCTGGCCCAGCTGAGCGGCCGCGAGCGCGAGATCTCCCGCCTGGTCAGCGACGGCCGGACGAACCAGCAGATCGCCCGGACACTGGGCCTGAGCCACAAGACGGTGGAGACCTACCTGGCACGCATCTTCAAGAAGCTCGCGCTGTGCTCACGGGCCCAGCTCGCCACCATCGTCGGCCGCTCGGTCTCCACCCCGGCCGGCCCCCCGATCCCGGCGAGAGTGGCCTCCGAGCGGCTGATGCCGGCCTGACGGGTCAGGAACCGGGGCTGCGCAACGAGGACGCCGCCGCGGCCGCGACCGCTTCGGCCACTGTGGACAGTGCGGGCAGGTCCAGTTTCCACTGTTGCCAGTAGAGCGGCACGTCCACCGGCCGGTCCCGCACGAGTGGCACCAGCGTGCCGGCCCGCAGGCCCGGTGCCGCCTGCACCTCGGGCACCATGCCCCACCCGAGGCCGGCTTCGACCGCGGCGACGACCATCTCCGAGGCCGGGACGTAGTGCCGCAAGGCACTCGCCCCGCCCCCGCCGAGCAGCCGCACGAAGGCGTCCTGCAGATCGTCGTGGTCGTCGAACATCACGACCGGCGCCGCGGACAGGTCGTCCCGCAGCGCGCCGGTCACCCACCGCGCCGCGAAGGCGGGGGCGGCCAGCGGCAGGTAGCGCAGGTCGCCGAGCGGGCGCACGGAGCAGCCCTGCACCGGAGCGGCCGAAGACGTCACCGCCGCCATCACCCGGCCCTCCCGCAGCAACGTGGTGGTGTGCTCCTGGTCCTCGCGGTGCAGTTCGAAACAGATCGGCGGGTCGGCGGTCACCCCGGCGAGCGCCGGCAGGAACCAGGTGGACAGCGAATCGGCGTTGACCGCGATCGGCACCCGCACGGGCTCGCCGCTCATGCCGAGTTCGGCCCGCGCGTCCCGCTCGAGGGCCGCGAGCCGCCGCGCGAACCGGACCACGACCTGCCCGGAGTCGGTGACCCGCACCGGTTTCGTGCGGGTCACCAGCACACTGCCGGTGCGCTGTTCGAGCGCCTTCACCCGCTGGCTCACGGCCGACGGCGTCACGTGCAGCCCCGCCGCGGCGGCGTCGAACGTGCCCGCGTCGACCACCGCGAGCAGCGTCCTGACCTGATCCAGCGGCAGCTCCGTCATCACGAAAACTGATCTTACGGAGAGACCTTCAGCTGTGCTGTTGCCCGGTCAGGACACAGTCGCCTTCGCGCGCTGAGCCGACTTCTTCGCCTGGTTGCCGCACACTCCCATCGAGCACCACCGCCGCGTTCCCGGCCGGGACGTGTCGAGGAACAGCGCCCCGCACCGGGCGCCCTCGCACCGGCGGACCCTCGCGAACTCCGGCGACGTCACCAGTTCCAGCGCGTCCCGGGCCAGCAACGCCAGCATCGCCGACGCGGGATCCGCCGCCTGCCAACGCAGTTCGCCCGACGGCGTCAGCGAAGGGGCGGGTACCGGCTGGGCCGCGACGCGGTTCAGCCGCTGCCGCGTCGACGGGCGCGCCGAAGCCGTCAGCAGCTCGTGGATCGCCTCGCGGACCGCACGCGCATCGCCGGCCGACACGGGCCGGACCGGGGTGGCGAACGGGCCGAACCGGTCGATCCAGGCTCCCCACGCCGCCGCGTCCGGCAGCTCCTCCGTCTCCGACGGGGTCCCCCGGTACCGCAGCGTCCGGATGAAGTCGAGGCACAGGCGGCCCGCTCCCGCGCGGAATTTGTCCGTCATAAGGGTCACAGTACGCCGGAACCGGTTTGACTGGTACCGTCGGGAACCGATCAAACCGGTTCCACGATGGGGGCGCGCATGACCGAGACCGAGCAGAAAGCCCCGCCCGGCTGGCTCGTGCTGCTCCTGGCCGTCTCCTGTGGACTGACCGTCGCGAACCTCTACTACGCCCAGCCGTTGCTCGCCGAGCTGCGGCAGGCCTTCGGGGTCGGCGAGGCCGCCGCCGGCGGGGTGGTCACCGCCACCCAGCTCGGGTACGCCGCCGGGATGCTGCTGCTCGTCCCGCTGGGCGACCGGCTCGAAAACCGCGGGCTCGTCGCGACGCTGCTCGCGGTCGCCTGCGCCGGGCTGGTCGTCACCGGGATCGCGCCCGGGTTCGCCGTGCTGCTCATCGCCTCGCTGGCCGTCGGGGCGGCGTCGGTCGTGGTGCAGATCCTCATCCCGTTCGCCGCCGACCTCTCCCCCGACGCCATCCGCGGCCGGATCGTCGGGCGGGTCGTCAGCGGGCTGCTCTTCGGGATCCTGCTCTCGCGCGTCGTGGCCAGCCTGCTCGCCGAGGTGACCAGCTGGCGGGTCGTGTTCCTGATTTCGGCCGGCGCGATGGCCGCGCTCGCCCTCGTGTTGCGCTTCATCCTGCCGCGCCGCGCGCCCAAGACCGACGTCCGCTACGGCGAGCTGCTCCGCTCCACGTTCGCCATGGCGCGGAAGCACCCTCCGCTGCGCCACCGGGCCCTCTACCAGTCGGCGATGTTCGGCGCCTTCAGCGCGTTCTGGACGACCATCGCGTTCGTCCTGACCGCGCCGCCCTTCAACTACTCCCAGCTGGGCGTGGGCCTGTTCGCCCTGGCGGGCGCGGCCGGCGCCGCGGTGGCGCCGCTGGCCGGGCGGTGGTCGGACCACGGCCACGGCCGTCGGCTCACCGCGGCCGCCTTCGTGCTCTGCGCCGCGGCCTTCGCGCTCGCCGGCTTCGGCGCGCACAGCGTCGTCCTGCTGGCGATCGCGGCGATCGCCGTCGACATGGCGGTCCAGACCACGCTGGTGGTCGGCCAGCACACGATCTACCAGCTCGACCCCTCGGCCCGAGCCCGCATCAACAGCGTTTACCTTGGCACGTTCTTCATCGGCGGCGCCATCGGCTCCCAGGCCGGTTCGATCGCCTACCACCTCGGCGGCTGGACGGCGGTCGTCGTGTTCGCCGGCGTGCTCCCACTGCTCGGCCTGGCCGGGATGACCCGCACCCGCGGCTAGGCGAACACCTCGCGCCGGGCGGCCACCCACTCCGCGTACGTCGTGCCCGGCCGGCCCAGCAGTTCCTCGATGACCCCGGTCGGCGCCTGCGGGTGCCGCAGAGTCTCCTCGAAGCCTTCGAGCAGCCAGCCGACGGCTGTTTCCGGGACGCCGTAACCGATCCACTGCGCGCGCTGCTCCGCCGGCGTCAGCTCGCGGAAGCGGATCTCCCGGCCCAGCACCGAGGCCAGGGTCTCGACCTGTCCGCGGAGGGTGATCGCTTCCGGTCCACTGAGGACATACGTCTTGCCGGTGTGCCCGGCCGAAACCAGCACCCGGGCGGCCACCGCCGCGATGTCGCCGAGGTCGATGGGGGTCTGGGTCGCGTCGTCGTAGGCCATGGCGACCTCGCCCGCCCGGACCATCGGGGCCCAGTCGAGCGTGTTGTTCATGAACGCGCCGGGCCGCAGGAAGGTCCAGGCGAACCCGGCGGCCCGGACGGCGGCCTCGACGGCGGCGTACTCGTGCCCGCTGGAGCCGTCGTGTTCGTCCCCGACGCTGCTGCCCGACAACGCCACCACCCGCTCGACGCCGGCCGCCGAAGCCAGCTCGCAGAACCGCCGGACGGTCCGCGCCATCGGCGCCAGGTACACCGCCGAGACGCCCTTGAGCGCGACCGGCAGCGTCGACGGCCTCGCCAGTGACCCGACGACCACCTCGGCCCCGGCCGGCAGCTGCGCGCGTTCCGGGGCGACGGTCAGCGCCCGCACGGGCACCCCCGCCGCGACCAGCTCGTCGACCACCAACCGGCCGACGCTGCCGGTCGCGCCCGTCACCAGGATCGTCATGAGACATCCTCCTCATTCTCGTATGCCATACGAGATCGTACGGCATACGAGAACCCCGGTGCACGGGAAAAGGAATATCAGGAGGTGATGGTCGGCAGTTCCGGCGCCGCGACGTCGTAGACCTTGCCGTCCTGGGTCAGCAGGGCCGCCAGGACCTTGGCCTTGCGGTCCGTCTGCTCCGCGGTGCCCCAGCGGACGATCTTCCCGTTGGCCAGCGTGAACTCCACGCTCGCCGGCGTCTTCGCCGTCGCCGTCGTGACCTGCTTGAGGAGCTGCTCCGGGATCACCCCGAGCACCGCCGTCACCGCGCGGGTCACCGGGTCGTCCGCCGACACCTTCGGCAGCTTGAGCTCCGGCAGGCCCGGCGGACGCGCCGCGACCGTCTTGAACACCACGCCGCCGCCGTCGACGAGGTGGACGCCGTCGCCGCCCGGGCCGCTGTCGAAGAACGCGATCGCCGTCCGCTCGGTCACGGTGATCTCGACCGTGTTCGGCCACGAGCGGGACACCTCGACCGTCGCGATGCCCGACATCCCCGCCACCCGGTCGCGGATCTCGTCGGTGCTCAGCCGCAGCATCGGCTTGCCGGCCGGCACCGCGGCGGCCGTGCGGATCTGGTCGGCCGACACCGTGCGGGAGCCGCTGACCGAGACGTCCTGCACGCCGAGCATCGAGCTGAAGAACAGCAGGTAGACCAGCGCGACCACGGTGAGCACGGACAGCAGCGCGACCCAGCGGCGGCGGATCTCCACCTGCCGGTTGGGCCGGGTGCGGGCGCTCGGCTTGGGCCGCGCGGCGCGGGTCCGGCGGCGCTCCTCCTCGGAGCGCCGCCCCCGTCGTTGCCGGACCAGGGCAGCGCGATCCGGCAGCTCCTCCTCCTCGGAGGACGGACGGCGGCGTTCCCTGGTCGGACTCATGGCCTCAGCGCTTGTCCAGCTCGGCGAGGATCTCCGGGCCCAGCTGCGTCACGTCCCCGGCGCCCATGGTCACCACGAGGTCACCGGGCTTGGCCAGCCCCGCCGCCAGCGGCGCGGCGACGTCGAACGCCGGCTCGTAGTGCACCGCCGCGGTCACCCGGTCGGCGATCAGCGCGCCGGTGATACCCGGCTCGGGCTCCTCGCGCGCGCCGTAGACGTCCAGCACGACGACCTCGTCGGCCAGCGACAGCGCCTCGGCGAACTCCACCGAGAACGTCTTGGTCCGCGAGTACAGGTGCGGCTGGAACACCACGATCACCCGCCCGGACCCGGCCGCGGTCCGCACCGCGCGCAGCTGCGCGGCCACCTCGGTCGGGTGGTGGGCGTAGTCGTCGTAGACGCGGACGTCGCCGGCCCGGCCCTTGAACTCGAACCGCCGCCGCACCCCGCCGAACGCCGCGAGCCCGTCGACCAGGCCCGGCACCGGGGCGCCCAGCTCGATCCCGGCCAGCAGGGCCGCGATCGCGTTCAGCGCCATGTGCTCGCCCGGCACGGCGACGCGCACCGAAACTTCCTCGCCGTCCAGCACGAGCCGCACGACACCGCCGTCCGGCGCCGGGACGTACTCCAGGATCCGCGCGTCACCCGGACCGGTGGCCGTGCGGCCGTAGCGGCGCACCCGGACCCCCAGGTCCTCGGCCTGCCTGCCCAGGTCGTCCGCCGCGGGATCGTCACCGCAGACGATGAGCAGGCCGCCCGGCACGATCCGGCTCACGAACTCGGTGAACACCTTCGTGTAGGCCTCGGCCGTGCCGTGGTGGTCCAGGTGGTCCGGCTCGACGTTCGTCACGACCGCGACCGACGGCGAGTAGGTCAGGAACGAGCCGTCGCTCTCGTCGGCCTCGGCGACGAACACGCCACCCTCGCCGTGGTGGGCGTTGGCGCCGGACTCGTTGAGGTCGCCGCCGATGGCGAACGACGGGTCGAGCCGGCAGTGCTGCAGCGCGACGGTGAGCATCGACGTCGTCGACGTCTTGCCGTGCGTGCCCGCGATGCAGGCGACGCGGTGGCCCTCCATCAGCCCGGCCAGCGCCTGCGCCCGGTGCAGCACCGGAATCCCCGCCGCGCGCGCCGCGGCCAGCTCGGGGTTGGTCTCCTTGATCGCCGTCGAGACGACCACGGCGGACGGCGGTTCCGCCAGCGACGAGATGTTCGCGGCGCTCTGGCCGACGAACAGCTCGGCGCCCTGGGCGCGCAGCGACAGCAGCGCGCGCGACTCCTTCGCGTCCGAGCCCGACACGAAAGCGCCCCGGGCCAGCAGGATCCGCGCGATGCCGGACATGCCGGCGCCGCCGATCCCGATCAGGTGCGCCCGGCGCAGTTCTTCGGGCAACTCAAGCACCAGCGGCCTCCAGAACGATGCGGGCGAGGGTTTCGTCGGCCTCGCGGTGGCCCATGCCGACCGCCGCCGCGCCCATCTTCGCGACGCGGTCGGCGTCGGTGACCAGCGGGACGACCAGGTCGGCGACCTTGGCCGGGCTGAGGTCGCCGTCGAAGACCATCAGCGCGGCACCGGCGTCGACGGCGGGCCGGGCGTTGCTGGCCTGCTCGCCGTTGCCGATCGGCAGCGGGACGAACACCGCGGGCAGCCCGACCGAGGTCACCTCGGCGACGGTCATCGCGCCCGAGCGGCAGATCGCCACGTCGGCCGCGGCGTAGGCCAGGTCCATCCGCTCCAGGTACGGCACCGGCACGTACGCCGGCTTGCCCGGGAACTCCTGCACGACCAGCGTGTTCTTCGGTCCGTGCGCGTGCAGGACGCCGACCCCGGCGTCCGCGAGGTCCTTCGCCGCGCCGGACACGGCGGCGTTGATCGACTGCGCGCCCTGCGAACCGCCGAAGACCAGCAGCGTCGGCGCGTCCGGGTCCAGGCCGAAGTGCGCCCGCGCCTCGGCCCGCAGCGCGGCCCGGTCGAGCGTGGTGATCGACTGCCGCAGCGGGATCCCGACGACCTCGGCCTTCGGCAGCGGGGTGCCCGCGACGGCGACCGCGACGCGGCGGGCGAACCGCGCGCCGACCTTGTTCGCCAGGCCCGGCGACTGGTTGGCCTCGTGCACGACGATCGGGACGCGCCCGCGCGCGGCCAGGTAGGCGGGCAGGGCGACGTAGCCGCCGAAGCCGACGACGACGTCCGCGCCGACGCGTTCCAGCACCTCACGGGTCTTGCGCACCGAGTCGCGGACCTTCAGCGGCAGCTTGATCAGCTCCGGCGTCGGCTTGCGCGGCAGCGGCACCGGCGGGATCAGCTCGAGGGGGTAGCCGCGGGCCGGGACCAGCTTGTTCTCCAGGCCGCGCTCGGTGCCGAGCGCGACGACCTGCGCGTCCGGGCGCAGCCGCATGACGGCGTCGGCCAGGGCGAGGGCGGGTTCGATGTGTCCTGCGGTGCCACCTCCGGCGACCACGACCACGGGCCCCTTGCCCGCGGCGGCTCGCTCGGTTCCCTTGACGGGCTTACTCACCTATGACCTCTCCGGTTCGCGGTACTCCGGGTACCACGGCTCGCTGTTGTCCGCGCGGCCCCGCCGCGAGACGTGCTCGTGCGGGCCGCGCTCGTCCGTGCCGCGCTGCGGCGCACCGGTTCGCGGACCGACCTGCGTCGTTCCTGAGCCGGGGCGGGCCGGGCCGCACGGGGCGCCGGCCTGGCCGCCTTCGCCCCACTCCGCCCCGCCGCCTTGCGCGTGGCGGGCGGACGGTACGGGTCGGGCGCGGGCAGCCGCAGCAGACGCCCGAATTTACCCGGCCCCTGTGTGCGCAGCGCGGCCACCGCCTCCGGTTCGTGCCGGGCGGCGTTCGCGAGCACGCCCATGATGAGCATGGTGATCACCAGCGAGGTGCCGCCGTAGGAGATCAGCGGCAGCGTGACGCCGGTGACCGGCAGCAGGCCGACGACGTAACCGATGTTGATGCCGGCCTGCGCCACGAGGAACACCGTCAACGTGCCGGAGACGATCCGGATCCACGGGTCGATGTTGCGGGTGGCGATCCGCAGGCCGACGACGGCGACCCCGCCGAAGAGGACGAGCACGACGACGCAGCCGATCAGCCCGAGCTCCTCGCCGATCAGGGCGAAGATGAAGTCGTTCTGCACGTTCGGCAGGTAGCCCCAGTTGGACGTGCCCTGGCCGAGGCCCTTGCCGAGCAGCCCGCCGTCGGCGAGCGCCAGCTTCGCCTGGTTGGCCTGGAAGCCCCCGTCGCTGGTGTCGGCGTCCGGCGAGAGGAACGACATGACCCGGGCGAGCCGGTAGGGCGCGATGATCGCGAGCACGAGCACCCCGGCCAGGCCGCCGGCGAGGATGACGCCGAACAGCCGTTTCGGGGCGCCGGCGAACCACAGCAGCGCCAGCAGCACCACGGCCAGGGTGACCGTGCCGCCGAGGTCGGGCTGCAGCATGACCAGCGCGAACATCAGCAGCGCGATCGGCACCACCGGCACCAGCAGGTGCCGCCACTGGTGGATCACGTTGTACTTGATCACCAGGATGTGGGCGCCCCAGAAGGCCAGCGCCACCTTCGCGGCTTCGACCGGCTGGAAGGTGAACTCGCCGATCTTGAACCAGCCCTGCGAGCCGTTGACCGTCGAGCCGAGCGGGGTGAGCACGAGCACCAGCAGGCCGAGGCAGATCACCGTCGCGGTCGCCGACATCCGCCGGATCCGCTCCAGCTTGACCCGCAGGCCCAGCCAGAAGACGACCGAGCCGAGCGCGACGAACACCAGGTGCTTGACGAACAGCGAGTACACCCCGCTGCCGGTTTTGGGGTTGTAGGAGGCGACCGACGACGCCGAGAGCACCATGACGATGCCGATGACGGTGAGCACGCCGGTGAGGGCGAGCACGACGTGGAACGACGCCAGCGGCCGCGAGAGCCACGCCGTCAGCGCGGTCCGGACCGCGACGAAGCCGCTCTCCTTGCGCTCGCGGCGCGGCCGCTTCGGCGGCGGTTCCGGCTTGGTTTCAGCTGTCGTCACTCGGCTCCCCCGCTGCGTCGTCGCGGAGGACACGCACGGCCGCGGCGAACGCGTCGCCGCGCTCGCCGTAGCTCGAGAACATGTCCAACGACGCCGCGGCGGGTGCCAGCAGCACCACGTCACCGGGTCGGGCCATCGCGCTGGCCGCACTCACCGCCGCAGTCATGGGTTCATCGTCACCCGGACGGAGGCTGTTCACCGGGACATCCGGCGCGTGTCGCGCAACCGCGGCGGCGATCACGGGTGAATCGACGCCGAGGAGCACGACTCCGCGGAGACGGCCGGCGATGCTGCTCACCAGCTCGTCGACCGACGCGCCCTTGAGCTGGCCCCCGGCGATCCACACGATGCTCGCGTGGGCCCGCAGGGACCCGGCGGCCGCGTGCGGGTTGGTCGCCTTCGAGTCGTTGACGTACCGCACCCCGGCCACCTCGGCGACCTCCACGGCCCGGTGCGGGGCCGGCTGGTACTCGCGCAGGCCCTTCGCCACGGCGTCCGGCGACACGCCGTGGGCGCGGGCGAGCGCGGCCGCGGCGAGGGCGTTGGCGACGTTGTGCGGGCCCGCCGGACGGACGTCGGCGAGGGTGGCCAGCGCCTCGGCGCTGTTCTCCGGGTCGGCGACGAAAGCGCGGTCGACCAGCAGGTCCTCGACCACGCCCAGCTCGCCGGCGCGCGGGGTGTCGAGCTGGAAGCCGACGCGGGGGGTACCTTCTGGGGCGTGCTCGGCGGCGATCCGGGTGGACCAGTCGTCGTCGGCGTTGTGCACGGCGACCTTGGCGCGGGTGTAGACCCGGCCCTTCGCGGCCGCGTACTCGTCCATCGAGCCGTGCCAGTCGATGTGGTCTTCGGCCAGGTTCAGCACCGCGGCGGCGTCCGGCGCCAGCGTCGAGGACCAGTGCAGCTGGAAGCTCGACAGCTCCACGGCCAGCACGTCGTAGCCCGCCCGGACCGCGTCGAGCGCCGCGTAGCCGATGTTCCCGCAGGCCACGGCGTTGCTGCCGGCGGCATTGAGGATCGATTCGAGCATGCCCACGGTGGTCGTCTTGCCGTTGGTGCCGGTCACCACCAGCCAGGACGGCGGGTGCTCGCGCAGCCGGCCGACGCGCCAGGCCAGCTCGACGTCCCCGATCACCTCGACGCCCGCCTCGGCGGCGGCCACGAGCAGCGGCGACGTCGGCCGCCAGCCCGGGCTGGTGACGACCAGGACGACGTCGGACGGCGGCTCGGTCAGGCCCGGCACCAGCTCGGCGCCGAGGCCCTCGAGCTCGGCCAGGCGCTCGGCGTTGCCGTCGGTGACGGTGACCCGCGCACCCAGCTCGACCAGCACCGGCACCACCGACTTGCCGGTGACCCCGGCCCCGGCGACGAGAACGTGAGAACCGGCGATGTCTTTCATGTCAGCCGCCGAGGCCCAGCTGCTCGCTGTAGAACAGGCCGAGCCCGAACATGCAGCAGATCGCCGAGAGCAGCCAGAACCGGATGATCACCGTGGTTTCGGCCCAGCCGGCGAGCTCGAAGTGGTGGTGGAACGGCGCCATCCGGAACAACCTGCGCCGGGTCGTCCGGAACACCGCGATCTGCGCGACCACCGAGATCATCTCGACCATGAACAGGCCGCCGATGACGATGGCGAGCAGCTCGGTGCGGGTCGTCATGGAGAGGCCGGCGACCAGGCCGCCGAGGGCCAGCGAGCCGGTGTCGCCCATGAAGATCTTCGCCGGGGCCGCGTTCCACCAGAGGAAGCCCACGCAGGCACCGGTCGCCGCGGCGGCGACCACGGCCAGGTCCAGCGGGTCGCGGACGTCGTAGCAGGCGGCGGCCGGCGCGTTGGCGCAGGACAGCCGCTCCTGCCAGAACGAGATCACGACGTAGGTGGCCAGCACCATCGCCGCCGCGCCACCGGCCAGGCCGTCGAGGCCGTCGGTGAAGTTGACCGCGTTCGACCAGCCGGAGATCACGACGTAGCAGAAGATCACGAAGATCACCGACGGGAAGGTGATCAGCGCGAGGTCGCGGACGTAGGAGAGGCTCTCCGACGCCGGTGTGATGCCGTGCTGGTTCGGGAAGTTCAGCGCCAGCACCGCGAACGCGATGGTGACGACCAGCTGCCCGACCAGCTTCGCGGTCTTGTTCAGCCCGAGGTTGCGCTGCTTGCGGATCTTGATGAAGTCGTCGAGGAACCCGACGATCCCGAGGCCCACCGCGAGCATCAGCACGAGCAGCCCGGAGGCCGTCGGCGCGCCGCTGCGGGAGTTGAACATCCAGTTGATCAGGTGCGCGGCGAAGTACCCGACGACCATCGCGATGATGATCGCGACACCGCCCATGGTCGGGGTACCGCGCTTGGACTTGTGTCCCTGGGGGCCTTCCTCACGGATCTCCTGGCCGAAGCCCTGCCGGGAGAACACCCGGATCAGGTAGGGCGTCAGCATGATGGAGACCAGCAGGCCCGCCGCGGCCGCGATCAGGATGCTGATCACGCGTCACCACCGTTCGAGCGATTCTCGGAGTTGTCGGTTTCCCGGGGTTCGAGCAGAGCTTCGGCGACCCGCCAGAGGCCGGCGGCCTTGGAGGCCTTGACCAGCACCACGTCCCCGGGGCGGAGCTGATCATGCAGCAGGGCGGCGGCGGCCTCGACGTCGGGTACCAAAGTGGATTCCTCGCCCCAGGAGCCTTCCTGGTGCGCGCCCTGGTGCATGGCCGCCGCCTCGGGCCCGATGACGACGAGCTTGGCGATGTTGAGCCGGACGACGAGCCGGCCGATCTCGTCGTGGGCGGTGACCGAGTCCGCGCCGAGCTCGCCCATCACGCCGAGCACGGCCCAGGAGCGGCGGCCGGTCTCCCGGGTCATCGCCGCGAGGGCCTTCAGGCCGGCCCGCATCGACTCGGGGTTGGCGTTGAACGAGTCGTTGAGGATCGTGACGCCGTCGGGCCGGGTGACGACCTCCATGCGGCGCGCCGAGCGCCGTTCGAGGGCCGAGAGCCTCGTGGCGATCTCCTCCGGCGTCGCCCCCAGCTCCAGCGCGACCGCCGCGGCGGACAGCGCGTTGCCGACGTGGTGCTCGCCGTGCAGCGGCAGCTTGACGCCGGCCTCGCCGGCCGGGGTGATCAGCCGGAAGGACGCCCGGGCCTCGTCGTCGAGGGTGATGTTCTCCGCGCGGACCTGCGCCGAGGGGCTCTCGCCGACGAACACCACCCGGGCCTTCGTGCGGCTCGCCATGGCCGCGACCAGCGGGTCGTCGAGGTTGAGCACCGCGACGCCGTCTTCGGGCAGTGCCTCGACGAGCTCGCCCTTGGTCTTCGCGATGCCTTCGCGCGAGCCGAACTCGCCGACGTGCGCGCTGCCGACGTTGAGCACGACGCCGATCTTCGGCGGGGCGATCGCCGCGAGGTGGGCGATGTGCCCCGGACCCCGCGCCGACAGCTCCAGCACGAGGTGCCTGGTCTCCGCGCCGGCCCGCAGCGCCGTCCAGGGGTGGCCGAGCTCGTTGTTGAACGACCCGGGCGGCGCGATCGTCGGGCCGAGCGGCTCGAGCAGCTGCGCGATGACGTCCTTGGTCGAGGTCTTGCCGGAGGAGCCGGTGACGCCGACGACGGTCAGCTCGCCCTCGGCCAGGCGCTGCACGACGTACCGGGCGAGCTTGGCCAGCGCGGCCAGCACCGCGGCACCGGAGCCGTCCTTGTCGCCGGTCAGCGCGACCGACCGCTCGTGGGCCTCGCCCGCGGCGAGCGGCGGGACGACGATCGCGGGCGCGTCGACCTCGCGGGCGGCCAGCACGGCCACGGCGCCGGCCTCGACGGCCTGCGCGGCGAAGTCGTGGCCGTCGACCTTCTCCCCCGGCAGCGCGACGAACAGGCCGCCGGACGTGAGCTCCCGGGTGTCGAACTCCACGGTGCCGGTCACCTGCGCGCCCGGGTCGGCGCGGTGCAGCCGGCCGCCGACGACGTCGGCGATCTCGGCCAGGCTGAGCACGATCACACACTCACCTCGAGTTTGTTGCGGATGGCCGCGGCCAGCTCGTCGCGGTCGGAGAACGGGTGCACGACGCCGCCGGCCTCCTGGCCGGACTCGTGCCCCTTGCCGGCGAGGAAGACGATGTCACCCGGCCCGGCGAGCGAGACGGCGTGCGCGATGGCCTCGCGGCGGTCGCCGATCTCGAGGATCTCGCCGCCCTCGGCGGGGCCGACCGATCGGGCGCCGGCGAGCATGGCGGCGCGGATCGCCGCCGGATCTTCGGAGCGCGGGTTGTCGTCGGTGACGATCAGGACGTCACTGCGGCGGGCCGCGGCCTCGCCCATGATCGGGCGCTTGGCGGTGTCCCGGTCGCCGCCGCAGCCGAGCACGGTGATGATCCGGCCCTCGGTGCGGGCCCGCAGCGCGTCGAGGCCCTGGGCGACCGCGGCCGGCTTGTGGGCGTAGTCGACGACGGCGGTGAACTCCTGGCCGACGTGGACGCGCTCCATCCGGCCCGGGACCTGCACCTGGGCGAGGCCGGCGACGATGTGCTCCAGCGACACCCCGGCGGTGCTCAGGATCGCGGCCGCCAGCACGGCGTTGGCGACGTTGAACTCGCCGGGCAGCGGGATCCGGGCGGCCGCGCGGGCCCCGTCCGGGCCGTGCAGGGTGAACGTCTGCTCGCCCTGCGGGGTGGCCTCCAGGTCGGTGGCCTTCCACGCGGCCTCGGTGCCCGGATCGGTGGTCACGGTGATCGTCTGCGGCGTGAGCAGGGCCTGGCCCCACGCGCTGTCGACCACGACGACCTCGTGCGTCGAGCGGCCGTCGAACAGCAGGGACTTCGCGGCGAAGTACTCCTGCATGTCCTTGTGGAAGTCCAGGTGGTCCTGGGAGAGGTTGGTGAACGCGCCGACCGCGAACCGGGTGCCGTTGACGCGGCCCAGCGCGAGCGCGTGGCTGGAGACCTCCATCGGCACGTGCGTGACGCCGCGCTCGAGCATCACCGCGAGCAGGGCCTGCAGGTCGGGCGCCTCCGGCGTGGTGAAGCCGCTGACCAGCCGGTCGCCCGCGATCCGGGTCTCCACCGTGCCGATCAGCCCGGTGGTCAGCCCGGCGGCCTGCAACCCGGCGTCGACCAGGTACGACGTCGTCGTCTTGCCGGAGGTGCCGGTGACGCCGAGCACGGACAGCTCCAGGGAGGGCTCGCCGTAGATCCAGGCGGCGATCTCGCCGAGAGCCGCCCGCGGGTCCGGGTGCACCAGGATCGGCACGCCGGCGTCGCGCAGGGCGGGGCGCTCGGCGCCGGCGGCGTCGGTGAGGACGGCGACGGCCCCGGCCGCGACGGCCTGGTCGCTGAAGTCGGCGCCGTGGGCGCGGGCGCCCGGGAGGGCGGCGAAGAGGTCGCCGGGCAGCACGTGCTGGGCACGCAGCGTGGTGCCGGTGACGGTGAGCTCGGCCGCGTCGGGCGAACCGGCGATCAGGCGGGCGTCCGCCCTGGCGAGCAGCGTCGCCAGCGGGACCGGGTCGATGCGCGCGGGGCGGGGCGGCGCGGGGACCGCTTTCACCGGGCTTTCCGGCACCTGGGAACTGGACGAGGACACGGACACGGCCAAGAGGCTACCGGCGGGCGGTTCGGGCACCCGCACGCGGTACGGCGATTGCGTGCGGGCCGGGCACATGTGCTAGACGGCGCCACGGACCTCGTTGCGCCGCAAGGGTTTCCCCGTCGTCGGCCGATGTGGACGCTCACGCGCCGAAGCCCCCTCGCGCGGTGCCGCGTGAGGGGGCTTTGACGGACAGTGCCTGGCTACGGCGCGATGATGAGCGGGACCTCCGGCGACGGGCCGTCGGACAACGGGATCTGGTACCGCTGCGTCACGTACGACGCGATGGTGTGGAACAGCGGCGCCGCGGAGTGCCCGACCGGCAGCGTCGTGTCCGGCGCGTCCAGCCGGATCCCGACGACGAACCGCGGGTGGTCGGCGGGCAGGATGCCGGCGAAGGTGATGTTGTACAGGTGGTCGCTGTAGGCGTGCGTCCGCGGGTCGACCTGCTGGCCGGTGCCGGTTTTCCCGGAGATCTGGTAGCCCTCGACCGCCGCGGTCGGCGCGGTGCCCTTCTGCACGCCCTTGCCGTTCTGGGCGACCGCGCGCATCATGTCGCGCACCGTCTTGGCGGTCTGCGGGTTGACCACCCGGACCGACTTCGGGGCCGGCTCGGGCACGGTCGTGCCGTCCGGGTTCACCTTGGCCTTGACGATGCGGGGTTCGACGCGCAGGCCGTCGTTGGCGATCGTCTGGTACATCCCGGCCATCTGCAGGACGGTCATCGACAGGCCCTGCCCGATGGGCAGGTTGCCGAAGGTGGTCGCCGACCACTGGCTGCGCGCGGGCACCACGCCCGCGCTCTCGCCGGGCAGGCCGACGCCGGTGCGCTGGCCGAGGCCGAACGACTTGAGCAGGTTGGCGTAGCGCTCCTCGCCGATCTTCTGCGCCAGCAGCAGGGTGCCGATGTTGGACGACTTGGCGAAGATCCCGGTGGTGGTGAACGTCTGGGTGCCGTGGGTCCAGGCGTCGTGCACCGTCTTGTCGGCCACTTGCAGCGCACCCGGCACCTCGACCGTCGACTCCGGCGTCGCGACGCCGAAGTCGATCGCCCCGGTGGCGGTGACGAGCTTGTTGACCGAACCGGGCTCGAACGGCGTGGTGACCGCCGGGTTGGCCAGGTCGTCGGTCTTCCAGGTGCTCTGGTCGTTGGGGTCGAAGGTCTTGTCGTTGGCCAGCGCGTAGACCTCGCCGGTCTTGGCGTCCATGACGACGGCCTGCCCGCCCTTGGCGTGCGACTGCTGGACGTAGTCCGCCAGCTGCCGCTGCACCTCGTACTGCAGGTCGGAGTCGATGGTCAGCTCGAGGTCGGAGCCGGGGACGGCGGCCTGCAGGTCGCGCTCGGTGCCCGGGATGACGACGTTGTCGCTGCCGTTCTTGGTGTTGACCAGCATCCGGCCCGGCGTGCCCGCCAGGTCGTTGTCGCGCAGCAGCTCGAGCCCGACGAGGCCGTGGAGGTTGTGCTTCGACACGTCCTGGTCTTCGGAGCGCCAGTTCGCGGCGCCGACGATGTTGGCCGCCAGTCCGCCGCCCGGGTACTCCCGCAGCGCGCGCTTCTCGACGCCGATCCAGGCGAAGTGCTTGACGATGTCGGCGGCGATGGACGGCTCGACGTTGTTCACCAGGTAGGTGAAGGACGCCTGCTTGTGGAACAGGTCGAGCAGCTGCTGCTCGCCGATCGCGTTCGGCAGCTTGCCCGCGATGTACTTGGCGGCCGCGGCGGTCTCGGAGTCGAACGTCTTCGCCGTTCCCGGGTTCTTCGTGGCGAAGTCGTCCATGCTCTTGTGCAGCGCCTTGAGGTTCACCGAGAGCGTGCGCACCTCGACGCTGAACGCCAGCTTCGCGCCGTTGCGGTCCACAATGGACCCGCGCTGGGCGGGGATGTCGATGGTCTGGGCGCGCTGCCGTTCCGCCGCGGCCGAGAGCGCCGCGGCGTCGAACCACTGCACCTGCACCAGTTTCACGCCGGCGACGATCAGCACGGCGACCAGCAGCAGGCGCACGGCGGAGAACCGGCTGCGGTGCCCGCCGTTGCCCCGCCGCGCGGCCGCGCTGCGGGTCCCGGCGGCGTACGTCCGCCGCGCGCTGCCCGCCGCGCGCGCACGGGCCTGGCTGCGGCCCGAAGCCATCACTGGCCGCCTCCCGGCTGGGCAGGCGGCTGCTCCTCGGGCACGGCGGGCTGGTCACCCTCGATCGGCGCGCCCTGCTGCGACTGCGTGCCCGCGGCGGGCGCCGCGGGCGGTGCGGCCGGCACCACCGGGGTGTCCGCCTTGGCCTTCTTGGGCTCGCCGACGAGCGAGGTCTTCCCGTCCGGGCCGACGACGATCCGCGCCGGGTCACCGCCGGGCACCATGCCCAGCTGCTGGGCCGCGGGGGCCAGCGAAGCGGGCGACTCGGCCTTGGCGACGTCGCGCTGCAGCTGTTCCTTCTGCTCGGCCAGCTTCGCGTTGGTGGTGCGCAGCTGCTCGAGCCGGTAGGAGTCGGCGATCGCCTGCGTGGTCAGCCACAGCGTGGTCGCCACCCCGGCGGCCAGCAGCGCCATCATCATCAGCACGAACGACGCGCGCGACTTCGGCAGCAGCAGCTTCAGCTGGAGCTTCGGCTTCTCCGGCGGCTCGGCGGGCCGGACCTTCGGCTCCGGGCGCGCCTCGCGCTCCTTCAGCAGGTCGGCGCGCTGGGCGCGGCGCGCGTAGGCGCGCTCGGCCGCGGACGTGCGGCCACGCGACCCGCGCCGGGGCGCGGCCTTGGCCGGCTGCGGCGCCTGCGGATCCGGCTCGACGGTGGTCGTCGAGGTGCGGGCGGCCTCGCTGCGGTCTCGCGCCGGCGCGGCCCGGCGGCGGGACTTCGCGGGAGCGGTCATCGCGGCTCTCCGATCCTCTCTGCGGCCCGCAGCCGCACCGAGGCGGCACGCGGGTTCCGTTCGATCTCCTCTTCGCCGGCCTTTTCGGCGCCGCGCGTCAGGAGTTTCAGCTCCGGTCCGTGCCCCGGCAGCTCCACCGGGAGCCCTTCCGGGGTGCGGGACTTCGCGAGCTCGGCCAGCGCTTGCTTGACCAGCCGGTCTTCCAGGGACTGGTACGACTCGACGACGATCCGGCCGCCGACCGGCAGGGCGCCCAGCGCCGCCGGCATGGCGCGGCGCAGCACCTCCAGTTCGCCGTTGACCTCGATCCGCAGCGCCTGGAAGGTGCGCTTGGCCGGGTGCCCGCCGGTGCGGCGGGTGGCGGCCGGGACGGCGTCGTAGAGCAGTTCCACCAGGCGTCCGCTGGTGGTGAACGGCTCCTTTTCCCGCGCGGCCACGACGGCCTTGACGATCCGCTGCGCGAACCGTTCCTCGCCGTAGTCACGCAGGATCCGGATCAGCTCGCCGGGCGCGTAGGTGTTGAGCACGTCGGCGGCGGTGAACCCGGTGGTCGGGTCCATCCGCATGTCCAGCGGCGAATCCTTGGAATAGGCGAACCCGCGCTCGGCGCGGTCCAGCTGCATCGAGGAGACGCCGAGGTCGAAGAGGATGCCGTCGGCTTTTTCGAGGCCGACGCTTTCCAGTGCCTCCGGGAGCCCGTCGTAGACCGTGTGGACGAAGTCGACGCGGTCGCCGTGGCGGGCCAGGCGCTCCGCGGACTTCTCGAGCGCGGCGGGGTCGCGGTCCAGCGCGACGAGCCGCAGCCGCGGGAAGGCCTCCAGGAGGGCGTCGGAATGCCCGCCGAGGCCGACCGTCGCGTCCACGAGGACGCCGTCGCGGTCGGTGAACACGGGAGTGAACAGCTCGACGATCCGGCTCAGCAGTACCGGGACGTGCTCGGGTGCCGTCATGCGTTCCCTCCCCCTCTCTCGCCTGGGCGGCCCGGGGGAAATATGGCGGATGCCGTCAGGTCCCTGTCCGCCCGCTGCTGACCTGGTACCGGGGAAGGTGCACCAGGGCCATTGAGCGGACAGAGGCCTCACGGCATCCGGGTGGGCTTCCCCTCTTAGCGCGGGCGGCGAACCTCTTCGTCCCCCGACGACGAAGGTGCACCGCGACCGCACGTCTAGAAGACGCCCGGCAGTACTTCCTCTCGAGCCTTCGCGTAGCTGTCTTCGTGCTCCTCCAGGTAGCCCTGCCACGCTTGGGCGTCCCAGATCTCCAGCCTGGTGATCGCCCCGATCACCACGCACTCCTTGCTGAGCCCCGCGTAGCGGCGGAGCTCGGGCGCGATGGTGATGCGCCCCTGGCCGTCCGGACGTTGCTCGTCCGTGCCGGCGAACAGGTAGCGCTGGTAGGCCCGAACCGCCTCGTTCGTGAACGGGGCCTCGGCGACCTTGCGCGCCATCTGCTCGAACTCGGCGCGGGGGAAGACGAAGAGGCAGTGGTCCTGCCCCTTGGTAAGCATCAGCCCACCCGCCAAGGCGTCACGGAACTTCGCGGGCAGCGCGAGCCGCCCTTTGTCGTCCAGTTTCGGGGTGTGGGTGCCGAGGAACACGGCCTCCACCTCCCTACCGTCCACGGTGGCGAACCACCCCGGATGGCGACGGGGCTTCCCTTCCGCCCCACTGGCCACCACCGTACCCCACTTTTCACCACAGTCAACGCGACAAACGGGCAGACCACTCCGTCGTGTGTTCCGTTTGCGCAGGTCAGCAGGGTGGGGCCAGGTGGGGGGCGTGGTGGGGCACGGTGGCCAAGATCCCCCGCACCGGGGGCCGGAGCAACCTCAGCTGTCCCCCATGCGTCCGCATAACGGCCGCGAAAGAACCCTCACCCGGCTCGAGTGGGGCTCCGTGGGGCCGGAGGGTGGGTCAAGGTGGGGAACCCGGCCGCAACGTCAGGAATGAGTCATTCACTGCATCAGACGCCAGGAATGAGTCATTCACTGCGCCACCGAGTTATCCACAGCGAGCCGCAGACACCCTGAGTAGTCCACAGATCACGGAATGTCCGCTTGAGGAGTCGACCGGATACGTCACCATCGGCGGGTGACCAGAAGATCTTGGACGCGCGACGCGGAGATGCTCTTCGCCGCGAGCCGGCGTGGCGTGATCACCGTGCCCCAGCTCGAAGCTTTGGGGGTGCCGCAGGAGACCAGCTACCGGCGGTGCCTTCCCGGCCGCCCCTGGCAGCGGCTCCTCCCGGGCGTGGTGCTGCTCCGCACCGGTGAGCCGACGCGCCGGCAGCTGCTCGAAGGCGCGCTTCTCTACTGCGGCGCCGACGCGATCATCACGGGCCTGGAGTCTTGCCGGCGCCAAGGTCTGAAGCGAGAGGTCCGCACGGATGAACCGGTTCACCTCCTCCTGCCCGCTCACCTGAAGACCATGAGCTGCGACTACGTCCTCGTCGAGCGAACCACGCGCATGCCCGTTCCGGTCCATCGCGACGGACTCCCGCTGGCCCCGGCACCGCGAGCAGTACTGGACGAGTGCCGGCGGCTGCCTGACCATCCTCCTGTCCGGGCGTTGCTGGCCGAGGCCGTCCAGCAGCTCGGCCTCGACCCGGCCGAGCTGAGCACGGAGCTGGAGACCGGCAGCCGCAGAGGAACCGCGGTGCCTCGTGCGGTCCTCCGGGAAATCGCCCGAGGAGCCCGGTCCGCCGCGGAGGGCGTGGCGATGGCCTTGTGGCGCCGCACGGGGCTGCCGGAGCCGGTCTGGAACTTCGAGGTCCACGACGAGCACGGCCGTTACATCGCCACCCCGGACGCCTGGTGCGACGAGGTCGCTTTCGCCTGGGAGATCGATTCCTACGAGTTCCATTTCGGACAACCCGGCTACGCGGCCACTCTCGCCCGCAACAACCGGTACGCCGCCGCCGGAATCGCCCTGGTCCAAACTGTGCCGAGCCGGTTGCGCAGTGAGCCACGCGCGGTAGTCGCCGACTTGGTCTCGGCTTATCGCGCCGCTGCGGCCCGTCCGCGCCCACCGGTCAAGCTGGCCGGACGTCAGGAATGAGTCATTCACTGCATCAGACGCCAGGAATGAGTCATTCACTGCATCGGAACCGCTCAGTCTTCCGGGGTGAGGAGAGCCGTGACGCGGGCCGCGAGGCGGGTGCTGTCGACCGGGCTCACCGTCACCCACTCCTGCCCACCCCGCCCCGAGGTCTTCGTCGCGCAATAGGCGCCGACGTCGGTGTCGAACCACGTCAAGCCGCCGACCCGCGCCGGCCGGCCCGACCCCGAGCGACGGCTCACGCTGAACTGCCCCGCCGCGTACACCGGCCGCGCCTGGATCGCCCGGACCTCCTCGAGCTGCGCCGACGCCGACCCCGAACCGGCGTCCGCGGCACCCGAGAGCGTCGACGCCGGGAGGCTGATGCCGTAGCCGGGGCCCGCCGACAGCTCCGGCAGGACGTCGACGATCGCCGTGCCGAGCTCGCCGTCGCGGATCGAATCCAGGCCGATCGTCTGCTCCGGCTGGGTCGCCAGGACGCCACGGCGGCCGCGGGCCGCGGTCACCGCGCGGAACGGCGTCGCCGCCGTCATGTCCGCCAGTGCCTCGCACGCGACGAACACGTCCGCGTCCGCGAGCAGGTTCAGCCGCGACGCCAGGGCCGGCTCCAGCCGGGACCCGTCGTAGAGACCGCGTTCGGCGAGGTTGTCGTAGACGGCTTTCCGCACCTCGGCCCGTTCGGCGTCGGTCCCGCCGACGCTGCGGACGCTCAGCGGTTCCGGCGGGCGGTCGTGGCCGAGGTCGGTCCAGAGGATGTCGAACGCCGACGCCGAAATCCGGATCAAGCCCGCCCCAGCGCCGGCGGGGTGGGGAACGTCTCGGCGGGCGCGTGGCCGCGCAGCGCGGTGTCCCGGGTCCGGAGGACGTCGATGGCCTTCTGCCGCGCGGCCTCCGCTTCGGCCCGGCGGGCGGCCATCTCCCCGGCCAGCCCGGCCAGGACGAAGACGTTCCCGCTGGACGCCGCGTCGCGGATCATCGACGCCGGGTCGTAGGTCACCGGCGGCGGCATGTCGGCCCGGGCCCGCGCGGCCACCTCGGCCTGCGCACCGACCGCCCGGCCCACCGACGCCGAGACGGCGGCGGAGTGCGAAAGCCACTGCGCGGCCCGGCCCAGCGCCGCGCGCGCCGCGTCCCCCGCCTGGCCACGCCAGTGCTCCTCCGAGGAGGCGACGAGCGCGGCGACGTCGGCGGTGGACTCCTGCAGCCGCCGGGCGAGCCCGTCCCAGCGCGCACCCACCTCGCCCGCGGCGACCGGGTCGTTGCCGCGCACGACCTCCGCGGCCATCGCCTCGTGGCTGTAGGCCTCGTACCGCGCGGTGGCAACGGGGGGTTCGGGCACGGCGCACCTCCTGGTCAGGGCAGCTTGGGTTCGACCAGCCCGGCCACCGTGCCCGCGCGGCGGCACGCGAGCGGGGTGTCCGAGAAGCCGGTGTTGCTGACGTCGATCTGCACGCTGTTGCGGTCCCCCACGCCGAGCAGCACGGCACAGGTGCCGTCGGCGGCCTTCTTGTCGGCGACCTTCAGCCCGGGGTGCCTGCCGACCGTCGTCTTCGTGGCGTTCTTCTTGGCGACGTCGAGGTCGGCGAGGCCGTGTTTTTCGTCGAAGGTGACGGTGACGCCGAAGGTGGCGGGCACGGTCCAGTCGCACGCCCGGGCCCCGGCGATGTCCTTGGGCTTCCCGAGCACGTTCACGCCGGCGGCCGACCGGTCCTGCGGGGAGAGCAAGGCGCAGGGATCGAGCGAGGCGAGGCCGATCCGCGAAGCGGACGGCGCAGGTGCGGCGGTCGCGGTGGCCTCCGCGGAGGAGTGCCCGACGGCGGCGGACGGTGTGGTCTGCTGCCCGCACGCGGTGAGGGGAAGAAGGAGAGCGGAAGCAAGGAGAAGACGGCGCACGCCACGCCCCCGGCCCGGCGCAACCGGCCCCCGGCCGTCGGCACCCGCCGGCCCGCGCGCCTGTGCCCGCACCAGCTCATCCACCCGTGCAGTCCACACCTTCGGCCGCCTGCTCGTCGGCGTGCTGGTACTTCGCCAGCGCCTCGCCGATCCGCTGCTTGAGCGTCTCCAGCTCCTTGCCGAACGCGGTCAGCTGCTGCACCGCCGAACCCTGGCCGCCGATCCCGTACTCGGCCATGAACTCGCCGATCTCGCCGGCGTACCCGCCGCCCAGCGGCACGCTCCGGCCGAGCACCTTGGCTTCGCGGACCATTTCGCCGACGACGTCCTGCAGCCGGCCGAGCTTCGCGTAGGCGTCCGTGGCCAGCTCGGGCGCGACCGCGAAGCCGCGGACGTCGTAGGGCGGCTGGGTTCGCACCTCGCTCATAAGCGGTTACGCCTCTCCGTAGCCGGGCGACCTCGAACCGCAGCATACGACAGAGCGGGGTGTCAGCGGGAGCACCCAGAATCGGGTGAAGGGGCACCCGTTCGGGGTATCGTCGCTGCTTGCGCAGCGTCATCGGAAACCCTTCGCGGGGTTCCGCCCCCAGGTTCGCCCGGGTTTGACACACTGGGTGGAAGGCTGGTCGCTGCGCGCGGACAGCAGCGAGGGGGCCGTCGGGCCCGGCGGTGCGCACACTGCGCGCGGCCATGCGCCACCAGGAGGTCGAGTGACGTCGAGAATCCAGTCTGCCGCGCCCGGATCGGGCGAGCAGGCATCCGGGCGGCCGCCTTACCCGGCGGAGCCCTCGGGCAACGGCCGGGTCCCCGGTCACCCCGGCAGAGTGCCGCTGGACGAACTGCACGACACTGCACGCCGGATCGCCGCCAACGTGGAACGCGTGCTGGTCGGCAAGCCCGACGTCATCCGGATCGCGCTGGTCACCCTGCTCGCCGAAGGCCACCTCCTGGTCGAGGACGTGCCCGGCGTCGGGAAGACGTCGCTGGCCAAGGCGCTCGCCCGGTCGATCGACTGCACGGTCAGCCGCATCCAGTTCACCCCCGACTTGCTGCCGAGCGACGTCACCGGCGTCTCCATCTACAACCGCCAGTCCGGCGACTTCGACTTCCGCCCCGGCCCGGTGTTCGCGAACATCGTGGTGGGCGACGAGATCAACCGCGCCTCGCCGAAGACGCAGTCGGCGCTGCTCGAGTGCATGGAAGAGCACCAGGTCACCGTCGACACCACGACCTACCGGCTCGAAGAGCCGTTCATGGTGATCGCCACGCAGAACCCGATCGAGATGGAAGGCACGTACGCGCTGCCCGAAGCCCAGCGCGACCGGTTCACCGCGCGGGTCTCCATCGGCTACCCCGACCAGCAGGCCGAGCTGGCCATGGTCGACGAGCACGCCGGCCACAACCCCCTCGAAGACCTGCAGCCGGTGTCCGACGGAGAGACCGTGCACCGGCTGATCGAGACGGTCCGCGCCGTGCACATCGCGCCGGAGGTCCGCCGGTACGCCGTCGACGTCGTCGCGGCCACCCGGGGAGTCCCGGAGATCCGGCTCGGCGCGTCCCCGCGGGCCACGCTGCACCTCGTCCGGGCGGCGCGCGCGCAGGCCGCGCTGTCGGGCCGCGACTACGTCGTGCCGGACGACCTGCACACGGTGGCGGTCCCGGTCCTGGCCCACCGCCTGGTGCTGACCACCGAGGCCCACGCCGCCCGCCGGTCGGCGACCGACGTCGTGCGCGCGGTGCTGCACCGGGTGCCGGTGCCGCAGGGCACCCGGCCCTAGCCGGTGACATCTGGGGCTTCGCCACCCGAACCCCCGAAAATTGTCCTGCCGCCGAAGGGGAAGAGAACGGCATGCTGCGTGCCCTGTCCGGCCTGACCACCCGCGGCCGCTGCCTCCTGGCCGCGGGGATCGCCGCCGCGGTGTGCTCGTTCGTGCTCAACGAACGCGACCTGCTGCGGGTCGCGGTGTTCGTGGTGGCGCTCCCGCTGCTGGTCGCCGCGTTCATCTCGGCGACGCGGCTGCGCATCGGCGCCGCTCGCACGCTGCGTCCCCAGCGGGTCGCGGTCGGCGGCAACGGCGAGGTCCAGCTGGAACTGTGGCGCAGCGGACGGCTGCCCGCCGGCGAGATCCTCCTCGAAGACGGCGTGCCGTACGCGCTGGGTTCCCGGCCGCGGTTCGTCGTCGAACGGCTGCCGCACGACCGGCGCGTCGCCCTGCGCTACCCGCTGCAGCCGGTGCTGCGCGGGGTCCAGCAGGTCGGGCCGCTGCGCGCGACGATCACCGACCCGTTCGGGCTGTGCGAGTTCGAGCGCGAGCTGATCGGGCACTCGCGGCTGGTCGTCGTGCCCCGCGTGGTCCCGCTGTGGGGCCTGCCGAGCGGCGCGGGCATCGGCGTCGGCGACGACGGCACGGTCCGGCTGCACGCCGGGCAGGGCGAGGCCGACGTGATCGTCCGCCAGTACCGCCACGGCGACGACCTGCGGAAGGTGCACTGGCGCTCCACGGCCCGCCGCGACGAGATCATGGTCCGCGTCGAGGAACGCCCGTGGCGCGGCGGCACGACGGTGCTGCTCGACCACCGCGCGGCCGCGCACCACGGCGCCGGCCCGGCGGCGAGCCTGGAGTGGGCGGTGGCCTTCGCGGCGTCGGCGGCCCTGCACCTGCGCCGGTCCGGCCACCGCGTCCGGCTGGTCAGCGAGCACGGCGTCACCCTGGCGGACACCCCGGGCGACGGCGGCGACCACTACGACCACGTCGTGCTCGACGCGCTGGCGGCCCTGCAGCCGGCGCACCAGCGCGACATCACGCTGGCCGGCGACCCGGCCGGCGGCCAGGAGCTGATCGCGGTGCTCGGCACGGTGAGCACGGAGGCGGTGCACGAGCTGACCCAGTACCGCCCGCGCGGCATCAGGAGCCTGGCGGTCCTGCTGGACACGCCGACCTGGTCGGCGGGGGTTTCGGCGCCCGAGCAGAGGGCCGCGGCGACGGAGGACTCGGCGGCCCTGCTGCGCGCGGCCGGCTGGGGCGTGATCGTGGCGGGCCCCGGTTCGCCGATGCCCCAGGTGTGGGCCGAGCTGTGCCGCAGCGGAGCCCGCCGCGGCACGCTGATCGGCGGCCCGCGATGAGCACCGCCGCGCGTGTCTCGCGCCGAGCCGACTTGCGGTCCGCAGTGAGCCTCGCCGCACGCGAACCAGCGCACGCGCCGCGCCGAGCCGAGCTTCGATCCGCGCTGCGCCTCACCGCGTCGCCGACCACGACCCGCCGCATCGCACCGCGCCGCAGCGGTAGCTGCGGTGCGGTGCGGACCGCGCGGCCCGCGCCCGGCCACGGCCGCACCAGCCGCGGCGCGCGCATCGAGCCGCCCGCGCCGCCGAGCGCCGCCCCTTCGCCGAGCCGGCTCCCCCGGCCCGCGCCCCGCCGCACCACCTCGATCGGGGAGTCGCGATGAGCACCGCCGCACCGCCGCGGAAGTTCGATCGGCCCGCACCCCGGCCGGAGCGGCCGCTTTCCGCCTGGCGCAGCAGCGTTCTCGCGCCCGTCGCCGCCGGGGTGGCCACCCTCTGCGCCGCGACCTCGGTCACCAGCGTTGTCACCGGGCTGGCCTGGTTCGGGTACCTGTTCGTCGCCGTCCTGCTCATCGGGGCTTCCGGGCTGGCCCTCCGCTCGCTGCAGGTGCCGACCGTCCTCGTCGGCTTCGGCCAGCTGCTCGTCCTGCTCTTCCTCATCACCGGCGCCTTCACCACGCACGGCATCCTGCAGGTCATCCCCGGCCCGGAAGCGTTTTCCGAAATCGGCACCACGCTCTCGACCGCCGCCGAGCAGATCCGCGTCGGGTTGCCGCCGGTCGAGGGCAGCCAGCCGATCCTGTGCCTCGTCACCATCCTGATCGGCCTGGTCGCCGTTCTCGTCGACACCCTGACCGTCGCCGCCGCGGCGCCCGCGGCGACCGGGCTCGTGCTGCTCTGCGTCTACGCCGTGCCGGCCGCGCTGAGCGAGGAAATGCTGCCGTGGTGGACGTTCCTGCTCGGCGGGGCGGCGTTCGCCGGCCTGCTGGCCGTCGACGGCAACCACCGGCACCGGCGCTGGCGCACCCGGGAGGCCCCCGGGAGCAGCGGCAAGCCGGGCGTGCTGTCCGCGCCGGTCGCGGTCGTCTGCGCGGCGATCGTGCTCGGCCTGCTGGGCGGGGCGATCAGCTGGGTCGGCACGATCGGCCGGATGCCGTTCGGCGAGGGCGGCAACGGCCCCGGTGCGGGCTCCGGCGGTTTCGGCATCCAGCCGTTCACCGAGCTGCGCGGCATGCTCGACCAAGGGGCGAACCGCGAGCTGTTCAAGGTCCGCGGCCTCGGCACCGACCGGCGGCTGATGCGCGTGATGACGCTGGACACCTACTACCCCAACAAGGGCTGGGGCCTGCACGACGAAGGCCGTTCGCAGCAGGGCGTCCCGGTCGGGCCGCAGCTGCCGCCCGCCCCGGGCGACGACGGCACCGGCACCGCGCGCCGGATCGACGTCGAGCCGACCAGCTGGCGGGACAACTGGCTGCCGGTGTACGGCGCGCCGCGGGTGATCGACGGCGCGGCCAACGGCTACCTCTACGACCAGATCAGCGGCACGGTGTTCACCACCCGCAGCGAAACGCCGCCGGCGTACACCGAATACGCGTCGCTGAAGGAACCGACGGCCGCCGAGCTGCGCGTCACCTCGCGGGTCGACGACCTGCCGCCGCGCTACTCCCAGCTCGACCGGGTCGACGACCGCGTCCGCGCGAAGACCCAGCAGCTGATCGCCGGTGGGGCCAACGACTTCGACCGGGCTTCGGCGATCTGGCGCTACTTCACGGCGCAGAACGGGTTCGTCTACGACACGAAGACCGCGCCGGCGAACGACGCCGACGCGCTCGCCGACTTCATCCTCAACGGCAAGCGCGGCTTCTGCGAGCAGTTCGCGTCGGCGATGGCCGTGATGCTGCGGGTGGCGGGCATCCCGTCGCGCGTGGCGATCGGCTTCACGCCGGGTGTGCAGGTCAACGACTACCTGACGATCACCACCCAGGACGCGCACGCGTGGGTCGAGGCGTACTTCGGCGACAAGGGCTGGGTGACGTTCGACCCGACGCCGCTGTCCGACGGCCGCGGCATCACCCCGTCGTACCTGCAGGCCGGCCCGCAGAACGGCAACCAGCCGGACGACACCCAGGTGGCGCCGAGCACGGTCCAGTCGAGCGCGGCACCGACCGGCGTCCCGCGCGACCACGAGGCGAACGCCCCGGCGCAGACGGCCAAGGACGCTTCGGACGGCGACGGCTGGCTGTTCGACCTGGCCTTGGTGCTCGCCGCGCTGGGCGCGGGGACGCTGCTCGTCGCGGCGCTGCTGCGGCGGACGCTGGGCCGTGGGCGAGGGCGGCCGGCGGACGGCGCTCCACCGCCCGGGCCGCCGGACGGCGACCGGAGCGAGGGCGCGCTGCTGGTGCGGGCGACGGCGCCGGTGGCGGCACCGTCCCGGCTCCAGGCGCTGCTCGGCTGGCTGCCGCTGCTGGCGGTGGGGTTGTGGATCACCGCGCTGGGCCTGCTCGCGGCGACGGTGGCCTGGTGGCTCGGGGTGCTGGTGGTGGTCCTGCAGCTCGCGGCGGCCGGCCCGGCGCTGCTGCGCGAGGTCGTCCGCCGACGCCGCTTGCAGCGGATCGTCCAGCACCAGCCGGGCGCGGCCGACGCGGCGTGGGCGGAGCTGCGCGCGGAGTGCGCGGACCGCGGCCTGCCGATCCCGAGCAGCGACACGGTCCGCGTGGCGGGCCAGAAGCTGGCGGCCAAGCACCACCTCGACGACGAGGGCCGCGAAGACCTCCGGACGGTCATCGGCGTCCTGGAGAGATCGTGGTACGGCGAGGACGACGCCGCGCAGCCGGACCTCCCGCCGGCCTTCGAGGGACTGCGGCGGAGCCTTCGCCGCAACGCACCGCTGTCGTGGAAGGGCAGGTTGTTCCCCCGATCGGTCTTCCGCAACCGCGACTGACCCACGCAACCCCGGGCATCACCGTGCTTGGCGGGGCATCTCGCGTGATCAGCGGGGCATCAGCGTGATGCCCCGCTGATCACGTGTGTGACCCCTCCAGACACACGAGATACCTCTGGCCGGGGTGGGCGAGACCGAGGCGGCGCGCCGGGTCACCCGGGTGGGGGTCACCCGCTGTTACCGCAGCTGAGGAAGCCGCCGCGGGTGGCAGAGCACACAAGAAGATCCGCGTCCCCCCGTTCGGCGGACGCGGATCTGCTCAGTCTTGCGGCGCTACTGCTCCTCGAAGCGCTGGCGGAAGCGCTCCTCCATCCTCTGGGTGAAGGAACTCCGGCCACCCGATGGCTTGCCGCCGCGGGATGGTCCACCGGCCTTGCCGTCTCCGTCGGCGCCGTGCCGAATCGATGTGACGGCCATCATGACTCCGAAGAACATCACGAGGAACCCGAGCACGCTGATCAGCGGGATGTCGGCCACCCGGAACTGCGGCACCACCACGCCCAGCACCAGCAGGGCCACGCCCACTACGAACAGGGCGATGCCCTGAATACGCCGTCGGCGAGCGGGGCGACGCAACCGGGTGCCACGCACCGTGGATGCGAACTTGGGGTCCTCGGCATAGAGCTCGCGCTCGATCTGATCGAGCAGCCGCTGCTCATGCTCGGAGAGTGGCATCTTTCCTCCTCCGGCACAGCTGTCGCGGGCGCCGGGCCGCGCAACGTCCTGGACCCAACAGCCAACCCCAGGCGGGGTGGCACTGTCCAGGATACGAGGCCCGCGCCCGCACGACTACCCGATCCCGCATCCAGTCGGGATCGAATTGGGCTAAATCCCGCCCGGCGGGCGTTGCGGACCGTCACCGTTGCCGATCGTGACCATTTTGCCGCCCGACCGCCGTTGTGGGGGAACGCCGCCGAGTCGAAGATCACCCTCCGTGCCGTCACCCCTCCCGAGGCCCCAGTAACGACGCGGGCCGCACCGCCGCCGGGCCGAACTTCGACCGCGCGACGTCGGCCGCCACCTCCGCATCGCGCCAGCGCGGGGCCGGTGAATCGAACACCAGCTGCTCCCCCGCCTCCCCGGTATCCAGCCCTTCGACGCGGACGCCGATCAGCCGCACGGCCCCGGTCGGCGCGTGCTCGGCCAGCAGCGCGACGGCGACCGCGTGGATCTCGCGCGCCACGTCCGTCGCCGAGACCAGCGTGCGGGCCCGGGTGATCGTCCGGAAGTCCGCGAACCGCACCTTGATCGAGACCGTCCGGCCGCGCAGCCCCCGCCCCCGCAGCGTCGCGCCGACCCGCTCCGCGAGACGCAGCAGCTCCAGCCCCAGCGAGGCCCGGTCGTGCCGGTCGACGTCGAAGGTGTGCTCCGCACCGATCGACTTCTCCGCCGACTCCGCCACCACCGACCGCTCGTCCACCCCGTGCGCCAGCCGGTACAGGTGCTCGCCGGCCGCGGTGCCCAGCGACTTCTTCAGCCGCTCCGGCGGGAACGCGGCGACGTCGGCGATCGTGGCCAGACCCAGGCGCCGCAGGTGCTCCTCGGTCCGCGCACCGACGCCCCACAGCGCCGACACCGGCAGCGGGTGCAGGAACGCCAGGGTCTCCGCCGCGGGCACCACGACCATGCCGTCCGGCTTCGCCATCCCCGACGCCAGCTTCGCGACGAACTTGACCTTCGCCACCCCCACCGAGCAGGTGATCCCGTGCTCGGCCGCGACCCGCGAGCGGATCTGCGCGCCCAGCGAAGCCGGGGTGGCGCCCAGCCGTCGCAGCGCCCCGCTGACGTCCAGGAACGCTTCATCGAGACTGAGCGGTTCGACCAGCGGCGTCAGCTCGCGGAAGATGCCCATGACGCCGCGGGAGACCTCGCCGTAGAGGCCCGACGTCGGCGGGATGTTGATCAGGTGCGGGCACAGCCGCTTCGCCGTCGAGAACGGCATGGCCGAACGCACCCCGAACTTCCGCGCCGGGTAGTTCGCCGCGGCCACGACGGCCCGCGGCCCGCCCCCGGACACCACGACCGGCTTGTCCGCGAGCTCGGGCCGGGTCCTCAGCTCGACCGACACGAAGAACGCGTCCATGTCGACGTGCAGCATGCCGCACCCGGTGTCGTCCGGCACCGGCTCCCCCGGCCGGACGCGGAACCGGCCCATCCCGCCCGGCAACTCGGCATTTCGCCCCATACCGCGGACGCTACCGGCCGCCACCGACAGTTTTCGGGGGGTTCGGGTGGCGGAGCCCCCGACCTGGGGCGAAGCCCCAGAGGTCATTGCCAGTTTCGGATCACCGGGGAGCGCGACGGCGGAAACCCGCGGGAACGGCTCAGGCCGGGCGCGCCACCGCGTGCAGCCGGCCGGCGATGTCCCGCAGCTCCGGCGTGCCCGCCGCCACCCGCTCGAACTCCGCCAGCTCGTCGTCCCGGACGTCGCCGCTGACCAGGTCCGAGATCACCCGGTCGCCCTGCAGCAGCGTCACTTCGAGGCCCGCGGCCTCCAGCTCGGCACGCAGCCCGGAGGCGGAGAAGCGCCGCAGCACGGTATCGCCGGTGGCGACGCCGTCGGCGCTCTCGAGCAGCTGCCGGGCCTCGCGGACCCGGCCCGCCAGCGCGCGGTGGAACACGGCCGCGTGGCGGTTCGCCACCAGCACCGACACCGCGCCACCCGGCGCCACCGCCGTCGCGAGGGCCGTGAGCACCGCCGCCGGGTCGTCGACGATCTCCAGCAGCCCGTGCGCCAGCACCAGGTCGGCCGAGCCGGCCTCGACGTACCGGCCCAGCGCGTCCGAGTCGTCCGCGACCACCGTGATCAGCTCGGAGACGCCCTCTTCCTCGGCCCGGCGCTGCAGCGTGGCCAGGGCGTTCGGGCTCGGCTCGACGACGGTCACCCGGCAGCCGGCCGCCGCGAACGGCACCGCCCAGCCGCCGCTGCCGCCGCCCACGTCGACGACGCGGGGGTGCTCGGCGCCTCGGGCACGGGCGGCCTCGATTTCGGCCTCGAGCACCCGGCGGACGGCGCCCGAACCCCGGGCGGCCACGGTCTCCGTCTTCATGTCGCACAGGGTAGTGCCCGCTCCCGCCCGCCTCCCGAGCTCCTCCCTTCGAGTGAACGGCCCTTGCCCGGCGGCGCCTCCCGCCCGCACCCGTAGGCTGGACTTCGTGCACACGGTCGCCGTACTCAGCCTCAAGGGAGGCGTCGGCAAGACGACGGTCGCTCTCGGTATCGCGTCCGCCGCCTTGCGTAGGGGCACGCGGACGCTGGTGGTCGACCTCGACCCGCAGGGCAACGCCACCACCTCGCTCGACCCGCCCTACACCGACGCCACCCTCGCCGACGTGCTCGAGACCCCGACCCGGGAAACGCTGGAACGCGCGATCGCCCCGAGCGTCTGGAGCGAGGACGTCGACGTCCTCGTCGGCACCGAAGAGCTGGAGCTGCTCAACGACCCGGACGCCGACAGCGAGCGCCTGGCGAACTTCTCCCGCGCGCTGGACGAGCTGCACCGCACGCCGCTGCGTGAAACGCCGTACGAGCTGGTGATCCTGGACTGCCCGCCGTCGCTGGGCCGCCTGACGAAGTCGGCGCTCGTCGCCGCGGACAGCGCGCTCATCGTCACCGAGCCGACGATGTACGCCGTCGCCGGAGCGTCCCGGGCGCTGGAGGCGATCGAGAAGATCCGCAAGGAGCTCAACCCGGACCTGCGCCCGATCGGCGTCCTGGTCAACAAGCTGCGCGTGCGCTCCTACGAGCACCAGTTCCGGGTCGCCGAGCTGCGCGAGAACTTCGGCTCGCTGGTGATGCCGACGGCGATCACCGACCGGCTCGCGGTGCAGCAGGCCCAGGGCGCGTGCAGCCCGATCCACGAGTGGCACTCGCCGGGCGCCCAGGAGATCGCGCTGACGTTCAACATGGTGCTGGCGAAGATCCTCCGCTCGAACCGGGCGGGCCGGCACCGCATCGAGGGCGAGGAACCCGAAGGCCCGGACTGGCCAGAAGGTCCGGCCCCGGAGACCCCCGAGGCGCCCGCCGAGGTGTCCGAATCCGCGGGGTGAGCCGTGCCCGAAGGTGACACCGTCTTCCTGGTCGCCAAGCGCTTCGCCAACGCGATGACCGGGAAGACGTTGCTGCGCGGCGAATTCCGCGTGCCGCAACTGGCCACTGTGGACCTGTCCGGCCGCGAGGTGCTCGACGTCGGGACGGTGGGCAAGCACCTGTTCACCCGCTTCTCCGGCAACCTGACCCTGCACTCGCACCTGCTGATGGACGGGATGTGGGACGTCTACCCGGCCGGCGCGAAGTGGCGACGGCCCGGCCACCACGCCCGCGTGATCTTCACCGCGGCCGACGTCCAGGTGATCGGCTTCCGCGTCCACGACCTGAAACTCGTGGCCACGAGCAAGGAACACGACCTCGTCGCCCACCTCGGCCCGGACCTGCTGGATCCGAAGTGGACGGACGAGCACCTGAAGCAGGCGATCGCGAACCTGACCGCCGCTCCGGCGCGCGAACTCGGGCTCGCCCTGCTCGACCAGCACGTGCTGGCGGGCGTCGGGAACCTCTACAAGTGCGAGATCGCCTTCCTGCTCGGGGTGACGCCGTGGACGCCGGTGTCCGAAGTGGACGCCGGGCGCACGGTTGCGCTGGCCCGCAAACTGCTGCTGGCCAACGCCATCGCCGGGCGCTTCGACCAGAGCACCACCGGCCACCTCGACCGCAACCGCAAGAACTGGGTGTACGAGCGCACCCGCCAGGGCTGCTTCCGCTGCGGCGGCAAGCTCCTGGTCCGCACGCAGGGCCACGACGTCCAGCGACGGCCGACGTGGTTCTGCCCGAAGGACCAGACGGGCCCGTACCCGGCGCAGTAAGCTGGCTCACGTGACGACGTTCAAGCTCCCGCTCTACGGGGCCGACACCGAACGCGGCGACCTCGCTCCCTGAGCCGCGCGCTCCTTCCCGTCACCTCTTCCGCACCGCCAGGGAGCTCAGTCATGCCCGCAATCCTGACCGGGCAGGCGCTGCGCGCGTTCGCGCACGCCCTGCCCAAGGTCGAACTGCACGTCCACCTGGTCGGCTCGGCGAGCCTGCCGACCGTGCTCGAGCTGGCCCGGCGGCGCCCGGCCGCCGGCGTCCCGACCGATGAACGCGAACTCGCGGAGTTCTTCACCTTCCGCGACTTCGCCCACTTCCTCACCGTCTACCTCGCGGTCACCTCGCTCGTGCGCGACCGCCACGACATCCACACGCTCGTGACGGGCCTGGCGGCGGATCTCGCCGCGCACCACTGCCGGTACGCCGAAGTCACCGTGACGCCGTACAACCACCTGCTCGACGGGATGTCCGGCGACGACCTGCTGGCCGGGCTCGAAACCGGCCGGGCCCGCGCCGCCGAACTGGGGGTGGAACTGGCCTGGTGCTTCGACATTCCGGGCGAAAAGGGCGTACGGGCCGGGCGCGAGACGCTCGTGTTCGCGCTGCGCGAACGTCCCGCAGGCCTGGTGTCGTTCGGGCTCGGCGGCCCCGAGCTCGGCGTCGGGCGCGCGCAGTTCGAGCCGTTCTTCACCCGCGCGCGGGAAGCCGGGCTGCACAGCGTCCCGCACGCCGGGGAGACCACCGGCCCGGCCACGATCTGGTCGGCGCTGCACGACCTCGGCGCCGAGCGGATCGGCCACGGCACCAGCTGCGCGGCCGATCCGGCGCTGCTCGAACACCTTGCCGCGCACCGGATCCCCCTGGAAGTGTGCCCGACGTCGAACGTGCGGACCGGCCAGGTCGCGGACATCGCCGCGCACCCGGTCCGGCGCATGCTCGACCACGGCCTCGTGGTGACGCTCAACACCGACGACCCGCCGATGTTCGGTGCCACGCTCACCGGCGAGTACGTCGCCGTGGCCGAAACACTGGGCCTCACCACCGCCGAACTGGTCCGCCTGGCGGAGAACGCCGTCGCCGCCTCCTTCCTCGATGAGCAGCGGAAAGCCGTCCTGCGGACCGAGATCACAGAAATGACGTTGCCGCGCGCCACCGACTTCGCCTAGCTTGGAAGTACACGAGAGAGGAGGTGGTCCAAAGTTGTATATCGACAGGACTCGTGAGGTGGCTGTCCGCTAGCGGATGGCACGTGGAGGACTTTGAGCAGCGCTACAGCTGAGCCACCTTCGGCTCATCGCCTGCTCCACGTGATGCCTGATAGCGAATACCAGGCAGTCACCGTGCCCCCGGGGTTTCCGAGCACCAGTCCGGCTCGGACTCAAGCGTTTGACGGCGCTTGAGAGGCACCCCGGGGGTTCCTTCATGCGCTCATTTGTGCAGGTCATGCCACCCGGCGTCGCAGGATGACCGTCCGGCGATCGGCATTTCGCTGTTCTGTCCCCCGGACGGCTGATGCTCGCTAGCCTGGAAGCATGCTTCGGCCCGACTACCCGATCACCACGGCTCGGCTGATCCTGCGCCCGTTCACGCCCGGGGACCTCGACGCGCTGAACTCCTTCCAGTCCCGCGCCGACGTCGCCCGCTACCTCTACTGGGGCCCGCGCAGCCGCGCCGAGTCGGCCGCCGCGCTCGCCAAACGGGTGCACAGCTCGACGTTGACGAAGGAAGGGCAGCTGCTGGCCGTGGCGGTCGAGCTGGCCGCGACGGGGCAGCTCATCGGCGACCTGAACCTGGAGTGGCTGAGCAGCGAACACCGCCAGGGCGAGATCGGGTTCGTCTTCCACCCGGACCACCACGGCAAGGGCCTGGCCGCCGAGGCGGCCACCGAACTGCTGCGGCTGGGCTTCGAAGATCTGGGGCTGCACCGCATCGTCGGCCGCTGCGACGGCCGGAACACCGCGTCCGCCGCGCTGATGGAACGCCTCGGCATGCGCCGCGAGGCGCACCTCAAGGAGAACGAGATCGTCAAGGGCGAGTGGGCCGACGAGCTGATCTACGCGATGCTCGAGGACGAGTGGAAGGACCGCGATTAGTGGCCGCCTTCACGCCGGAGTGACGCTCGGGTCGCGGCTCCCGGGCGATTTGGCAGCATAGGGGCGTGTTCTTCGACAAGATCGTCCGCCCGGCGCTGTACCGGCTGTCCTACCACGATCCCGAGCTGGTGCACGAGCGCACGATCGGCGTCCTGGCCCGGCTCGGCAAGGCCGCGCCCGCGCTGGGTGGCGCGCTCCGCGTCGACGACCCGGTGACCGTGCTGGGCCTGCGGTTCCCCAACCGCGTCGGCCTGGCCGCCGGGTTGGACAAGAACGGCCGCGCGTTGCCCGCGTGGGCGGCGCTGGGGTTCGGGTTCGTCGAGGCCGGCACGGTGACCCGGCTGGCGCAGCCGGGAAACCCGAAGCCGCGGCTGTTCAGCCTTCCGGCGAGCGACGCGGTGATCAACCGGATGGGCTTCAACAACGACGGTGCCGAGGCCCTCGCGGCCAAGCTCGCCCGCGACGGCAAGCCGGGCGTCCCGCTGGGGGTCAGCATCGGCAAGTCGAAGGTGACGCCGCTCGAGGACGCCGTCGAGGACTACCGGTTCTCGCTGCGGGCGCTGCACCCGTACGCCGACTACTTCGCGATCAACGTCAGCTCGCCGAACACGCCGGGCCTGCGGCAGCTGCAGGACCGCACCGCGCTCGCCGAACTGCTCGGCGAGCTGCGTTCGACGTCCCTGGAGCTCGCCGGCGGCGGTTCGCCGACGCCGGTGCTGGTGAAGGTCGCGCCCGACCTGACCGACGACGCGCTGGCCGAGCTGCTGGAAGTCGCGCTCGAGCACGGCGTCGCCGGGATCATCGCCACGAACACGACGTTGGCGCGCGACGGCATCGCCCCCGCCGAAAGCGGCCTGGCCGGACAGGCGGGAGGACTGTCCGGCCGGCCGCTGACCACCCGCGCGGCCGAAGTCGTGCGTTTCGTGCACGACCACACCGGCGGGAGCCTGCCGATCATCGGCGTCGGCGGGATCATGGGCCCGGACGACGCGATCCGGCTCGTCGACGCCGGCGCGTCGCTCGTGCAGCTGTACACGGGCTTCGCGCTGCACGGGCCGGGTTTGGTGCGCCGCGTCAGCCGGGGTCTCGCAGCCCGGCGGTAGACGCGAAGCGCACGTAGCCGCGCCAGGACTCGTAGCGCTCCAGGCCGGGACCCTCCGCGGCCGGGTCGCAGCGCACCGCCAGCGGGGTGGTGCCATCCGCCAGTTCGACGCGCTCCAGGACGAACGGCGGCTTGAGCGTCGTCGCGAACTGCTCGAACGCGGCCGGGGACAGCCGCCAGCGCTCGCCGTCGAGGCCGGTGTCGCCGTCGAGGACACCCGGCTGCGGTGGTTCGGTGTCCAGGAGCACCATCCGGTAGGACTCGGTGGTCCGGACCGGTCCGGTGAAGCGGGCGCCGAGCGCGGTGAGGTCGGCGTTGAGCGGCTGGCCGCGCAGGTGCGCGCCGAAGACGATGACGTCCTCCCCCGGCTCGGGGTAGGGCGTCATCGGCTCGTCCGTGCAGACGGTGGCCAGGTCGAGGGCGATCTGGTCTTCGAACGCGCGCGTCAGGAAGGTGACGCCGAAGGGACGGCGGTCGCCCGGCAGCACCGGGACGGTCACCGAGGCCACGTCGAGGAGGTTCGCGAAGGCCGTGCAGGAGGCCAGGCGGTGGCCCACGCCGACCGGGTCGGCCAGCGCTTCGGCGATCCCGGGGTGCTCCGGCACGGTCGGCACGAGGAGGGCGTCGAAGCCGTCGAAACCCTGCTCGAGCACGGAGATCGGGGTGAGCACGGCACCGGCCGCGATCAGCCGGGTGACGACGGCCTCGAGCGCGAGGCTCGCCGCCTCGCCGAGCGGGAGATCGGTGGGGTAGGCGACCCGCGGGTGCTCGCCGGCGCCGAGGCGGACGTCGGCGGGCCAGTGGCGGTCGCCGCCGGTCATCAGGGTGAGGGCGCGGTGGGCCGCGACCAGGCCGTTCGCGTACACGGAGACGTTGTCGGCGGCGGGCAGCAGGCCGCGCGTCGGCTTCACCGCGGCGACGGCGTTCAGCGCCGCCGGGACGGCGCCCCCGGTGCTCAGCGCCAGGTCGACGACGCCGAGCGCGACGGCGACCGCGGCGCCGTTGCCCCCGGCCTTGGTGCGGTCCCAGGCGCCGGAGATCTGCGCGGCGCCGGTCTTGCCGAGCACCACGGCACCGGCGGCGGTGAGCCGCGTGACGACCGCGGCGCTGGTCTCGGGGACGCCGTGGCCGGACGGCTGGGCGGCGACGTCGATCAGGTCCTGGACGGCGATGACCGTGCCGGCCAGCGGGAGGACTTCGCCGGCTTTGACGCGTTCGTCGACGGCCTTGGCGTCGACGAGGACGTCTTCGACGGCGCGGAGGGTGGTCCAGAGTTCGGGGCGGCCGGCCTCGGTGAGGCGTTCGAAGGCCGAGATGACGCGTTGGGATGCGGTGGGCGGGGTGTCCGGCACGGGGTCCGGGTCCGGCGGGAGCGTGTTCACGGGGCGTCCTTTCCTCGGCGGTCGAGAAAGTCCACTGTGTACGGTCGGCGCCGGCGATCCTCAGTGCACGGCGGGCCTCCCGGCGAGTGACACCTCTTGATGCATGACAGAAACGTTAGGGCGTGGACGTTTCCGTAGCCATCAGTTTCCGATTACGCGCGGGTTTCGGCACCGGAAGGTGAACAGGGCGCGACGCCGGGGTGAAACGCACGATCACGCACGCCGCGTGACGACCAGCCGGATCGGCCGGTCGGCGGCACCCGAACGGCCCAGTTTGAGATCCCAACGGCCCAATCCCGCCCCGATTCGCGTGATGGACGCCGAAACTGGCGTGATTCACCCCGGAACTCGCGTGATCGGACCCGGAACTCACGTGACTGGAGGGGCATCACGCGTGTCTGAGGGGGCATCACTCGTGTCTGGAGGGGCATCGCGGCGATGCCCCTCGGATTACGCGAGCTGCCTGCTGGCACACGCGTAATGCCCCTTCCGTCACGTGGGTTGCGGGGTCAGGAGAGTTCGCGGAGGGCCATGGCCAGGCCGGCCAGGCGGTCGGTGGCGTCGGTGAGGGCCTGTTTGGACGTCACGAGGCCGTCGCCGGCCGCGGCGACCGAGTGGCCGGCCGCGGCGACCAGGCCGCGGTAGCCCTCGAGGCCGTCGTCGAGCTGCTCGCGGAGCTTGGCCACCGCTGCGTCGAGGGCCGCCTTCTCGCGGGCGGGTGCCGAGTCGCGGCCGCGCTCGATCGCCTGGATGCGGGCCGCCAGGCCGCGCAACGCGGCTGCCGCCTCGGTCGCCGTCTGACGGGCGTCCGCGACCGACACCTCCGAGACCGGGGGCATCCCCAGCGAGGACGGCACCGAGAGCTGGCGCAGCAGCTCGGTCAGCGAGGCCTCGCACTCGGCGAGGCGTTCCATCGGCTCGCGGGCCGCCGAGCGGGCGGGTGGCAGCGGCGGCGGGCCGGCCGGCGCCGCCGGGATCGGGATGCGCTTGAGTTCACGCAGCTTGAGGCCGGAGCGGACGCTGAACGTGCCGAAGATGACGGCTCCCGCGAACGCCGTGATCGCCTGCGGCATCATCGCGGCGCTCGTCGGACTGAGCCAGCCGACGGCGGCGGCCACCGTCACGACGGCACACAGGATCGTCAGGATGATCCACAACGTCAGCGCCTTCGACGTCCGGCGCTTGCGGCGTTCGAGCTTCGCGGCCGGGTGGTTCCAGCGGTCCCACTTGGCCCGGGCCTCGGCGAACGCCGGAACCTGGCTCGCCATGGACGACAGCGAGGCCGTCATGTCGGGCCGCCGGACCGGCGGCCGCTGCAGCGGGTTCGGGCGCCGCGGGGCGGGCTTCCCGCCGGCCTGCTCGGCCGGCGGGAAGTACTTCTGCACCTTTTGGAGCTGTTCCTGGGCGCGCACCGCGTAGTCGGGCAGCTTCTCGATGTGCTTCTCCAGCTTCGCGCTCAGCTCGCTGAAATCACGCCGTCTGCCCTGCTGCGCCATGGTGCTCGCCCCCTTCGGTGTGGTCAGGCCGGGTTCTTGCCCTGCTCGGCCTGGACGCGCGCCTGGATCTCGCGCTGGATGTCGGCCTGGCTGCTCGCCGCCGGAGCCGTCTTGCCGCCGTCGGTCACCTGGGCGACCGAGTCACCGTGCATCGACGCGCGGATCTGCTGCAGCCGCGACTGGCCGGCCATCTGCGTGGTGGAGGCCTGGACCTCCATCATGCGACCCTGGACCGAGTTCTGCGCCAGCTCCGCCGAGCCCAGCGCCGTGGTGTAGCGCTTCTCGATCTTGTCGCGGACCTCTTCCAGCGACGGCGTGTTGCCCGGCGCGGCCAGCTGGCTCATCTGGTTCAGCGAGGCGGAGACCTGCTCCTGCATCTTCGCCTGCTCCAGCTGCGAGAGCAGCTTGGTGCGCTCGGCGAGCTTCTGCTGCAGCATCTGCGAGTTGCGCTCCACGGCCTTCTTGGCCTGGGCCGCGGCCTGCAACGACTGGTCGTGCAGCGTCTTCAGGTCCTCGATGCTCTGCTCGGCCGTGACGAGCTGCGTCGCGAAGCTCTCCGCGGCGTTCTCGAACTCGGTGGCCTTCTGCTCGTCACCCTTGCCGCGCGCCTCGTCCGCGAGGACGAGCGCCTGCCGGGTGGAGGCCTGCAGCTTCTCGACCTCGCCGAGCTGCCGGTTGAGCTTCATCTCCAGCTGCCGCTGGTTGCCGATCACGGAGGCGGCCTGCTGCGTCAGCGCCTGGTGGTTGCGCTGCGCCTCCTCGATGGCCTGCTGGATCTGTACCTTCGGGTCGGCGTGCTCGTCGATCTTCGACGAGAACGCCGCCATCATGTACTTCCAGAACTTCACGAACGGGTTGGCCATCTCCTCCGCCTGCCTTCTTGCGTCCCACGGGCCTGGTACTCGGGGTGGGGCGTCACTCCCCTGCATCTGCAACGCACCGACCCCGGCGTCGGGTTCCATCGTGTCAGGTCGGCCACGTCCGTTCCAGGCGACCCGGCCGAATTCAGGGATCCCCCTGATCACTTCCCGTAGCCCACGCGAATGGCCCCGGGCGGGTTGCCCGGGGCCATTGCCGTGTCCGACTCGTGATCAGGCGGCGATCGTGGACGCCAGCTTGGGCTGCCCGATCGTCGTCCGCAACGTCGTGTTCATCCTCGGTGCGGGAGAAACCCGCAGGTCGGCGAGGTCGTTCCCGATCAGCTCCGACATCAGGCGGCCGCCTTCGATGCCGGCCGCCGAGGCCTCGGCGCCCCGCTTCTCCCGGGGCGTGCCTTCCACGATCCGCTCGTCGACCGGTGGGACCTCGACGTGGTCGAGGGCCGAAACGTCCGCCGCCACGTTGTGCAGCAGCTCGCCGAGCGGAAGGTCCAGAGCCTGGCAGATGGACGCGAGCAGTTCGCTCGACGCCTCCTTCTGGCCCCGCTCCACCTCCGAGAGGTAGCCGAGGCTGACCCTGGCGGCGCGGGAGATGTCGCGCAGCGTACGACGCTGGTTGGTGCGGGCATGACGGAGCCGATCACCGATCGCCTCACGCAACAGCACGGTCATCACGCGCCTCCCTTCCGAACAAGTACCCCCTACGTTACCCAGAGCGGCGCCCCGGGCGCAGGAGTTGGTGTGCCCGTACGCCAAGGGCGAACGCGTTTTTCACGCCAAATGTTCCCCGAGCAGGGCAAACGCGGCCAAGACCGACTCGGTCCTGATCAAGTCCCGAGTGCCGGTCAAGTCCAGCGTACGGACTGTACGTGTTCCCGGCCCAGCGAGCCCGAGGTGCACGGTGCCCGGCTCGACGCCGTCCTGTGCCGACGGTCCGGCCACACCGGTGAGCCCGAGGCCCCACGTGGCGCCGCACCGGTCGCGGGCGCCCTCGGCCAGCTGGGCGGCCACCTCGGGGTGGACGGCGCCGTGCTCGGCCAGCAGCTCGGGGTCGACGCCGGCCAGTGCGGCTTTCAGCTCGGTCGCGTAGACGACCAGTCCCCCGCGCAGGACCGCGCTCGCCCCGGGCACCCGCGCGAGGGTGGCGCAGACGAGCCCGGCCGTCAGCGACTCGGCCGCCGCGACGGTCTCGCCCCGCGCGGCCAGGGCCGCGACCAGGGCCGTTTCGTCCACCGTCAGCTCCCGGTGACCCGGCGCCCGGCCGCCCGCAGCCGCACCGCCCGCACCAGGTAGTCGACGCCGGTGACCACGGTCAGCACCAGGGCCAGCCCCATCAACGCCCACCGCACCGGGTCCGCGCCGGCCGGCAGCGGCAGCAGGTACGCCACGATCGCGGCGATCTGCGCCATCGTCTTGGCCTTCCCGCCCCGGCTGGCCGGGATCACGCCGTGCCGGATCACCCAGAACCGCAGCAGCGTCACGCCGATTTCGCGAACCGCGATGACGATCGTGACCCACCAGCCGAGCTCGCCCAGCACACTCAGCCCGACCAGCGCGGCGCCGGTCAGTGCCTTGTCCGCGATCGGGTCGGCGATCTTGCCGAAGTCGGTGATCAGGCCGTACTTGCGGGCCACCCAGCCGTCGAGCTGGTCGGTGGCCGAGGCGATCGCGAACAGCCCGGTCGCGATCGCGCGCCAGGTCTCGTCGTGGCCGTCGCCGACGAACAGCGCGACGACGAACAGCGGCACCAGGACCAGCCGCGACAACGTCAGCAGGTTCGCGACGTTGAGCGTCGGGACCGGGGTCGGCTCCGGGAGCTGGGCGGGGGCGTCGCGCGCCAGGCCCTCGTCGGCGGCGTCGCTGGGGAGCGCACTCACCGGTCGGCGTCCGGTACCGCGCGGACGATCAGGTCGACGCCCGCCGAGTCGACGACCTCGCAGCGCAGGAAGTCACCGACCTGCACCTTTTCCGGGGCGTCGAGGATGATGCACTCGCCGTCGACCTCCGGCGCCTGGTGCGCCGCGCGGCCGGTGAGCTCGCCGTCGTCGTCCAGCTCCACCAGGACGTCGACGAAGGTGCCGATCCGGTCCTCGGCGCGCTGCGTGGTCAGCTCCTCGACCAGCGCCGAGATCCGGGTGACGCGGCGGCCGACCTCTTCGGGGTCGAGCTTGCCGTCGAAGGTCTCGGCTTCGGTGCCGTCCTCGTCCGAGTAGCCGAAGACGCCGACGGCGTCGAGGCGCGCGCCCGTCAGGAACCGCTCGAGCTCGGCCAGGTCGTGCTCGGTCTCGCCGGGGAACCCGACGATCACGTTGGTCCGGATGCCCGCCTCGGGCGCGTACTCGCGGATCTGCTCGCACAGCGCCAGGAACGAGTCCGTCGAGCCGAACCGGCGCATCCGGCGCAGCACCTGCTCGCTGGAGTGCTGGAACGACAGGTCGAAGTACTCGGCGACGCCCGGCGTGGTCGCGATGGCCTTGACCAGTTGCGGGCGCGTCTCGGCCGGCTGCAGGTAGGAGACGCGGACGCGCTCGATGCCGTCGATCTCCGCCAGGCGCGGCAGCAGCCGCTCCAGCGCGGTGGCGCCGTCGCGGCCGAAGTCCTTGCCGTAGGACGTCGAGTTCTCGCTGACCAGGAACAGCTCCTTGACGCCGTGCTCGGCCAGCCACATCGCCTCGGCGACGATCTCGTCGGGCTGCCGGGAGACGAACGAGCCGCGGAACGACGGGATCGCGCAGAACGAGCAGCGCCGGTCGCAGCCGGAAGCGATCTTCAGCGCGGCCACCGGCGCGTCGTCGAGGCGCGTGCGCAGCACCCGCGGGCCCCAGCCGTGCTGCGCGTGGCCCGGGACCTCCACGGTCTCCGCGGCGGCGGGCCGCTGGACCGGGCTGATCGGGAGCAGCTTGCGGCGGTCGCCCGGCGTGTGCGAGGCGATCTTGCGGCCGGCGACGACGTCGTCGAGCCGAGCCGAAAGGTCGGCGTAGTGGTCGAAGCCCAGCACCGCGTCGGCCTCCGGGAGGCTGTCGGCGAGCTCGTGCCCGTAGCGCTCGGCCATGCAGCCGACGGCGACGACCTTCTTGCCCGTGTCGGACGCGGCGAGCAGCGTGTCGACGGAGTCCTTCTTGGCCGACTCGACGAAGCCGCAGGTGTTGACCACCACGACGTCGGAGTCCTCCGGATCGGCCGCCAGCTCCCAGCCGCCGGCCGCGAGCCGGCCCGCCAGCTCCTCCGAGTCGACCTCGTTGCGGGCGCAGCCCAGGGTCAGCAGGGAGACGCGTCGGGGGGCGGCTGGGTCCGTGGCAGGGGAAGGCACGACGTTCAGGGTAGCCGCCGGTCCCGCGTGGCCCGACGACGGCGTAGCCCGGTGGTGACAACCGGGGCTTCGCCCCGAGCCGGGGACTCCGCCACCCGAACCCCCGAAAAGCGGCTGTGACAACCGGGGCTTCGCCCCGAGCCGGGGGCTCCGCCACCCGGACCCCCGAAAAGCGGCTGTGTCGCCGCGCGCGCCAGACGATGTGGCAGGGTGGACGATCGTGCCGTCAGACTCGCTCCGCCCGACCGTCCGCCGCGCCCGGATCGCCGACGTCCGCAAGATCAAGGCCCTGGTCGACTCGGACGCCGGCCGCGTCCTGCTGGAGAAGGACCTGGTCACGCTGTACGAGGCGGTCCAGGAGTTCTGGGTCGCCGAAGTGGGTGACGAAGTGGTCGGGGCGGCCGCGCTGCACGTGCTCTGGGAGGACATCGCCGAGCTGCGCACGGTCGTGGTCGACAAGGCCGTCCGCGGCCAGGGAGTCGGGCGGCTGCTGGTGGCCCGGCTGGTCGACGAAGCGCGTGAGCTCGGTCTCAAACGGCTGTTCGTCCTGACGTTCGAGACCCGCTTCTTCACCGGCCACGGGTTCGTGGAGATCGACGGCACGCCGGTGTCGCACGAGGTCTACGAGGAGATGCGGCGTTCGCACGACACCGGCGTCGCCGAATTCCTCGACCTTCCTTACGTCAAGCCGAACACTCTCGGCAATTCGCGGATGCTGCTCGAACTCTGAGTGAAAACCTCCGTTCGGGCGGTGACGGGCGCCACCGGCCTGCCGGAAGCTGATCGGGCACTTGTCCACCGATCGGCAAGGGAAGCAAGCGATGCGCACGACACTGCGGAACCTGGGGGCCACCGTGACGGTGGCCGTTTCTGTCGGCGCGGGTGCCCTGCTGGGCACCGGCACCGCGGCCGCCGTCGACATCCCGGCGGTCACCGACCAGTACCTCTTCTCGACGTCACTGTCCGGCTTCGAAACGATCCGGAACCAAGCGCCGTACTCCGGCCAGCTGGACTGGTCGTCCGACGGCTGTTCGTGGGCGCCGGACAACCCGTTCGGGTGGCAGTTCCTGCCCGGCTGCCACCGGCACGACTTCGGCTACCGCAACTACAAGAAGCAGGGCCGGTTCACCGAGGCGAACCGGCTGAGGATCGACGACAACCTCTACTCCGACCTGAAGAGCGTCTGCGGCTCCAACATCGCCTGCAAGGGTGCGGCGTGGACGTACTACGAGGCGGTCCGCAAGTTCGGCGGCTGAGCCCGGCGGCCCGGGCCGCGTGCTCGGCCCGGGCCAGCCAGGATGGGTGCATGGACATCGATCATCTGCTCAGCACGACCCGGGCGGTCCGCCGGAAGCTCGACCTCGACCGGCCGGTGGAACCCGAGGTCCTCGAGGAGTGCCTGAACCTGGCGCTGCAGGCGCCGACGCCCGGCAACGTCCAGGCCTGGCGCTGGCTCGTGGTGCGCGACCAGGACGCGAAGAACCGGCTCGGCGCGATCTTCCGCGAAGTCGGCGAGGCCTACCTGGCGGAACGGGCGAGTTCCGCGCCGTCGCGGGCGCTGGCCTCCGGGCGGCACTTGATCGACGTGATCGAGCGCGTCCCGGTGTTCGTGATCCCGGTCGTGGCCGGCCGCCCGGCCGGGGACAACGGGGTCGACGCGGCCTTCTACGGCGGCATCTTCCCGGCGGTGTGGAGCTTCCAGCTGGCGCTGCGCTCGCGCGGGCTGGGCTCGACGCTCACCACGTACCACCTGGCGCGGGAGGCCGAAGCCGCGGAGATCCTCGGCATCCCGGACGGCCACACGCAGGTCGGGCTGCTGCCGGTGGCCTACACGACGGTGCCGGACTTCAAGCCGGCGCCGCGCACGCCGCTGTCCGAAGTGGCTTTCCTCGACCACTGGGGCACGCCGCTCAGCTGATCCGGACGGTCGCCTCCCCGGCGTCCTCGCCGACCGACACGAGCTCGATCCGGCTGGCGGCGAACGACGTCGCCTGCGGGCCGGTGCGGGGGCCGCTGTGGAGCTCGGCCGTGGTGCTTTCGCCGCGGCCGGGCTCCTTCAGCAGGAACGCCAGCGTCGCCTCCCCCTGCCAGATGCACTGCATGCCGGGCCGGCACCGCGAGTCGGCGACGACGCGGGTGTAGCGCACGGTCAGGTCCTTCCCCTGCACGGCGGCCTCCTGCCCGAGCCGCAGGGTGACGTCGTGCCCGGCCGGGGCACTCACGGTGTCCTCGGCCGGTGCGGGCGGCGAAGCGGGCCCAGGTGCGGGCGGCCCGGAGGCGGCTGCGCTCCCGGCGCCCACCGTGACGACGGCGAAGGCGAACAGTCCGGCTACGAATCGCGGTAGGTCCACGTGCTGTGGACGGAACGGACCGAGCCGGGGTTGCACCGGCTCAAAGAACCTTCTTCACCAGAGCCCAGACCCCGGTGGCGGGATTGTGTTCATGCTCGGTGGTGAGGACGTGGCCCCGTCCCAACGACCGTTCAACGGCCGCATCGACACCGCTCGCGTAGTCAGCGAAACGCAACGCCGTTTTGTCGTACTCGGGAACGTGCCTGCGAAGCCGCCTGGCCACGTCCGAGTAACAGGTCAATGGTGCGGTGCAAGCCTCGAAGTGGAGCAGGAGCCAGTACTCGAAGCAAGGGTTCGAGATCGCCAGGTTGACCCGGACCCGTCGAGCCGTGACGACTGCCTTCGCCACGTCGAACTCGTCCACGTCGACGACGCACCAGACCTCGTCGTAAGTGTCCGCGGCATTGTCACGCAAGCCGGCCGCGTGGCGCACGACCGTGTCGGGATCTGCGGGTTTCGCCTTCAGCTTGATCGTCACCGCCGGGTTCCGCCTCGCCTGCTTGAGACCTTGGAAGTAAGCCGGCTCGGTCGCTTCCGCGCCGCACACGACGAGAAGGCTCGACCTCGATTCCCGGAAAGCAGTACGTCGGCGACCGCTGTTCTCTCGTCGCGTCATCCGCGGCCGACCGCCGCTGTGAAGTCACCCAATACGGGCACAGCACCGTAGCTGCCCGCCAGGTAGCGCCGTTCCGTGTTCTGATCTTTCCGCGGCTTGAAGTCGGTGAGCGGGTAGAGGTGACTCGCTCCCTCGGCGCCTCGGTCGACGAACCAGATCTGATCCCGCTCGAGCACCTGCTCGCCGAGCATGGTGCCGAGCAAGCTGGTGTCATGTGTGGTGAAGATGAGTTGAGCACCCTTGGTGTTGACTTCGGCATCTTGGAAGAGCCCGACGAGTTTCGCGGTCAGGAGCGGATGCAGGCTGGCGTCGATCTCATCGACGAACAGAACGAGTCCGCCGTCCAGCGCCCTCAGCACCATCGGAAGAAAACCGATCCAATTGCGCGTTCCGGACGACTCGTCGCCGAAGTCGAAAGGCTCAGAGGAAGCCCCATGAAGGAGCTTGAGTTCCAGGTCGGACTGCGCGGCGCGGCGGCGGGTCCGGTCCTTGCGGTCCGCCACGACGACGTCCACGATCCCGACATCGGCCACCTTGAGAAGCGCGATCATTCGCTGCCGAGCCTCCGGATTCCGGAGCAGATAGTCACCGACCACCCACTGCACATATTCCGGATCTGGCGACGGGCCGTCAAAGCCACTTGCCAGTACTCCCGCCTCGAACCATCGATAGACCGGAATCAGTGGGCCCAGTTCGAGGCGATCGCACACGCTCAAGAATAAAACGGTCGAACGGATCCATTCCTCCAGAACCTCGAACTTGGCCTTGAGGTCAGCCACCGTGCTACCAAATTTGATCGCGCTCCGATTGCGCTCGAATATGAGTCGTTTTCGCTTCTCTGGATACGCATAGAGCCACTCTTCCAGGATCTCAGTTTCCTGCAAGAGGAATCCATAGGTGTACTGGATGCCTTCTGCAATCAGTTCGAAGACGAAGGTCGATGGCCGGTCCGGCGACTGCGGATCGAGCCGGAACGGGTCTTGCAGTGCCACGATGTCGTGCCGGCCCGTCGCATCCGGGAGATGCCTGTTCAGCACGGCCCACCTTGCCAGGGTGATCCCCTTGAAGAGGTTCGACTTGCCGGAAGCGTTGGCCCCGTAGATGGCGGTCACCGGCACCACGGGCCGCTCGTCACCCGGCATCGCGGGCATGAGCAGCAACTCCTGCTCGTCCCGGAACGAGCGATGATTACCGAGCCGGAAGCTCCGCAGCACCCTAACCACCTCCCTGACGACCCTTCGAGCCGTTCCGTACCAGTAAACCGCACGGAACGGCTCGAAGCACCAGTCAGGGTCCTACTCGTCGTCGTCGCTCGCGTCGGCGTCCACCGGGCCGCCGCCGCGGATCATGAACAGGACCGACTCCAGTTCCTCCGGCTTGATCAGCACGTCGCGGGCCTTCGAGCCCTCCGACGGGCCCACCACGCCGCGGCTCTCCAGCAGGTCCATCAGCCGCCCCGCCTTGGCGAAGCCGACGCGCAGCTTGCGCTGCAGCATCGACGTCGAGCCGAACTGGGACGTCACGATCAGCTCCGCCGCCTGCAGCAGGACGTCGAGGTCGTCGCCGATGTCCGGGTCGATCTCCTTCTTCTCGCCCGCCTTCTGGGCCGTGACGCCGTCCTGGTAGTCCGGCTGCGCCTGCTCCTTGGCGTAGTTGACGACCGCGGAAATCTCCTCGTCGCCGACGAACGCGCCCTGGATGCGGACCGGTTTCCCGGCGCCCATCGGCAGGTAGAGCGCGTCGCCCATGCCGATCAGCTTCTCCGCGCCCGGCTGATCCAGGATGACCCGCGAGTCGGTCAGCGACGACGTCGCGAACGCCAGCCGCGAAGGCACGTTCGTCTTGATCAGGCCGGTGACGACGTCGACCGACGGCCGCTGCGTGGCCAGGACCAGGTGGATGCCGGCGGCGCGCGCCTTCTGGGTGATCCGGACGATCGCGTCCTCGACGTCGCGCGGGGCGGTCATCATCAGGTCGGCGAGCTCGTCGACGATCGCCATGATGTACGGGTACGGCCGGTACTCGCGCTCCGAACCCGGCGGCGCGGTGATCTCGCCCGAACGCACCTTCTTGTTGTAGTCGTCGATGTGCCGGACCTTGTTGACCTGCATGTCCTGGTAGCGCTGCTCCATCTCCTCCACCAGCCAGGCCAGCGCGGCGGCGGCCTTCTTCGGCTGGGTGATGATGGGCGTGATCAGGTGCGGGATGCCCTCGTACGGCGTCAGCTCGACCATCTTCGGGTCGATCAGGATCATCCGGCACTCGTCCGGCGTCGAGCGCGCGAGCAGCGACACCAGCATCGAGTTGACGAAGCTGGACTTACCGGAACCGGTGGAACCGGCGACCAGCAGGTGGGGCATCTTCGTCAGGTTCGCGGTGACGAAGTGGCCCTCGATGTCCTTGCCGAGGCCGATCACCATCGGGTGGTTGTCCTTGACCGTGGTCGGCGCGCGCAGGACGTCACCCAGGCGGACCATCTCGCGGTCGGAGTTGGGCACCTCGATGCCGACCGCGGACTTGCCGGGGATCGGTGCCAGCAGCCGGACGTTGTCGGTGGCCACCGCGTAGGCGATGTTCTTGGTCAGCGCGGTGATCTTCTCGACCTTCACGCCCGGGCCGAGCTCGACCTCGTAGCGGGTGACCGTCGGGCCGCGGGTGAAGCCGGTGACCTGCGCGTCGACGTTGAACTGCTCCAGGACGCCGGTGATCGCCTCGATCATGGCGTCGTTGGCCTTGCTGCGGGACTTCGGCGCGTCGCCGAGCTTCAGCAGGTCGGGCGGCGGGAGCTGGTAGTCACCCTCGACCGTGCGGGTGACCGCGAGCGGCGGTTCCGGGGTCTTCTTCGGCTTCTTCTCGACGACCTCGGGCGCTGGCTTGGGCTTCGGCGGCCTGATCGGCGTCGGCGCCTCGGCCAGCATCGCGTCGATGTCCAGCTGCTCGGGAGCGGCTTCGGCGGCCTGGCGGCGCCGCGAGGGCTTGCGCAGCCGCGCGGACTTCGGGTCGGCTTCGGTGACGGTGTCCTCGTCGGTCGCGAAGCCCGAGCGCTGGGCCTCGGCTTCGGCGAGCTCCTCTTCGTCGAGGCCCCAGTGGCGCAGCCGGTGCGGGATCTCGCGGACCGGCGTGCCGGTGAACACGAGCACGCCGAAGAACAGCGCGAGGATCAGCAGCGGCACGGCGACCCAGGTGGTGACGCCCATGGTCAGCAGGCCGCCGGAGAAGGCGCCGACGATGCCGCCGGCGTACATCCGGCCGTCGTTGGTGCCGGGCAGCGCGGTGAAGATGTGCAGCATCCCGAGCACGGACAGCACGACCATGATCGTGCCGACCACCATCCGCGGCCGCGTTTCCGGGTGCGGCTCGGACCGCATCAGCGCGACGGCGACGACGATCAGCACCAGCGGCAGCGTGACGGCCCCGGCGCCGAGGACGGTCCGGGTGGCGATCTCCACCCCGAGGCCGATCGGCCCGGCCGCCCGCCACCAGACGCCGACGGCCGCGACGATGCCCAGGCCGATCAGGCCCAGCGCGAGCCCGTCTCGGCGGTGCTCCGGCTCGAGCTCGCGGGTGCGGCCGACCGTGCGGGCCAGCGTGCCCAGGCCCTTGGCCAGCAGGTTCCAGGTGCCCCGGACGCCCTTGCCGAAGAGGCCGGGGGTCTTGCGCCGGCTGCGTGGCGGTGGTTTGCGAGCGGACGACGTCCGGGGCTTCGCGGGTGTACGCGGCTTACGCGCCGCTGCCCCCTTCGCGCCGCTTCCCGTGCTTCTCTTCCTCGTCGCCGACCCAGCCATGCCGTCAACGGTAACCGGCCGTCGCCGTTCGTCTCGTGCGCCACCCTCGGCCCAGGGTGAACTTCTGCCTCACACCGCCGGTCGATCGGCCATCCGGGTGATGGGCAGGTCCGCCCGACGCAGTGAATGACTCATTCCTGTCGTCGGATGACAGGAATGAGTCATTCACTGCGTTCAGGACCGTGGTAGCGCAAACGGGTGAAATCGGCGTCTGCCATGCTCTGCCCCATGCTCGCGCTGCGCACCGACGAACCGCCCCGCCGTGCTCCCGCCATCTGGCGGACCATGCTGAACATCGACCGCGGGCTGGTGAACCTCGTCGGGCGGCTGACCGTCAGCGGCCGGGTGCCCGCGCAGCTGCGGGGCAAGCCGCTGCTGATGGCCGCGAACCACATCGGCGTGTTCGACGCCTTCGTGCTGATGGCGGCGTGCAAGCGGATCGGCATCAACCCGCGGTTCATGCTGGCCGGCGGCATCCTCGACGCGCCCGTGATCGGGCCGGCGCTGCGGGTCAGCGGGCACCTGCGGGTCGACCGCAAGCACGCCGGGACCGCCGTCGGGCAGTTCGCCGAGGCCGTCGAGGCGATGAAGACCACCCGCGAGCCGATCGTCGTCTACCCGGAAGGCCGGATCAGCCACGACCCCGGCCTGTGGCCGGAGCGCGGCAAGACCGGCGCGGCGCGGCTGGCGCTGGCCGCGGGCGTGCCGGTGATCCCGATCAGCCAGTGGGGCGCGCACGAGGCCGTCTACTGGGGCACCGAGACCGTCAACGGCCCGGCCGACCTGGTCCCGCTGGCCCGCTCTGGGCTCAGCGCCCCCCTGCGCCGGCCGAAGTTCCGGGTGCACTTCGGCGACCCCGTCGACCTCTCGGACATCGACACGCAGCGGCCGGGCGCCGGGGTGCGCGCGCACGCGAAGATCATGCAGGCCATCACCGACGGCCTCGTCCCGCTGCGCCGCGACGAGCTCGACCGGCCCCGCTTCCACGACCCCACCCGGCCGACCGACACGGTCAGCCCCTGGAAGCCGCCGTCCGTACTGTGAGACACCCGGGGCGGCGCCCCTAGAGTCGGCGACGTGAGCACACGGATACTCGTCGTCTACTACAGCTCGACCGGGAACACCGCCGCCCTCGCCGAATCGCTCGCCACCGGAGCGCGCGAGGCCGGGGCCGACGTGCGGGTGCGGACCGTGCCGGAAACCGTGCCCGCCGAAGCCATCGCGCAGAACCCGCGCTGGCGGGCCTGGATCGACGCCGGTCCGCACCACGAGTTCGCCACGCTCGGCGACCTCGAGTGGGCCGACGGGCTGGCCGTCGGCAGCCCGACCCGGTTCGGCGGCCCGGCCGCCCAGCTCAAGTCCTATTTGGACAGCACGGGTGGCTTGTGGGCACAGGGAAAGCTGGCGGACAAGGTGGCGACGTCGTTCACGACGGCATCCACCGCACACGGCGGCCTCGAGTCGACGCTGCTGGCGATCAACAACGTCTTCTACCACTGGGGCGCGATCGTCGTCCCGCTCGGCTACACCGACCCGCACCTGAAGGAATCCGGCAACCCGTACGGCGGCTCGTTCGTGTCCCGCAAGTCCGCGGCGCCGGACGACGTCGCGCTCGACGCCCTGCGCCTGCAGGGCCGGCGGCTGGCCACGATCACCACGCACGTCGCGACCGGGCTGAAGCGCGCGGAGTGATCGTCCGGGTGCCACTTCGGTGGCACCCGGACGTCGGTTCAGCGCCGGGCCGCGCGGCGGCGCAGCACCAAAGCGCCGGCGCCGGTCGCACCCACGAGGGCGATCGCGCCGCCCACGAGCAGCGGCGTGGCGGTGGATTCGTCATCGGCCGGGCCGCCACCCGTCTGCGGCGCACCCTGCGGCTTCACCCCGACCTGCGGCGCGGTCTGCGTGGGCTTGGCAGGCTGGGCCGACTGGGCCGACTTCCCGACGGTGAAGGTCCGCACGGGGCCTCGGTGGTCGCCGGGTCCGCCCTCGTAGCAGTAAATGTAGGCTTCGTACTTTCCCGGCGGCACGTGTTTGTACGTGACGGAACCCGTTTTCCCCTGCATGATCAGGTCGCCGTGCAAGATCGGCCGGTGCCCGCCGGGCACACGGTAACCAGCTTCGGCCTGGACGGCACTGTTGACGCACGTTCCTTCGATGGTCACGTTGTCGGCGTCGTCCACCTCGACCTTCATGGACGTCGGGTTGCCCGTCGGCGCTTCCGCGGCCGACGCCACAACCGGCGACAGCAGCACGAAACCGGCGGCCACCCCCACGGCAGCAGCAATTCTTCGCATGACTTTCCCCTCCCAGGATTCATCGCACGCCGAATACATGCGATGCACGACTGACTGCGGCGCGATCCCTGTCGCGCCTTCGATTCAGCGCCGAGCCGCGCGGCGGCGCAGTACCCACGCACCGGCACCGGCCGCACCCACCAGAGCGACCGCCCCGCCCGCGAGCAGCGGCGTGGCGGTGGATTCGTCATCGGCCGGACCACCCCCGGTCTGCGGCGCACCCTGCGGCTTCACCCCGACCTGCGGCGCGGTCTGCGTGGGCTTCGCCGCCGGCTGAGTCGGCTTGGTGGGCTGGGTCGACTGGGCGGGCTTGCCCGGCTGCGCAGGCTTGGGGACGACGAAGAGCCGAGTAACGCCGGCGAAGTCTTTGTCGGCCGTGTCGCAATGGATTTCCGCCCGGTAGTCCCCCGGCTGCACCCCTTTGAACATGATGGAAAGCTTGTTTCCCTTCGGTGCCAGGAACCCCCCGCCGAGCGCACGGTCACCCGAGCGAGCGAAGTAGTGCGCTTCAGCCGGGACACCACTGGCGACACACGTGACGGTGAGAGTCACCACGCTTCCCGACACGTCGACATGCACCGATGCCACGTTTCCCTCCGCGGCCGACGCCACGACCGGCGACAGCAGCGCCAACCCGGCGGCCACACCCACGGCAGCAGAAATCTTCCCCGCCATTTTCCCCTCCAAGGATTCTTCGCACGCCGAATACGTGTGCGAATCAAGAAAGAAACTCATTCCCCGCCGGATCAATCGCGGGGCCCCCTGTTTCTTGCGACATCCGGAAGACGTCCACCCGAAGGCCCGGTTGCGATCCGAAGGTCACGAAACGGACTCGGCGCCCGCAACCCCGAGTAACCGGGATAATCGTTTCGGCGGTGACACCGGGCCACCTACAGTCGCGACGGTGACCACTGAACTCCCCGTCCTCGCGTCGCCCCGGGTCGCCCACCGGGGCCGCGGGACCAGCTACGTCCTGCTCGCCGCCCTGTTCTTCAGCACGTCCGGCACCCTGGGCAAGTCCGTGATGTCCGCCGGGATCGCCCCGGAGCAGGTAGCGGCGGCGCGGATCGCGCTGGCCGGCGTCGTGCTGCTCGCCGGGGTGGCGCTGGTGGCGCCGCGGAAGCTGCGGGTGCGCCGGGCGGAGCTGCCCGTCCTGGCCGGGTACGGCCTGCTCGGCGTGGCCGGCGTGCAGCTGCTCTACTTCGTCGCCGCGGGCCGGATCCCGGTCGGGATCGCCATCCTGCTGGAGTTCGTCTCGCCGGTGCTCATCGCCTTGTGGGTGCGGTTCGTGCGGCGCCATCGGCTGCCGCGAGCGGTCTGGGGCGGCATCGCGCTGGCCATGGCCGGGCTCGCGCTGGTCGCCCAGGTCTGGGAAGGCGTGACCCTCGACGGGCTCGGCCTGCTGGCCGGCTTCGGCGCGGCGCTGTGCTCGGCCGGGTACTTCCTGCTCGGCGAACGCGCGGTGGCCGACATCGACCCGCTGGGCCTGGTCACCTGGGGCATGGTGATCGGCGCGGTCGCGATCAGCTTCGTCGCGCCGCCGTGGACGTGGCCGGCCGGGCTGCTCGGCGCGGACGTCGGGTTCGGCGCCTGGCACCCGCCGGTGTGGCTGCTGCTGACCCTCCTGGTGCTGGTCGCGACGGTCCTCGCGTACGTCTGCGGCATTTCGTCGCTGCGGCACCTGCCGGCGTCGGTGGCGAGCGTGCTCGGGCTGATCGAACCGGTGATCACGACGGTTGCGGCGTGGGTGCTGCTCGGCGAGCAGCTCGCCTGGCCGCAGCTGCTCGGGTCGGCGATCCTGCTGGGCGGTGCGTACATCGTGCAGCGGAACTCGGAGATCCTCGCCCACTGAGCTTGCGCAAATTCTGCACCGGGCGGCCCGCGGGTGCGAAAATTCCGCAACCCACGTTCCCCCGGGGAGGAAGCACCTTGACGACCAAGTCCGGGCTGCGGCCCGACCTGCGGCAGCGGCACGTCCGGATGATCGCCCTCGGCGGCATCATCGGCGCGAGCCTGTTCATCGGCAGCGGCGCGGTGATCCACACCGTCGGCCCGGCCGCCGTGCTGTCCTACGCCATCGGCGGGCTGCTCGTCGTGCTGGTGATGCGGATGCTCGGCGAGATGGCGACCGCGTCGCCGGCGCTGGGCTCGTTCATGGAGTACGCGCGCGACTCGCTCGGCGGCTGGGCGGGCTTCACGATCGGCTGGCTGTACTGGTACTTCTGGGTCGGCGTGGTCGCGTTCGAAGCCGTCGCGGGCGCGAAGATCCTGCAGGGCTGGATCCCCGGCGTGCCGCAGTGGGTGTTTTCGCTCGCGCTGATGCTGCTGCTGACGGCGACGAACCTCGCGTCGGCGCGCTCCTTCGGCGAGACGGAGTTCTGGCTGGCGTCGATCAAGGTCGCCACCATCGTCGTCTTCCTGTTGCTCGGCACGCTGTTCGTGCTCGGGCTCTGGCCGGACGCGCACTTCTCGGTGGGCAACATCGGCCTCGACGGCTTCGTCGCGAAGGGGCCGTTTTCGGTGGTGCACGGCGTGGTCATCGTGATCTTCTCGTACTTCGGCGCGGAGATCGTCACGATCGCGGCGGCGGAATCCGACCAGCCGGAGACGGCGGTCCGCAAGGCGACCTCGACGATCGTCTGGCGGGTGATCGTGTTCTACGTGGGTTCGGTGGCGCTGCTGGTGATGATCACGCCGTGGCGTGAGATCCCGAGCGAAACGAGCCCGTTCGCGGCGGCGTTCGGCCGTTTCGGCGTCCCGGCGGCGTCGACGATCGTGTCGGCGGTGGTCCTGACGGCCGCGTTGTCGGTGCTGAATTCGGGGCTGTACACGGCATCCCGGATGCTGTTCGCCCTGCGGCGCCACGGCTGGGCCCCGGCGTGGGTGTCGGACACGAACGCGCGAGGTGTGCCGTGGAAGGCGATCCTGGCCTCGACGTCGGTCGGGTACGTGGCGGTGGTGATGAGTTACGTGTCCCCGGACAAGATCTTCTACTTCATCATCAATTCCGCGGGCGCGGTGGCCCTGTTCGTGTACGCGATCATCTGCGGCTCCCAGATCCGGATGCGACGTTCTCTCGAAGCCTCGGCGCCGGAGAAGCTGAAGCTGCGGATGTGGGGCTATCCGTGGCTGAGCTGGGTGACGCTGGTGCTGACGCTCGTGGTGGTGGCCTCGATGCTGTTCGTGGACTCCGACGCCCGGGCACAGCTGTACTTGAGCTTGATCAGCCTGGCGGTGATCCTGGGCGTTTACGCGCTCATCCGCCGGCGAGCCGGGACAACGCCCCGAAAAACACGTCCGTGATCTTCGCCGGGTCCGGGGCCAGGAACGCCTGCCCGCCCGTGGCCGCGGTCAGCTGGTCCAGTTCCGCCTTGTCCGCGTCCGGGCCGATGCCCACGCCGATCAGGGGGATCGGGCGGCGGGCGTCCTGCAGCCCGGCCAGCTCGGTGAGCAGGTCCGCGCGGGAAATCCCGCGCGGGTCCTCGTTGCGGCCGTCGGTCATCACGATCACCAGGTTCAACCGGCCCGGCTCCCACTCGCGGCGGGCCGTGCGGTACGTGTCCAGGACGCTGTCGTACAGGCCCGTTCCGCCGTCCGGGGTGGCCTTCACCTGGCCCAGCTTCTCCAGGGCGCCGCTCGCCAGGTGCTGGGCGACCGAGGCCATCGGGAGCAGCTCGCGGTAGTCCTTGTCGCCGTCCAGGCGGGTCGAGAACGCCAGCATCCGCAGCTGGGTCGCCGGCTTGAACAGGTGCATCGCCTTCGCCGCCGCCTCCATCGTCACCTGCATGCGGTTCAAGTTCGTGCCCGGGACCTGCGCGTTCATCGACCCCGACACGTCGATCAGCACCTGGACCCGCGCGCTCAGGTTGACGCCCGCCCACTGGTTGAGCAGCTCGTCGATCACCGGCGCGGGCGGGAGGCTCTCCGCCCGGATGCCCTCGGGGAGCACCCTCGGGTCGTCGGCGTGGTTGCGCAGCGCCTGGCCGCCCGCCGCGCGCAGACCCGTCCGGGCGATCGCGTCCGCTCCCGCGTCACCGAGCACCGCGTCGCGCAGTGCCTCGACGATCGGGCGCTGCTGCGGGGTGATCCCGCCCAGCTCCGCGAACGGGTAGTCCAAAGTGGGCACCGCCGTCGAGTAGACGGCGACCAGCGGGGACTTCGGGTCCTCGACGTTGTGGCGCAGCAGGGAGTTCTCCGACGCGGGGAACGCCGTCACCGCGGCCGTCCCGCCGCCGTCGCTCGAACCCGGCAGCCGTGCGATCAGCTCCGTCTCCGCGCCGAGCGTGTTGGCCGAGAAGCGCCGCAGCATCGCCACATACGCGGCCGAAGGCTCGGGCGACGCCTTGGCGCCGTCCCGCAGGCCGAGCAGCGCCAGCGCGCCGACCGCGTCGCGCGCCGGGTCGGACATCCCCGGGACGGCTCCGGGCGCGGCCAGCACCTCCGTCCAGGAAGGCACCCGCTCGGGCCAGCCGAGGCCCTTGACGACGTCCGCGGCGACCGCGAGCACCACCGGCGAGCTCGCCACCGACGCCCCGGATTCGGGGACGTCGGAGGCACCGAGCTGGTGGGCTCGACGCAGCGCGAGCGTGGAATCCGGGATCCAGACCTGCGGCCGCGGGCTGCCGTCCGACAGGGCGAGCCGCTCGGCCGCCTGCGTCGCGTCCCGCGTCTGGATCTCGATGCTGCCGCACTGCAGGTCCAGACCGTGCGCGACGAGCGACAGCGCGGGCGCGATGTCGGCGGACGCGGTCACGAGGACCTTCGCGGGCTGCTCGCACGACGGCCGGGCACGCACGGTCGTCACCGTCACCCACGCGGCAGCGCCGAGGACGAGCACGAGACCGGTCGCCAGGGCGGGCACGAGCAGCCGGCGTCGTCTGCCGTCCGAATGACGTCCCATCGGCGCGGCCTCTCTGCGCGAGGCGGGGTGGGATCAAGGTTATCCCGCAGCAAAGCCGCCGCTCGTGGGCCGGACGGCCTAACAGGCGGGCGATCTCACGCCGAAGGCGGCCTTCGGTCCGTTGAACGCACCGAAGACCGCCTCGGGATAGCGCTAGACCGGGATGACCGTCGGGACGATCATCGGGCGGCGGCGGTAGGTGTCGGCCACCCAGCGGCCCACGACCCGGCGGACCGCCTGCGCGATCCGGTGCGTGTCGGTGATGCCCTCGGCCTCCGTGCGCGCCAGCTCCATCTCCACCAGCGGCACGACGGCGGCGAGCGCCTTCGGGTCGTCGGAGAAGCCGCGGCCGGACACCGTGGGGCTGCTGACCGCGCGGCCGGTGCTGGAGTCCACCGCGACACTGATCGAGATGAACCCGCCCTCGCCGAGGACCAGGCGATCCGACAACGTCGACTCGCCGACGTCGCCGACCGAAAGGCCGTCGACGTACACGTGGCCGACCTCGACGCGGCCGGTGCGGGACGCCTTGCCGTCGACCAGGTCGACGACCACGCCGTCCTCGGCGATGACCACGTTCTCCGGCGCGACGCCGGTGCGGATCGCCAGCTCGCCGTTCGCGCGCAGGTGCTTCCACTCGCCGTGGACCGGCATGACGTTGCTCGGACGCACCGCGTTGTACAGGTAAAGCAGCTCCCCCGCCGACGCGTGCCCGGACACGTGCACCTTGGCGTTGCCCTGGTGGACGACGTTCGCGCCGAGCCGGGTCAGGCCGTTGACCACGCCGAACACCGCTGTCTCGTTGCCCGGGATCATCGAGCTGGCCAGCACGACGGTGTCGCCCGCGCGGATCGAGATCTGCCGGTGCTCGCCGCGCGCCATCCGCGACAGCGCCGAGAGCGGCTCGCCCTGCGAACCCGTCGAGACGAACAGGACCTTGCTCTCCGGCAGGGTGCTGGCCTGGTCGAGGTCGACCAGCAGGCCATCGGGCACGTTGAGCAGGCCGAGGTCGGCCGCGATGCCCATGTTGCGGACCATCGACCGGCCGACGAACGCGATCCGGCGGCCGTGGCGCTGGGCGGCGTCGAGGACCTGCTGGACGCGGTGGACGTGGCTGGCGAAGCAGGCCACGATCACGCGCTGGTCGACCTTGCGGACGACGTCGTCGAGGACCGGGCCGATGTCGCGCTCGGGCATGACGAACCCGGGCACCTCGGCGTTGGTCGAGTCGACGCAGAACAGGTCGACGCCCTCGTCGCCGAGCCGGGAGAAGCCGGCCAGGTCGGTGAGGCGCCCGTCGAGCGGGAGCTGGTCGAGCTTGATGTCGCCGGTGTGCAGGACCACGCCCGCCGGGGTGCGGATGGCCACGGCCAGCGCGTCCGGGATGGAGTGGTTGACCGCGAAGAACTCGAGGTTGAACACGCCGACGTCGCGGCGCTCGCCCTCGCGGACCTCGATCAGCTTCGGCCGCTGCCGGTGCTCCTTGGCCTTGGCCGCGAGCAGCGCGTTGGTGAACTTCGAGCCGTAGATCGGCAGGTCCGGCCGCAGGCGCAGGAGGAACGGGACGGCACCGATGTGGTCTTCGTGCCCGTGGGTGAGCACCAGGCCTTCGATGTCGTCGAGGCGATCCTCGATCGCGCGGAAGTCGGGCAGGATCAGATCGACGCCGGGCTGGTCGTCCTCGGGGAAGAGCACCCCGCAGTCGACGATGAGCAGCCGTCCGCCGAACTCGAAGACGGTCATGTTGCGCCCGACTTCGCCGATGCCGCCCAGCGCGACGACGCGCAAGGCTCCCTCGGGCAGTGCGGGCGGGGCGTTGGTGGGCCCTGGACCTAGGGGAAGTGAGCTCACCGAGGCAGGGTCCCAACGCTGGTGTGCGAGGTCGGCGCGATGTAGGCCGCTCGCGAATCTGCTTGTGCCACCCGCTCACCATGCCAGTCCCGGGCCGCCGTGTCGCCCAGCGGCACGCCGCCCTGGCCAAGATCACCGGCGATCAGGGCCGTCTGCTCGGGGGTCGGCGCGACGATCGGCAGCCGCGGGTCGCCGATGTCGAAGCCGCGCAGCCGCAGCGCCGCCTTGCTGAAGGCGACCCCGCCGACTCGCGACATCGCGCGCAGCACCGGCAGCATCCCGCGGTGGTTGGTGCGCGCGGTGGAGGTGTCGCCGTTTTCGTAGGCGTCGATCATGGCGCGGATCCGGCCCGCGACGACGTGACCGATCACACTCACCACGCCGACGCCGCCGACCGAGATCCACGGCAGGTTCAGGCCGTCGTCGCCGGAGTAGTAGGCGAGGTGGGTGTTGGCGATGACCTCGGACCCGGCGATGAGGTCGCCCTTGGCGTCCTTGACCGCGACGATCCGGGGGTGCTCGGCCAGCCGCAGCAGCGTGTCGACCTCGATCGGGACGACCGAGCGCGGCGGGATGTCGTAGAGCAGCACGGGCAGCCCGGTGCTGTCGGCGACGGCGGTGAAGTGCGCGTACAGCCCGGCCTGGCTGGGCCGCGAGTAGTACGGCGTGACGACCAGCAGGCCGTGCGCCCCGGCTTCTTCGGCCTGCTTGGCCTGCTCGAGGCTGTGCGCGGTGTTGTTGGTGCCCGCGCCGGCCACGACGGTCGCGCGGTCGCCGACGGCCTCGACCACGGCGCGGATGAGCTGCTGCTTCTCCGCGTCGCTCGTGGTCGGGCTCTCGCCGGTGGTGCCGTTGACCACGAGGCCGTCGTTCCCCAGCTCCACGAGGTGCTCGGCCAGCTCCTGCGCCCGCTTCAGGTCCAGTGCGCCGTCGGCGTCGAACGGGGTGGCCATCGCGGTGAGCACGCGCCCGAACGGCCGTCCGGGCGCTGCGGTAGGTGGGTTGGACATGCCCAGACGGTACCCCGCCGGTCCGACGAAAACCGCGCCGACCTGGTCGCCAGGAGGATTTCCCGGGACCGGCCGCTCGTCGCGGAACTTCTACTTGACCTTGGTCACGATCGGCGCGGTGATCGGGCCGCCGTCGGCGCGGGCGAGCACGCAGTAGAACTCGCGGCTGGGTTCTTCGCTCTGCTTCGACGGGACGCGCTCCCACTCGGTCTGGGTGGGCACGAGCGCGCGGAAGGTGAGGTCCGCCCGCCGGGCTTCGGGCACGATCGACGACCGGAACGCGGTCGCGCACGTCGCCTCGGCGCCCGCCTTCACGGCTTCCAGCCCGGGGTAGGCCGCGACCTTGGCGTCGTCGGAGCTCCAGTTCTCGACCGAGATCAGGTTCCCGATCTCGTAGACCTCCAGCGTGTGCGCGTTGCCGCACTCGGTCTTGTTGTCCTCGTCGCTGATGATCGAGCCGTCCTGCACCGGGGTGTTGAAGCACCGGTTGTAGCCGCTGATATCGGTGCGCAGCTGCCCACCGACGCCGTAGGTCATGACCGGCTGCTTCTGCTTGTCCGCGGCGGGCGTCTCGTAGGCCTTGCCCGCGAAGAAGCCGCCGATCAGCGCGGCCACGACCAGCACGGCGGCGGCGGTGAGCCAGAGGGCGCGGTGGGTCTTCTTCTGCGGCGGCTGCGGCGCGTTGGCGCCGAGCATCGCGGTGCCGCGCGGCGGGGTGGGCCGCACGCCCTGCGCCGTGGTCAGCAGGTTCTGGGCCTGGGCCGCGGTCAGCCGCGCGTCCGGGTTGGTGACGAGCAGGCCGAGGATGGCCGCGGCGATCGGGCCCTGGCCGCGGGTGAGGTACGGGATCTCGGTCATGATCGCGTGCAGCGTCGCGGCGGTGGTCGCGCGCTCGAACGGGATCGAGCCTTCGACGGCGAAGAACAGCGTCGCGCCGAGCGACCACAGGTCGGACGCGGGCATCGCTTCCCGGCCCTCGACGCGCTCCGGCGCCATGAAGGCCGGCGAGCCGACGATCATGCCGCTGGTGGTCAGCCGGGGGTCGTCGACGGCGTGGGCGATGCCGAAGTCGGTGAGCTTCACCCGGCCGTCCGGCGCGACGAGGATGTTCGCGGGCTTGACGTCCCGGTGCACGATCCCGGCGGAGTGGGCGGCCTGGAGCGCGGCGAGCACCCGCTCCCCCAGCTGGGCGGCCTGCGCGGCGGGCATCGGACCTCGCTGCCGCACGAGGTCGGCGAGGCTGGGGGCTTCGACGAGCTCCATCACGATGAAGGTGGTCCCGCCGTCGGTGACGACGTCGTAGACGGTGACGATGGCGGGGTTGTTGAGCCGTCCGCCGGTGCGCACCTCGCGCAGGGCGCGTTCGGAGAAGACGGCCGCGGACTCGGCGTCGGGCAGCCGCAGTTCCTTGACCGCGACCTGCCGTCCGATGACCTGGTCCTGCGCCCGCCACACGACGCCCATGCCGCCCCGGCCGAGTTCGCCGAGCAGGAGGTAGCGGCCCGCGACGACCCGCTGACCAGGCGTGCTGGGCGCCTGCGGCGGGTAGGGCCGGGTCTGTTCGTCGGTCACGGTGCTCCTTTGGCGGCGGTCGCGCAGATGCTAGTCCGACCGTCGCGGAGCGCCGCGGGTTCCGCGAAATTCGTGACCTGGACCGGCCGGCACGCGTGCCCGAAAGGTCGACTCACGTGCCTGGAGGGACGACACGCGTAATTGGAGGGACGACACGCGTGTTTGAAGGGCCGACTCGTGTATCTGGCGGTCGGCTCGCCGACCGGGACATCCCGCGGCCCTGCCGCGGACCCGGGTACTCGTGTCAGCAGCAGTTCGAGATTGCGTGTGGCGCTGACTCTCGCTCGCCAACCCTAGCGATAACTACCACATCGATGAGGCAGTTACTCCTAGGGTTGTCGGGCGGTTGGTCAGCGGCGGCTTTCGCCGCGGTAGGGGAGCCAGCGGTAGCCGGGGGCGAAGTCGCTGAACTCGGCGCGCTTGCCCGTCCGGATCCAGATGTCCTCGGCGACGACGAGGCCCGGGAAGATCGTCAGGTCCTTCTCCGCCATCAGCTCGTCGTAGCTGCGGAACCGGTCGGTCTGGATGCCGGCGAGCGCGTAGCGGTAGACCGGCGGCGCGATCCGGAGCAGCCAGTAGAGCCGGCGGCCGGCCGCGGTCATCGCCGCCGCTTCTTCGTCGGTGTGCGCGCCGTTGGGGCTGAGGCCTTCCGGCGCGACCCCGCACCACCAGGCGCCGGCGCTGCTGAAGACCCCCGCCGGCCAGCCGTCGAAGTGCCGCGCGAGGTCGCGGGCGTGGGTCTCGCGGTCCCCGCATTCGGCGTTGAGGGCGAAGGTCCAGGCCATGGCCGCGTTCCCCGTTCCGTGGGTCAACCGGTGACCGTGAGGTAGATGAGCACCAGGTTGAGAGCGATGATGATCGCCGCGATCACCGAGGCCGCGACCGTCGTCGAGCGGCGGTTCGTGTCCGCCCCCATCAGATCACGGTCCGCCGTCAGGCGAATCAACGGCACCAGCGCGAACGGAATCCCGAACGACAGCACCACCTGCGACACCACCAGCGCCGCACTCGGGTCGGTGCCCAGCGCGAGCACCACGATCGCCGGCGTCAGGGTCACCAGGCGGCGCAGGACCAGCGGAATTCGCTTGTGCAGCAACCCTTGCATGATCATCGCGCCCGCGTACGCGCCCACCGACGTCGAAGCCAGTCCCGACGCCAATAGGCCGATCGCGAACAGCAGCGCGACGCCCGGGCCGAGCGCCGAGGAGACCGCGCCGTGCGCGCCCTCGATGCTGTCCACGCCCACCTGGCCCTGGAGGTTCGTCGCGGCCAGCAGCAGCATGCCCAGGTTCACCGCGCCCGCCAGGAGCATCGCCAAGCCGACGTCGGCGCGCGTCGCGCGCAGCAGGCGGCGGCGCTGGAGGCCCTCGGACCGGCCGTGGCGGTCGCGGACCAGGCCCGAGTGCAGGTAGACGGCGTGCGGCATCACCGTCGCGCCGAGCATGGCCGCCGCGATGAGGATGCTGCCCGCGCCGTCGAAGCCCGGGACCAGGCCGCCGAGGGTTTCCGTGGCCGACGGCGGCTCGACGAACAGGCTCGCCAGGAAGCCGACCGCGATCACCGCCAGCAGGCCGGTGACCACCCGCTCGAACGTGCGCTGGCCGCCGCGGTCCTGGACCGCCAGCAGCGTCAGCGACACCGCGCCGGTGATCAACCCGCCGACGACGAGCGGGAGGTCGAACAGCAGGTTGAGCGCGATCGCGCCGCCGACCACCTCGGCCAGGTCGGTGGCGATGGCGACGATCTCCGCCTGTGCCCAGTAGGCCAGCCGCGCGGGGCGCGACAGGCGGACGCGCAGGGCCTCCGGCAGCGACATCCCGCTGACCAGCCCGAGTTTCGCCGACAGGTACTGCACCAGCACGGCCATCAGGTTCGCCGCGACGATCACCCAGACCAGCAGGTAGCCGTAGCGGGCGCCGGCGCTGATGTTCGAGGCGACGTTCCCCGGGTCGACGTAGGCGATGGCGGCGACGAACGCCGGACCGAGCAAGGCCGAACCGGTGCGCAGGCGCGTCACCAGCCTCGGCCGGACAGCCTCGGTCACAGCCATGCGCCCACCTCTCGAAAACCGGATGTCGGGGACCCTAAACTGAAGTTTAGGCGCGCCGAACTTTGTTTTTCAAGGGTGATGGCTCCCACCCCGGCACGCGGGTACCCGGATCGGCGGCGGCGAAAAGTCAGAGCCGGGCGACCTCGTGGCCGGATTCGCGCAGCGCCGTGACCGCGTCGTCGAGGTCGCCGCCGCGGACCAGGATGTGGTCGGTGTCGAACGTCGAGATCGAGAACAGCGTGACGCCGGCCGCGGCCAGCTCCGAGGCCAGCGCGGCGATGATGCCGGTGAGCGTGAACTCCAGCGGGCCGCGCACCGACAGCAGCCGCCAGCCGTCTTCGGAGGCCATGGCCCCGCCCGGCTCGCGGCCGGCCGGGCAGATCACCGACAGTTCTTCGGGCGTCCGCGTCACCGAAACCAGGGCTTCGCCCGGCTCGAAGAGCTCGGCGGGCACCTTGGCGTCCGCGGGCAGCCGCACCACGGCGTACTCGCCGGGCCGGACGTCGATCGCGAGTCGTTTCATCAGCCTTCCAGCACCTTCGGGCTCGTGGCGATCTCGGTGCCGTCCGGCAGCGTCGAGATGGTGAAGTCCGCGAACACGTTCGCCGCGGCCTTCTGCAGCTGCCGCAGGCATTCCACGGCCAGCTCACGGATTTCGACGTCGGCGTGCTCGGTCGCGCGCATCGCGACGAAGTGCCGCCAGGCGCGGTAGTTCCCGGTCACGACGATGCGGGTTTCGGTCGCGTTCGGCAGCACGGCCCGGGCGGCCTGGCGGGCCTGCTTGCGGCGCAGGGTCGCGCTCGGGACGTCGGCGAACTTCTCCTCGAGCCCGGACAGCAGCTCGGTGTAGGCCTCGACGCTCGCCCGGGTCGCGGCGAGGAACTTCTCGTGCAGCACCGGGTCGTTCGCGATGATCTCCGGCTCGACGAACTCGGCGTCGCACTCCGGGACGTACCGCTGCGAGAGCTGGGAGTAGGAGAAGTGGCGGTGCCGGATCAGCTCGTGGGTCAGGGACCGGGAGATGCCGGTGATGTAGAAGGTCACCGAACCGTGCTCCAGCACCGAGAGGTGGCCGACGTCGATGATGTGCTCGAGGTAGCCGGCGTTGGTCGCGGTGGCGGGGTTCGGCTTCTTCCACGACTGGTAGCAGGCGCGGCCGGCGAATTCGGCGAGTGCTTCCCCGCCGTCCGCGTCGGTCGACCACGGCACGTCCCCGGGCGGGAAGAACTCGGTCTTCGCGATCAGCTGCACTCTGGGTGACACGGTTCCGGTCACGTCAGGACTCCTTCTCCGGCTTCCGCGCAGCCTAACCGCGTGAGGGCAGTCACTCCCGAGGGACACGTGACATCACCACCCGCCTTGACTGACGTCACCGATGACGTCATAGTGGTGTCATGGACCTGACGCCGTACATCGCCAACCTTCGCGAGGACCTCGCGAACACGGCTGCCGCCGGGGACGAGCACACCCGGCGGGCGGCCGCGCTGCTGTCCTCCGCGCTCGAGCCCGCCGTCCGCCTGACTCTGATGAACGCCCTCGCCGACCTCGCCGCCGAGGTCACGGCCGCGCTGCCGGGCCAGGTGGTGGACGTCCGGCTCGACGGCCGGGACGTCCGGGTGGTCGTCACCGGCACCGCCGAGGAGACGACGTCACGCGCGACACCACGTGACACCACACCACCGCCGCCGATCGACGGTGGTGACATCAGCCGAATCACCCTCCGGCTGGTCGAGCAGATCAAGGGCCAGGCCGAGCGCGCGGCCGCGGCCCAGGGCGTCTCGCTGAACACGTTCGTTTCGCAGGCGGTGCAGGGCGCACTGGGCCACGGCGCGCTCGGCGGCGGCGGCCACAAGCACCAGGGCAAGGGCGACCGCGGCGGAAGCGGGTCGCACCTGCACGGCTGGGTCGAAGGCTGAGGGGACGAGACGATGAGTGAAGAACAGACCACACCGGCCGAAGAGCCGAACGACGAATTGGTCCGGGTGGACGAGTTCAAGACCGACGTCCCGCTGGAGCTCGACGTCAGCGTGACGATCGGCCGCGTCGAGGTCGTCCTCGACGGCGACTCCGGCGCCCGCGTGGAGCTGCGCCACGACCAGGGCGAGCAGCAGCCGTGGGTGGCGGGGGTCAACAGCCTGCTGTCCTGGGTCGGCGAACGCTTCGGCGACCAGCTGGGCGTCGACCCGGGTGCCTCCCCCGCCGAAGCCGTGCGGCAGAGCCGGATCGAGAAGCTCGGCAACCGCCTGGTCGTCCAGGCACCGAAGGCGTGGCAGCTGCGCAACGTCGCCCTCGCGGTGAAGGTGCACGCGCCGGCGGGCTCGCACGTCGAGGTCCGGGCGGGCGCGGCGGACGTCACCGTCACCGGCTCGGCCGGCCGCGTCGACCTGCTGACCGGCTCCGGCGAGGTGAAGCTCGACCGCGCCGACGGCTCGGCCACCATCCGCACCGGCAGCGGCGCCGTCAAGCTCGGCCCGACGCTGGGCGGGCTGCAGCTGCGCAGCGGCAGCGGCCACATCGAGGCGTCGTCGATCAGCGGGTCCGCGACGCTGGCCACCGGCACCGGCGACGTCTGGCTGGGCGCGGTCTCCGGCGAGGTGATGGCCCGCACCGGCAGCGGCGACCTGTCGGTGGCCGACGCCGCGTCGGGCTCGCTCGACCTGATCACCGGCTCGGGCGAGGTCCGGATCGGCATCCGCGGCGGGACGACCGCCGAGGTCGACCTGACCTCCAGCGGCGGCCGCGTCTCCAGCGAGCTGGACGTCGCCGACAGCGCCCCCGATGGTGGCGTGAAGCTGAAGGTCCGCGCCCGCACGGGCACCGGCAACGCCGTGGTGACGCGCGCGGCGGGCTGAGACAACCGGACCTCCGGCCCGGACCGGGGGCTCCGCCACCCGGACCCCCGGAAGAGCGGGCTGAGACAGGGGGAGAACGGGCCGTTCCCGGCGGGGGTGCCGGGGACGGCCCGTTCGCGCGAAATACCAGAGGAAGCGGCCCGCAGAAATCCGGCGAACGAAGGATGAATCTGTCGAAACGCCGTTTCACCTGATTACTCCCGGAGAATCGCTGATTTTCTCGGATCGGCCTTGAACAAATCGGCAGGCTGTCTCGTTCCCATCGGTTGACCGCGCCGGCCTGGCGAAAGGTGACCGAGTGACCGCGCTGATCCGCCCCTCCTCGCTCGCGGGCGCGGTGGCCGGGTCGCGGTTGATCGCGCAAGGGTGTTCGCCGGATCCGCGGATCGACCGGACGACCCCGGCTCCGGCCACGACGCCGAGCGCGGGGACGGCGATCGGCCGGGGTGGCGGTCAGGGTGGTCGGTAGGAGCTGATTGCCGGCCAGGACAGAGGTACTTCAAGAGCGGGGCCTCGGGCGATTGCTGCCCCTCGCAGGGCGGGTGGCCACGGTCCTTCTCTTGCGGGACTGCGCCGAGTCCGGGGATGCCGGCGCTGCGCGGGGTTCGGCTTCCCGGTCGAGTTGGATCAAGAGGCCGAACCACCGGCCGACCCGCGCATCGACTTTGATCTGGCGAAGACACCTGCGAGCGTCGAGCTTGACGAGCAGGAGAGATATCAGCCCCAGCCCCACCAGTGCCAGGACGCACGCACACAGCGCGAGCCACATACCTGCCGACATGGACCTACCTCTCCTTAAAGATCATGATCCATGCTCGGAGAGGTCTAAAAGATGTTCGCGTCCTCGATCAACGCTTGTCAACCAAATGTGAACCCGACACCCCAAAGTTGGGCCATCCACGGGGCACGGCGTGGTCACGTTCGGCTGATCCGCCAAGGCCGCGCTCGGCAGACCCCACGGGCTCGACCCGCTCGGCTCACCTTGCCGGGCCCGGACCCGGAGAGGGGAGCGTCAGCGGACCAGCTTCGCCAGCGGCACCGCCAAATCGCCTCGCGCGCCCACCGTCACGCCCGACAAACCCAGCCACTCCGCCATGTGCCGCAGCTCCGCCGCCAGCTCCGGGAGGACCCGGGCCACGTCCACGCCCTCCTCCGCGAACGCTCCCTGGACCCGCAGCACCCCCGCCGCTCGGTCGGACTTCAGGTCCACCCGCGCGACGAGCGAGCCGTCCAGCAGGAACGGGAAGACGTAATACCCGTACACCCGCTTCGGCTCCGGGACGTAGATTTCGATCCGGTAGTGGAAGCCGAACAGCCGCTCGGTTCGGGCGCGCTCCCAGATCAGCGGGTCGAACGGGCACAGCAACGCCCGGCCCACCACGTTCCGCGGCTTCCGAGCCAAAGCATGGCGGTAGGCCACCTGCTTCCAGCCGCGGACCGCGACCGGCTCCAGCTCTCCCGACTCCACCAGCTCCGCCACCGCCTGGCGGGCCGGGGCCGGGCCGAGGCGGTAGTAGTCGCGCAGATCCGTCTCCGTCGCCACCCCCAGCGCTCGCGCCGAACGCGCAATCAAGCCCCGCGCGCCCTCCTCCGCGGACACCGACCGGGCGAGGATCTCCGGTGGGACCACCCGCTCGGTCAGGTCGTAGAGCCGCTCGAACGACCGCCGCGTGCCCGTGGTCAGCTGGCCGACGCCGAACAGGTACTCGCAGACGCGCTTGACCTCCGAGCGCTCCCACCACGAGCCCGGGCCGCGCCGCTGGGCGTCCGCCTGCACCGCGCGCTCGATGCCGCCCGCGCCGATCGGGCCCAGCTCCTTCACCACCGACAGGATCTCGTCGACCAGGCCCGGTGACTTCTCGATCAACGGGCCGTAGTGCCGCCACCAGCCGTCGCGCTTCGCGCCCGAGCGGATCAGGGGCCAGTCCTCGATCGGCAGCAGGCTCGCCTCGTGCGCCCACGTCTCCACCAGCAGCCGCGGGCGACGCGCCGAATTCGCCCACGCCGCTTCGTCGAGCAGCGCCGGGTCGTACGCGCCCAGCCGCGAGAACACCGGCATGTAGTGGGCCCGGACCGCCACGTTCACCGAGTCCAGCTGCAGCAGCTGGACCCGCGACAGCACGCGTTTCAGGTGCTGCCGCGAAGGCACGCCGGACGGACGCGGGTCGGTGAAGCCCTGTGCGGCCAGGAACGTCTTCCGGGCCGTCGAGACGCTGATCGTTTGCATGGTGCGCTCATGGTGCCACCCACCACCGACAAAAACCGCGACCGCTAAGTTCAGCAACCATGAGCGACGCCGCCGTCCGTCCCGCCGATCTGTCCGACGCCGCGGAGATCGCCCGCATCCAGCGCGAAACCTGGCACGCCGCCTACGAGGACCTGCTCGGCAAGCAGGCCCTCGCGCAACTGGACGCCACCGACCTCGCCGGCACCTGGAGCGAGACCATCGACTACCCCGGCAGCCTCGTCTACGTCGCCACCGAGGGCGAGTTCACCGTCGGCTTCTGCGTCGCCGGCCGCGCGCCCGAAGACGAGGTCGCCCAGGCCGATGGGAGCCTGCCCGAAGACGCCGAGACGACCGGGCTGATCGCCACCCTGCTCGTCGAGCCGCGCTGGGGACGCCGCGGGCACGCCGGACGGCTACTCGCGACGGCCGCCGCGGGCCTGCGGGCCGACGGCGCCTCCCGCGGCATCGCCTGGGTCGCCCAGGGCGACCACGCCACCCTCGGCTTCTACCGCCGGGCCGGCTGGAACCCCGACGGCACCGTCCGCACCCTCGACACCGGCGAGCGCACCCTCCGCGAGGTCCGGCTCACCGGCACCCTCGACCTCTCCCTGTCCTGAGTCGCGGAAGATCACCCACCGCATCACGGCGTACATGAACACGCCCTCGCCCACGCCCGCGAGCACCCGCGAGACGTGGTATTCGACGCCCAGCGCCGTCAGCCCCGCGCCCACACCCAGCAGAAACGCCGCGTAATTGACAGCAATCGCACCTATGTAAAGCACCAGCTGGATTCCGACGGCGGCGTGGGAATGGAAGTTGAACGTCCGGTTCAGCGCGAAGCTCAGCCCGAACGCACAGACGTACGCCAGCGTGATCGCCAGCCACACCGGCCAGCCGAGCACGCCGTGGAAGACGGTCAGCAGCGCGAGGTCGACGCCGAACGTGAGCCCGTTGATCAGGCAGAACCCGAGAAACGTCGGCGCCACGACCCGCGACAGACCCAGCGGCAGCACACGGACGACGGCCCGGCAGAGGGCGCCGAATCGGTCAGCGGGCGTACGGGATTGCTCGGCGGCCACCCGGCCAGTGTTCCGGCGGGAGGTGACCGGCAGCCGTCCGGCAGGTGATCTTCTGGTGCGGACCGCCGGCCGAAGAGGGGGGTTAACCCCCGTGCGCGGAGATTTCGAACTGATAACTTGGAAGAACGCGAGCGGTTTTCAGGAGGTGACAGATGAGCTGGATCCTGCTGACGCTGGGCGTCGCGTTCGGTTCGGCCATCGTGCCGCTGATCAACGCCGAAGTCTTCCTGCTCGGGTTGTGCGCGAGCCAGCCGGGGCTGCACTGGCTGTGGCTCGGGGCGGCGGTGGCCGTCGGGCAGATCGCCGGGAAGACGCTGTACTACCTGGCCGCGCGCGGGACGATCAAGCTCCCCAAGCCACTGCACGACCGGTTGCACCGAGAGCGCCCGATGACGCCGAGGCGCGTGCGCTGGCAGCTGCGGACCAAGCGGATCCGCGGGTGGGTCGAGGCGCTGCGCGAGCGCTGCCACCGGCACCCACACTGGATGGCCGGGACGTACGGCGTGAGTTCCCTCGTGGGCCTGCCGCCGTTCATGGCGACGAGCGTGCTGGCCGGGTTGGTGCGGATGCGGTTCGCGACCTTCCTGACGACGGGTCTCGCCGGAAGGTGGATCCGCTTCAGCTTGATTGCGGCTTCACCCGCGGTGTTCGCGGGCTGGCTGCACCACTGAGATCAGCGCGGTCCAAGCAGAGCGCGAGACGGTGAGCTGGCCCAGGTGACGGGCTTTCGTGTCCCGCACGCCAACGGTCTCGGCGAGGAGAACCTCGACGCATTCGATGTTTGCCGTATAGCTCGACTTCCGCCACGTCGACACGCTGCCTCCGACCTATCGCGCTGCCTCCCGAAGCAGTTCTCGCGAGACATCTTCGGACAATGCCTTGTCCAGCAAGACTTTAACGAGCTTGCGGTAGCTCGCGATAGCCTCCAACTCGTTGACGAAGGCACTGGCGTGGTGGTGCTCGAGGAACACGATCGACGGATCGCTGGGGAAGTCGTAGAGAGCGAACATGCCGATCTTGCCGGGGTGGTAACCCACATCCGCGGGCACGATGCGCACTGAAATGTTAGATGTAACACCTAAGGCGAGCAGGTGGTCGATCTGATCGGACATGGTGCCCGCTTCTCCGACCACCTCACGAATCGCCAGTTCGGAGATGATGGCCTTGAGTCGAACCGGCTCATATCCGGATAGGATCCGCTGGCGTTTCAGCCGGGCCACCAGCCGCGCATCGACCACTTCCGCCTTGGTCTCGGAGGCAGAGAGAAGAGTGCGGGCATAGTCAGGAGTCTGCAGGAGCCCGGGAATGATCTGCGGGGACCAGTTGGTGATCAAGCTGGCCGACCGTTCGCACTGCATGACTCCCGTGAGCGCGGCGGGCAAGTCCGAGGGGTTGGAGTCCAGCCAGTTCGGGTCTTTCACGTGCTGCGCCAAGGCCAGAATCCGGTTGGTCACGGCTCGATCCACCCGCAGGTACCCGAGAATCCGGGCCACCTCCTCCACCGGCGGCACCCGAATCCCCAGCTCCCACTGGGACAGCAACCGCGGATCCACCTCGAGTGCCCGCGCCAGCTCGCGCAACCCGAACTTCCGCGCTTCGCGTACTTCGCGCAGCGACGCGGACAACGCCCGTGAACCAGGAGAAGACGAAGTCGGTTTCATGCGGGCGATAGTACGAAGCCCACTCATTTCCCGAATGAACGACAACTGTCAGCGAATTGCCACACCACCGTTCCGGCGACCGCAACCACGAAAGCCCACCCGCCGATCGGCTCCACCAGCACCGCCACCAGAAAACAAAACGCCGAAAACCCGCCGAGCCCACGCAGCACACCCCGCACGGTCGCCGCGGCCGCCGGCGGGCCGCCTTGCGCCTGCGCGAACACCGCCACGACGCTCGTCCCGGTCGGGAAGGGGGCCAGCACGCCCGTCAGGTCCGGGCCGAGACGTCCGGCCGCCGCCGTCAGGGCCACCACGAGCCCGGCCGTCGCCACCGCGCGGGCGGGCAGGTCCCACCACGGCAGCGGCACCGGCCGGGCCTCCCCCGGCTCCGGCAGCAACCGGATGCCCGTCCAAGCCGCCGCCAGCGCCAGCCCGAGCGCCACCCACACCGGCACCGGCGCGAACGTCAACGCCAAATCCAGCGACAAGCACACAAGCCAGCCGACCAGCAGCGTGCCGAGCCAGCCCCGTGCCCGGGACACCCGCGCGAACACCACCGCGAACGCGGCCAGCGACACCAGTCCCAGCAACGACGCCGACGCCGCCCGCGCGACGAACGCCGCCCCGTGCTCCAAGTACGTGATCAGCAGGATCGGGCCCGCGACCACGGGCATCGCCACCAGCAGACCCGTCACGCCCAAGCCCCAGCGCCGTCCGGCCAGCGACGAGCCGACCACCAGCAACGGCGCCAGGACGAGCTTCAGCAGCAGCGTCACCGGTTCGCCGCCGCCGCGATGCGCACGAAGCCACGAACGAGCGGGCTGATCACCGCTTTCGGCCACGCCACCACCAGCTCGCTCACCGGGCGATCGGCCACCGGCACGACCCGCAGCCCGGGCGGCACCGGCTGGTCGACCGGGGCGAGGGCCGCGGTGCCGTTCCACAGCACCGCCTGCAGGCACTCCTGGACCGTCCGCATGACCGAGGCGTCGTCGCCGGGCGGGCCGCCCGTCCAGTAGGCCGTCCAGCGCGGGTCGGTGCCGTCCGGGAGGCGGACCCAGCGGCGGCCGGCCAGCTCCGCCGTCGCGACCTCGGTCCGGCCGGCCAGGGGGTCGTCGTCGCGCAGCACCACGCCCACGCGAACCCGGCGCAGCACGTGGACGCCGATGCCCGCCGTTTCGAACGGCGTCCGGGTCAGGGCCACGTCGACCAGGCCGGCGCGCAGCCCGGCCGTCGGATCCGCGAGGTCCGCTTCGTGGACGCGCACGTCCACGTGCGGGTGCTGCTCGCGGAACAGGGCCACCAACCGGGCGCCGACCTGCTCGGCGGCGTCCGCCAGGGTGCCGACCGTCAACGTGGCCGTGCCCGCCGCCGCCGTCACGCGGTCGCGGATGCGGCCGGCCTGCGCCAGCAGCGCGACGGCCTCGTCGTACAAGACAGCGCCCGCCTCGGTGAGCGTGACGCCCTTGGGCGTGCGCTCGAGCAGCGTCGCGCCCAGCTCGTCCTCCAGCGCGCGCACCGCCCGGCTGAGCGGCGGCTGCGCCATGTGCAGCCGGTCCGCCGCGCGGCCGATGTGCCGCTCTTCGGCGACCGCGACGAAGTACCGGAGTACGCGCAAGTCCATACCCCCACGGTATCGAGTTGCCGCAACCGGTCTTGGACGCACCCGTCCGCGCGCGCCGATGATCGGAACCATGCGAATCGGCACCTTCACCTACGACACGACCCGGGACCTCTCAGGCGTGGAAACCGCCGCCACGCTGCCCGAAATCTTCGAACGGGCGATCCGCGGCGAGTTCGACGTCGCCGAACTCGGCCTGACGTTCTACCTGCGGCTGCTCGAAGCAGGCACGCCCTTCGTGGCGCTGCCGATCTTCCCGAACCGCGTCTTCCGGCACTCCTGCGTCTTCGTCAACACCCGCTCGGGGATCACCGGTCCCGGTGACCTCACCGGCCGGACCATCGGCGAGTTCGGCACCTACGGGCAGGACTCCGGCGTCTGGGCCAAGGGCATCCTGATGGACGAGCACGGGTTCCGGCCGGAGACGAACCGCTGGGTGATCGGCGGCCTCGAACACCCAGCGGCGCCCTTCGATTTCATCCCGCACCCGCATCCCGATGCTGTCAAGGTCACCACGGCGGGGGCGGGCAAGACGCTGAACGACCTGCTCGCCACCGGCGAGATCGACGCGCTGTTCTCCGCCAACGTCCCGCAGTGCGTGCTGGACGGGCACCCGGACGTCGCCCGGCTCTTCCCGGACTTCGTCGCGCGGGAACGCGACTACCACCGCCGCACCGGGATCTTCCCGATCATGCACACCGTCGTCGTCCGGCGGGATCTCCTGCGGGACGATCCCGGCCTGGCCCGCCGCGTCTACACGATGTTCGAAACCGCGAAGGACGCCGCCGCCGAGCGCTACCGCCGCGGCCGGCGGCTCTACCAGGTGCAGACCATGCTGCCGTGGACGAACGCGCTGGTCGACGACACCCTCGCCGAGTTCGGCGAGGACTGGTGGCCCTACGGCATTGCGGCCAACCGCACGACGCTGGAGGCCTACCTGCGGTACCACCACGAACAGGGCTTGTCGTCACGCCGGTGGCAGATCGAAGAGATCTTCGCGCCGGAACTACTCGGCACGTGAGCGTTCGGCGGCTTCCAGCTCGATCGCTTTTTTCATCGTCTCGCGCGCTCGGCGGCGGTCGCCCGCGATGTCGTACGCGTACGCGAGCTTGTACCAGACGCGCCAGTTCTCCTGGTCGGCCTCGACCTCCGCGCGGCGCTCCCCGAACCACGCGTCGGCCGCCTCGCGATCCACCCGGCCCGACGGGCGACGCGGGAGGTCGGAGACGTCGGGGAGCGCCCCCTCGGTGTCCAGCTGCCGGGACAGGCGCTGGACCTGGAGGCCGTTGCGCCAGGTCACGACGACGACCCAGATACCCAGGACGGGCAGCAGCAGCACGCCCGCGCCCAGTGCGATCCCGACCCCCGTCCCGGTCTTGAACAGGGCGAACGCCCGATCCGCCAGCAGGAACAGGTAGACGATCAGCGCCGCCGTCAGCAGCAGCGCCACATTGCGAGCCTTCACAGGTCGAGGACGTTTTCCAGGCCGACCGTCAGGCCGGGGCGGTTCAGCACCTCACGCACGCCGAGCAGCACGCCCGGCATGAACGACGTCCGGTCGAGGGAGTCGTGGCGAATCGTCAGGGTCTCCCCCTCGCCGCCGAACAGGATTTCCTCGTGCGCGACCAGCCCCGGCAGGCGGACCGAGTGCACGCGGACCTGCTCGACCGAGGCGCCGCGGGCGCCGTCGAGCTCCGACGTCGTCGCGTCCGGACCCGGTGTCACGCCCGCTTCCGCGCGAGCCGCGGCGATCATCCGGGCCGTGTGGGCGGCGGTGCCCGAAGGCGCGTCGGCCTTGCGGTTGTGGTGCAGCTCGATGATCTCGGCCGAGGCGTAGAACTTCGCCGCCTGGGCCGCGAACCGCATGGCCAGCACCGCGCCAAGGGCGAAGTTCGGCGCGATCAGCACGCCCAGCGACGGCTTCGGCTCCAGCAACGCGCGCAACTCGGCCAACCGGGATTCGCTGAAGCCGGTGGTGCCGACGACCGCGTGGATGTCGTGCTCCACCAGGTACTTCAGGTTGTCCATGACGGCGTCGGGGTGGGTGAAGTCGACGACCACCTGGGCGTCGGCCAGCGGGGCGAAGTCGTCGCCCGCGTCCAGCGCGGCCACGAGCTTCAGGTCCGAAGCGCCTTCGACGGCGTTCACCACCGTCGCCCCCATCCGGCCGCGCGCACCGAGCACACCGACGTTGATGGTCATGAAGCGATCACCTCGTGCAGGTCGTCAGGAAGGTCGTCGGCGTGAGCGTACGGCCCGACGACCGCCGCCGCCGAGACGCCACCGGGCCGTGCGAACAAAGTGCGAGCGAGCGCACACACGTCTTCGGTGGTCACCGCGTCGATGCGGGCGATCGTGTCGTCGACGCCCAGGTAGTGGCCGTAGTTGAGCTCGTTCTTGCCGATCCGCGACATCCGCGACGACGTGTCCTCCAGGCCCAGCACGATCCCGCCGCGCAATTGACCCTTGGCGCGGGCCACCTCGGCTTCGGTGAGGCCGTCGACGCCGACCTTGTCGAGCACCTCGCGGATGACGCCGGCGACGTCGCCGAGCTTCTCCGGCTGGCAGCCCGCGTACACGGCCATGTGCCCGGTGTCGGCGTAGCTCGCGACCGACGAATACACCTGGTAGGCCAGCCCGCGCTGCTCGCGGATCTCCTGGAACAGCCGCGAGGACATGCCGCCGCCGAGGGCCGCGTTGAGCACCGACAGCGCGAAGCGGCGGTCGTCGTGGCGCGACAGCGAGCGCAGGCCGAGCATGACGTGCGCCTGCTCGGTGTCGTCGGTGTGCAGGGCCAGCTTCGGCACGGTCTTGATCCGGGCGCGGCCCTCGCGGGGCGCGATCGGCGTCGCGGTCCCGGTCAGGCGCTCGCCGAGGGCCTTGCGGACCAGCCGCAGCACCTGGTTGTGGTCGATGTTGCCGGCCACGGAGAGGACCATCCGCGGCAGCGTGTACCGGCGCTTGTAGAAATTCCGCAGAGCGGCCGGGGACATTTCCACGATCGACTTCTCGGTGCCGAGCACCGGGCGGCCGAGCGCGTGGTCGCCGAGGATGGCCGTCACGAACGTCTCGTGCAGCAGGTCCTCGGGGTCGTCGTCGCGCATCGAAATCTCTTCGAGGACGACGCTGCGCTCCATGTCCATGTCGCGGTCGGTGCACAGCGCGTCGAACACGACGTCGGTGACCAGGTCCACGGCGAGCGGGAGGTCGGCGTCGAGCACCTGCGCGTAGTAGCAGGTGTGCTCCTTCGCCGTGAAGGCGTTGAACTCGCCGCCGACGGCGTCGATCTCTTCGGCGATCTGCGTGGCGTCGCGGTGCTTGGTGCCCTTGAACAGCAGGTGCTCGAGGTAGTGCGCGGCGCCGGCGACGGTGGCGGGCTCGTCGCGGGAGCCGATGCCGACCCACAGCCCGACCGTGGCCGAGCGGGAGGCGGGGACGCGCTCGGTGATCACGCGCAGACCGCCGGGCAGCACGCTGCGCTTGACGACCGCACCGTCCGAAGTGGACTCGAGCGTGCGGGTGGTGCCGACGGGCTGCTCGTGCCCGGAAACCTGCCGTGCCATGGGTTCCTTACTCACCTTGCCGCGAAGGCCACCTCGGGAGTCCCCCGAGGTGGCCTTCGCGGACCGATATTCGCTGAACTGCGGCCTTACTTGGCGTCGGCCTTCTCGGCGTCGGCGTCGGCGGCGGGGGCGTCACCCTCGGCCGGCTTCGCGGGCTCGTCGTCCTTGACCACGATCAGGCTGATCTTGCCGCGGTTGTCGATGTCGGCGATCTCGACGCGGAGCTTGTCGCCCACGTTGACCACGTCCTCGACCTTGGCGATCCGCTTGCCGTTGCCCAGCTTCGAGATGTGCACCAGGCCGTCCTTGCCCGGCAGCAGCGAGACGAACGCGCCGAACGCGGCCGTCTTCACCACGGTGCCGAGGAAGCGCTCGCCGACCTTGGGCAGCTGCGGGTTGGCGATGGCGTTGATCAGGTCGATCGCCGCCTCCGCCGACGGGCCGTCGGCCGCGCCCACGTAGATCGTGCCGTCGTCCTCGATGGAGATGTCGGCACCGGTCTGCTCGGTGATCGAGTTGATCATCTTGCCCTTCGGGCCGATGACCTCGCCGATCTTGTCGACCGGGATCTTCACCGAGGTGACGCGCGGGGAGTACGGGCTCATCTCGTCCGGGCTGTCGATCGCCTCGGCGATGACCTCCAGGATGGTGAGCCGGGCGTCCTTCGCCTGCTTCAGCGCGGCGGCGAGGACCTCGGAGGGGATGCCGTCGAGCTTCGTGTCCAGCTGCAGCGCGGTGATGATGTCCTTGGTGCCGGCGACCTTGAAGTCCATGTCGCCCAGGGCGTCCTCGGCGCCGAGGATGTCGGTGAGCGCCACGTAGCGCGTCTCGCCGTCGACCTCGTCGGAGACCAGGCCCATCGCGATGCCCGCGACCGGCGCCTTCAGCGGCACACCGGCGTTGTACAGCGCCATGGTGGACGCGCAGACCGAGCCCATCGAGGTCGAGCCGTTGGAGCCCAGCGCCTCGGAGACCTGGCGGATCGCGTACGGGAACTCGTCCCGCTTCGGCAGCACCGGCACCAGGGCGCGCTCGGCGAGCATGCCGTGGCCGATCTCGCGGCGCTTCGGCGAACCGACGCGCCCGGTCTCGCCGGTGGAGAACGGCGGGAAGTTGTAGTGGTGCATGTAGCGCTTGTGCGTCTCGGGCGACAGCGAGTCGATCTGCTGCTCCAGGCGCAGCATGTTCAGCGTGGTGACGCCCAGGATCTGGGTTTCCCCACGTTCAAAGAGTGCCGAACCGTGCGCCCGAGGAATGACAGCGACCTCGGCCGAGAGCGACCGGATGTCGGTGAGGCCACGGCCGTCCATGCGGATCTTCTCCGTGAGGACGCGCTGGCGCATGATCTTCTTCGTCAGGGCCTTGAACGCCCCGCCGATCTCCTTGTCACGGCCCTCGAAGGCTTCGCCCTCGCCGAGGCCGATCTTCTCCAGGACGGCGGCCTTGACCTCGTCGGTCGCGGCGTCGCGATCCTGCTTGCCCGGGATCTGCAGCGCGCGGGCCAGGTCGTCGGTGGCGATCGCCGCGACGGCGTCGTAGACGTCCTGCTCGTAGGCCAGGAAGACCGGGAACTCGCCGGTCGGCTTGGCGGCGACGTCGGCCAGCTGCTGCTGGGCCTCGCACAGCACCTTGATGAACGGCTTCGAAGCCTCGAGGCCCGCGGCGACCGCGGCCTCGTCGGGCGCCTTGCCGCCGGCGGCGATCAGGTCGAGCGTGTGCTCGGTGCCCTCGGCCTCGACCATCATGATCGCGACGTCATCACCGACGATGCGGCCGGCGACGACCATGTTGAAGGTCGCCTTCTCCAGCTGCGACCAGGTCGGGAACGCGACCCACTGGTCCTCGACCAGCGCGACGCGCACGCCGCCGACCGGGCCGGAGAACGGCAGGCCGGCGATCTGGGTCGACGCCGAGGCGGCGTTGATGGCCAGCACGTCGTACGGGTCGTCCGGGTTGAGGCTCTGGACGGTGATGACGACCTGGATCTCGTTGCGGAGACCGTCGGTGAACGACGGGCGCAGCGGCCGGTCGATCAGGCGGCAGGTCAGGATCGCGTCGGTCGACGGGCGGCCCTCGCGGCGGAAGAAGGCGCCGGGGATGCGGCCGGCCGCGTACATGCGCTCCTCGACGTCCACCGTCAGGGGGAAGAAGTCGAAGTGGTCCTTCGGGTGCTTCGACGCGGTCGTCGCCGAGAGCAGCATGGTCTCTTCGTCGAGGTACGCGACGACGGCGCCGGCGGCCTGCTTGGCCAGGCGGCCCGTCTCGAAGCGGACGGTGCGGGTGCCGAACCGGCCGTTGTCGATCACGGCTTCGGTCTCGTGCACGGTGACTCCGGTGGAGTCGGTCATAGGGTGTTTCTCCTCTTTAGTTCCTTCTATACGACGCGAGTCTCCCACCCTGGGACCCGTTTCGCCTGAGGACGCTCGAGGAGTGATGCCGGTCTTCGATCGAAGCCCCCGGGACTCTTCCCGGAAGCCACTACCGAGGACCGGCGGACGGTCCCTCGTGCGCGCTCGCGCCGTTCTTGCGGTTGTTACAGCGTGTTGTTCCTGCAGCAAGGGGGAGCGACCGGCGGTCACTCCCCCTCGGGTGCAGCTATCGGCGCAGGCCGAGGCGCTGGATCAGCGCACGGTAACGCTCGATGTCCACCTTCATCACGTAGTTCAGCAGCCGGCGGCGACGGCCGACCAGCAGCAGGAGCCCGCGACGGGAGTGGTGGTCGTGCTTGTGAGCCTTGAGATGCTCGGTGAGGCCGACGATCCGCTTGGTCAGCAGCGCGACCTGGGCCTCGGGGGATCCCGTGTCCGAGTCGTGCACGCCGTACTCGGCCAGGATCGACTTCTTCTCTTCGGTGGACAGCGCCACTTGTGTTGCTCCTCGAAATAATCAGTGCCGTGCGGCCCCGGGCGTGGATGAACGCCGGGAAGACGGTCTCGGCCGCCACGGACTGCAGCCGGACCCGGCCACGACGTTACCATTCTGGTCACGTGCGCCTCTGAGCAGGGCCTTCAGGCGTGGTCCAGCCCGAACGAGCGAGCCACCCGGTAGCGGGGACCACCCGGGTCGCGCTCGCTGGTCATCAGCGCCACTTCCGCAGCCTGCCAGCGCCGGCTCGTGAAACCGGCCAGCTGTCTGGTCCAACGCGCGGCGAGCCCGGGTTCTTCCCGGGGGAACCGCGCGAGCGTCAGATGGGCCCGGTAGGGCCTCGGTTCGGCGCCGGCGCCCGCGGCGTGCGCGAGCGGCTCCAGCTCCGATCCGGCGACAGTCAACCACAGCACCCCGGGGAACGTCGCGGCCTTTTCCAGCCGGACGTCGACCGCCGGGCGCCCGGCCAGCCGCGCGCTCAGCCAGGCGGCGCGCGTTCCGACGTCGTCCGGCCCGTAGTAGGCGAGGGTGATGTGCCAGCGCTCCGGCGGCTCCCAGCGGAGGCCGTCGCCGGGATCGCCGAGGGCCGCGGAGATCGCCTCGACGACGTCGTCCGGCGGGAGAAGTGCGCTGAACAGGACCGGCATCAGGCGCCGTTGCCCGCCCGGCGGAGCAGGTCGGCGATGGCCGGGAAGTCGTCGTCGAGGCGCTTGGCGGCCTCGCCGAGGTCCTCGTCCTCGGCCAGGTCGCGCAGGTAGGCGAGGACCTTCTGGTCTTCGTTGACCACCGGGATGTTGTCGCGCCCGACGGTGGGGCGCGAGTCGCGGACGTCCTCCATCGCGGCCAGCATCGCTTCGCGGTTGCCGGCGGCGACCTCGGGCACCAGGATCTTGCGCTCGAGCATGATCATCCTGGCCAGCACGACCGGGTTGCCGATCTTCGCCCGCCGCCCGCTCATCACCTGGCTGAGCATGGGGGCGCTGATCCCGAGGACCTCGGCCAGGAACGCCTGCGAAACGTCGAACGCGACGACGAGCCGGCGCACGCGGTCACCGAGCGGCTCCCCGTACCACTCGCGCTGCAACGCGATGTTCCGCTGGACGATCTTGTGGTCCTCCACCAGTCTCCCGCTCCCCTGTTTGCGCACACCGTCCGTGAGCATCTTGCCATCGCGGTCACCTGCGTGGACGCGGAATCCCCTATTCGTCCCCGGTCAGGGCGTCCGGGGGCAGTTCGAGTGCCTTTCTCGTCTCGACCACGTCGTCGTCGATCTGCGCGACGAGCCCGGCCGAGTCGGCGAACCGCACCTGGTCACGCAGCCGCGTCACGAAATCGATGGCCACGTGCTGGCCGTAGAAGTCCTCGTCGACGTCGAGGACGAACGCCTCGACGGTCCGCTCGCGCCCGGAGAACGTCGGGTTGGTGCCCACCGAGACCGCGGCGCGCAGCCGGCGCGCCGGGTCGGCCGAACGGGTGAACCACGCGCTGTAGACGCCGTCGGCCGGGACGGCGGCGAAGCGCGGGGTCGACAGGTTCGCCGTCGGATAGCCGAGCTCGTGGCCCCGGCCGTCGCCGCGGACGACGATCCCCTCCAGCCGGTGCGGGCGGCCGAGCGCTTCGGCGGCGGCGACCACGTCACCGGCGTCGATGCAGGACCGGACGTACGTGCTCGAGAAGGTGATCGCCGACTGGTCCTCTTCGGACAGTTCCTTGCCCTGCAGCTCGGCGCCGAACGCGGCGAAGCCGAACCGGCGGCCGAGGGTGCGGAGCAGTTCGACGTCGCCGGCCGCCTTGGCGCCGAAGGTGAAGTTGTCGCCGACGATCACCGCGGCCGCGTGCAGCCGGTCGACCAGCACCTCGTGCACGAACTCCTCCGGCTGCAGCCGGGACAGCTCGAGGGTGAACGGCAGCACGCAGAAGACGTCGACACCGAGGCTCTCGACGATCTCGGCCTTGCGCCGCAACGTCGTCAGCTGCGCCGGGTGGCTGCCCGGGCGCAGCACCTCCGACGGGTGCGGGTCGAACGTCAGCATGACGCTCGGCAGGCCGCGCTCGGCCGCCGCCGCGACCGTCCGGCTGATCAGCTCCTGGTGCCCGCGGTGGACACCGTCGAACACGCCGATGGTGACCACGCACCGGCCCCAGCTGCCGGGGAGATCTCCCAGCCCACGCCACCGAAGCACGTCACACTCCCGTCTCTCGAGCCCACCCTAGGCGGGCAGCAACACGACCACCGCGCGGGATACACCCTGTTCGTCGGCGGCCAGGGCGAGCACCCGGCCGTCGGGACCGAAGAGCCCGTAAGTGCCTTCGAGGCCGGCCGCCGGGATGCGCTGGCCGTGGCGGACCGCTTTCGCCGTGGCCGCGTCGAGGTCGCGCCGCGGGAAGGCGGCGGCGACGGCGGCGTCGAGGTCGAGGCTCAGTTCGGGCTGTTCTTCGAGCTGGTCGAGGGTCCTCGCCTTGGCGAGGGTGAAGGGGCCGACCGTGGTGCGCCGGAGCGCCTTCAGGTGGCCGCCGACGCCGAGGCCCGCGCCCAGGTCGCGGGCCAGCGCGCGGACGTAGGTGCCGGAAGAGCACTCGACGACGGCGTCCACCTCGACGTGGTCCTCTTCGTGGCGGACGGCGAGGACGTCGAAGCGGTAGACGGTGACCGGGCGGGCCGGGATGACGACGTCCTCGCCGGCGCGGACGCGGGCGTAGGCGCGCTTGCCGTCGATCTTGACCGCGCTGACCGCGCTGGGCACCTGCTGGATGTCGCCGGTCAGCTTTTCGATGCCGTTGGCGATGTCGTCGTCTTGCGTCTGCTTCGTGTCCGCCGTGGTGAGGACTTCGCCCTCGGCGTCGTCGGTCGTGGTGCTGCTGCCGAGGCTCAGGGTGGCCAGGTAGGTCTTGCGGTCCAGGGCCAGGTGGCCGAGCAGCTTGGTGGCGCGCTCGACGCCGAGCACCAGCACGCCGGTCGCCATCGGGTCGAGCGTGCCGGCGTGCCCGACCTTGCGGGTGCCCATGATCCGGCGAGCGCGCGCGACGACGTCGTGCGACGTCATGCCGGCGGGCTTGTCGACGATGAGGAGGCCGGGAGGCGGGGCGGGACGGCGGGGCGGTTTGGGGCTCGACACGCGGCAAACCCTAGCGGCCGCCGGTCGTGGAACGGATGATGCCTCAGACGGCCACGATGGAGGCGTGACGGAGATCGAAGTCCGGGCCGCCCGGCCCGCGGAGCTGGAAACGGTGGCCGAGCTCCGGTGGCGCTGGGTGGCCGAGCAGGACGGCCTCCCCGGCGACGGCCGCGAGGCGTTCGTGCGCGAGTTCGCCGCGTGGATGCGGGAGAACGCGGCCACCCACCACTGCCTCGTCGTCGTGCGCGCCGGGCGGGTGCTCGGGATGGCGTTCCTGGCGGTCACCGCGCGCGTGCCGACCCCGACGGCGTTCTCGCGGGCCTGCGGTGACGTGCAGAGCGTGTACGTCGTGCCGGAAGCCCGCGACGGCGGCCTCGGCGGCCGACTGATCGACGGCGTCCTGCGGCTGGCCGAAGAGCTCGAGTTGGAGCGGGTCACCGTGCACTCGTCGTCGCGGGCCGTGCCCGCCTACCGGCGGCGCGGGTTCTCGGTGGCGCCGCAGCTGCTGCAGGTGCCGGTCAGGCGGTGATTCCGGCAGACTGTGGCTCATGCGGATCAAGCACCAGGTCGTCACCTTCGACGCGGCCGACCTCGCCGCCGAAAGCCGCTTCTGGGCCGGGGTCCTCGGCGGGGAGGTGAGTGCGGACGGCGACTGGCACATGGTCATGGTGGACGGGGCGCCGCGGATCGGCGTCCAGCTCGCGCCCGGCCACACGCCGCCGCAGTGGCCGGACGGGCCGTCGAAGCAGCAGGTGCACCTCGACCTGTGGGTCGAGGACTTCGCCGAAGCGCACGAAGAGGTCATGGCGCTCGGTGCCACGGTGCTGAAAACGGCGGCCGGTAGCACGTCCGGGGACGACTTCCAGGTGTACGCCGACCCGGCCGGACACCCCTTCTGCCTGTGCTGGCTGGTCCCGCGCGGGTGATCAGGCGGCGACGATCGGCGTCTCGGGGAGAGCGGCGTCCCAGCGGCGGCGGGTGATGCGGACCGGCAGCTCCTCGCCGCGGGCCTCGGCGAGGAACAGGTGGGCGCGGGTGCGGCGCCACCACACGAGCAGGCGAGAAGTCCCGAGGGCCAGCACGGCGACGAGCGCCAGCAGCGACAGCCGGAAGTTCCCGCCGGTCACCTGCAGGAGCACACCGACGGCGAGCGCGGCGATCGTCGTCGCCACGAAGCCGCCGACGTTGACCACGCCGGTGGCCGTGCCGACGCGGCTGAGCGGGTTGTAGTCGCGGGCGAGGGCGAACCCGATCATCGACGCCGGGCCGCCGAGGGCGAGGAAGGCGAACGCGGGCACCAGGACCGGCAGCGGCACCTGGCCCGGCCAGCCCAGCAGCACCGCCCACACCAGCGCGGCGCCGCCGATGTAGCCGCCGACCAGCGGCATCCGCAGCGACGGGCGGCGGCCGATCAGGCCGCCCAGCAGCGGGCCGCCCGCCATCGAGCCGAAGACGAACACGGTGAGCAGCGCGCTCGCCGTCGCCTTCGACTGCCCTTGGCCCTGGACCAGCCAGGGGACGCCCCACAGCAGCGTCAGGGCGTTCGGGGCGAACATCGTGCTGAAGTGGACCCAGAAGCCCAGGCGCGTTCCCGGCGTCCGCCAGGCTTCGGCGACCCGGCCGGCCAGCTCGCGCGGGCGGACTTCTTCGCGGACGGGCGGCAGTTCGCCCGCCGGGACGTCGCGGACCCGGAGGGCCACGACGACGGTGTAGAGGACCGTGACGGCGCCGGCGGCGAGGAAGGTGGGGGTCCAGCCGGCGCTGTCGAGCACGAGCGAGAGCGGGACGGTGGCGGCGAGGTTGCCGATGTAGCCGACGGCCGCGGTGAACGACGTCAGAAGGGCGTACTGGCGGCCCGGGAAGTGGGCCGCGACCAGGCGCAGGACGCTGACGAACGTGAGCGCGTCGCCGAGGCCGAGGACACCGCGGGCGAGGAGGCCGAGGCCGTAGGAGTGAGCGACGCCGAGCAGGAGCTGCCCGGCCCCGAGGACCAGCACGGCGACGGTGAGGACGCGGCGGGGGCCGTAGCGGTCGACCAGGACGCCGGTCGGGATCTGCATCGCGGCGTAGACGCCGACCTGCAGGACGGTGAAGGTGCCGAGCGCGGCCGCGCCGACGCCGAAGCGCTCGGCGGCCTGCAACCCGGCGACCCCGAAGGACGTCCGGTGGAAGACGGCGAGCAGGTAGACGGTGACGGCGGCGAGCCAGATCAGCCAGGACCGGGCGGTGGCACGGCCGGTGGCGGGCACAGCGTCCTCCAGAGTTTCGGCGTTCTTCCCCCCTACTTGTATCGCCTAAGCAACCACGAACCATAGCCACGACCCGGGTGGTTTTCCCCACAGGTAACCCCCATCACCCGTGCTCAGCGGGGGCATTCCTCGTGATCGGGGGGACATCACGCGTGATTGGGAAGCCATCACTCGTGATTGGAGGGACGACACGCGGCGGCATGCGGGCCCCACCGTGTCGACCCTTCAATCACGCGAGTTGACCCTCTGATCACGCGAGTTGACCTTCTGATCACGCTTGATGGCTGTTTGCGCACGTCAGGTGGGGCGGGTGGCGCCGGTCAGGGCCCAGTTTCCGGAGCGCCAGCGGGCCAGGACTGCGGCCAGGCGGAGGAGCATGAAGCACGAGAGGCCGGTCCAGATGCCCGTGAGGCCCCAGCCGAAGGCGAGGGAGGCCCAGATCAGGGGGAGGAAGCCCAGCGCGGCGCTGCCGAGCGTCGCGTTGCGGAGGAAGGCCGCGTCGCCCGCGCCCAGGAGGACGCCGTCCAGGGCGAAGACCACGCCCGCGATCGGCTGCAGGGCCACGAAGAACCACCACGCGTGCGGGATCTCCGCCAGCACGCCCGGGTCGGACGTGAACGCGTGCGGCAGCACCCACGACAACGCCGCGAACAGCACGCACAGGAAGCAGCCCAGCAGCAGCCCGTACCCGGTGATCTGCGACGCGACCCCGCGCGCCTGCCGCGCCGAGTTCGCCCCCAGCGCCGCCCCGACCAGCGACTGCGCGGCGATCGCCACCGAGTCCAGCACCAGCGCCAGGAACGTCCACAGCTGCAGCACCACCTGGTGCGCCCCGACGGCCTCGGTCGACGTCCGGGCCGCGACGGCCGCCGCCGAGACGAAGCACGCCTGGAACGCCAGGCTGCGCAGCACCAGGTCGCGGCCGAGGCCGAGCTGGGCGCGCATCACCTTGACGTCCGGCCGGAGCCCGACCTTCTCCCGGGCCAGCGCCAGGAAGAACAGCGACGCCGAAATCACCTGCGCGACGACGTTCGCGATCGCCGAACCTTCCAGCCCCAGCCCGGCCCAGTACACGAGGACCGGGCACAGCACGGCCGAGATCCCGTTGCCCGCCAGCACGTACCGCAACGGCCTCGCGGCGTCCTGCACCCCGCGCATCCAGCCGTTGCCGGCCATGGTGATCAGGATCAGCGGCGCCCCGAACAGCGCGATCCGCAGCCACGACACGGCGGCGGAAGCGATCTGGTCGCTCCCCGAAAGCACCCGCGCGATCGGCCAGGCCAGCAGCTGCCCCGCGGCCAGCACGACGAGCCCGACGAACACCGCCAGCCACGTCGCCTGCACGCCTTCGCGCACCGCCTCGGTCCGGCGGCCGGCCCCGTGCAGCCGGGCGGTGCGGGACGTCGTGCCGTAGGACAGGAACGTCAGCTGGCTCGACACCTGGGCCAGCACGACGCCGCCGAGCGCGAGCCCGGCCAGCGACAACGCGTCGAGGTGACCTACCACGGCGGTGTCGACCAGCACGTACAGCGGCTCGGCGGCCAGCACCCCCAGCGCGGGCACGGCCAGGCCGAGCACGCGCTTCGCCGGGACCCGCTCGATCTCCTCCGCGTTCACCACGATCCGGACTCTAACCACCGCCACCGACCGTTCTGACCGGCGGGAACACGACCGAACGCAGTGAATGACTCATTCCTGGCGTCGGACGTCAGGAATGAGTCATTCACTGCATCGGGACCGGGCGCGCTACAGCAGCGGCGCCCGTTCCAACGCCTCGCGCAGGCCGGCGACGACCTCGTCCGCGGAGCCCGCGATCGTGCAGCCCGCGGCCTGCCGGTGCCCGCCGCCGCCGAACTCGGCCGCGACCGCCGAGACGTCGATCCCGATGGACCGCAGCGAAATCTGCCACTGCTCCGGGTGCGCCGGGTCCTGTTTGAGCACCGCCGCGACGGCCGCTTCGCGCACCGAGCGGACGACGTCGATGACCGACTCGACCTCTTCGCCGCGCACGGTGCGAGCGGCGTCGACACCGACAACCGCGTGCACGAACCCCCGGCCCTGCGCGGCTTCCGGCTCCAACCGGGCCTCGCGCAGCACCGAGGAGAGCATCGGCAGCCAGGCGAACGGGCGCTCGTCGACGATCCGGCGCACGATCGCTTCCGGATCGGCCCCCGCTTCGAGCAGCCGGGCCGCCATCCGGTGCGTCTCCGGGCTCGCCCGGCGGAACCCGCTGGTGTCGGTGACGATCCCCGCGTAGAGCCCGCGCGCGATCGGCTCGTCCAGCTCGGCGCCCAGCTCGTCCAGGACGCGGAACACGAGGACCGCGCTGGCCTCGGCGCTCTCGTCGACGACGTGGCAGGTGCCGTAGAAGGTGTTGGTCGCGTGGTGGTCGATCACCAGCACCGCGCCGGCGAGCTCGACGCGCCCGGCGAGCCGGCCGAGCCGCTTCGGCGTCGGCGTGTCGACGCAGACGAGCAGTTCCTCGGCGTCCGGGAGGGCGTCCGGGTGGGTGAGCAGGCCGTCCTCGTCGAGCCACCGCAGCGTCTCCGGAGCCTCGTCGGGCTCGCCGAAGGAGACGCGGACGCGGGCGCCGCGCTGCCGCAGTGCCCGGCCGAGGGCCAGCGCGCTGCCCAGCGCGTCCGCGTCCGGCCGCACGTGGCCGAGGATCGTCACATCGCCGGCTGTCGCGAGCAGGTCCGCCGCGTCCCGGATGTCCTGCGCCGAAGTAGGGGTCACGGTGCGTCACGCTACGCTCTGCGGGATGCCTGAGTACGCGATGCTGGTCTACCCCTCGGCCAACCGGGTCTACGCCGCCTCCTCCCCCGCACTGCTGCGCGCCGAGCTGGCGGTGTTCGGCGCGCGGCTGGCGGCCGAGCTGTCCGCGATCGACGAGGTCGAGCTCGGCGGCGTCGGCTACGTGCGCTTCACCAGCTCGGCGCCCCTCGGCGAGCGCGATCTCGCGCTCTTGTCGAACGTCTCGTCGCTGTACGCGCTGTTCGAGCTGGGTGACGGCGTCCTCCGTCCGGTGCCCGTGACACCGCTGGCGAAGGCCGACTCGGACCTGCTGACCATCCAGAAGTACGCGGGCAAGACGAACGAGCTGTTCACCAAGCTGCTGGTGAACGTGACGCTGCTGGCGACCGCGGACCCCTTCTCGGACCAGCCGAAGTACCTGCTCGACCCGCTGTGCGGCCGCGGGACCACGCTGAACCAGGCGATGATGTACGGCCTGCACGCGACCGGCCTGGACGTCGACGCCAAAGACTTCGAGGCCTACGAGGCGTTCATCAAGACGTGGCTGCGCAACAAGCGCGTCAAGCACACCGCCGAGTCAGGACAGCTGCGGCGCAACAAGGCCCGGCTCGGGCGCCGCCTCGACATCGAGTACGCACTGGACAAGGAAGCGTACAAAGCGGGCGACAAGCGCAAGCTGACCTACTTCAACGCCGACACCCTGACCACCGACGAGGTGCTGCGGGCGAACTCCTGCGACGTGATCGTCACCGACGCGCCGTACGGCGTGCAGCACGGCAGCCACCGCGAGACGGGCCTGCAGCGCAGCCCGCGCGACCTGCTCGCCGCGGCCGTCCCGGTGTGGACGCGGGTGCTGAAACCCGGTGGGGCGCTCGGGATTTCGTGGAACACCACGGTGCTGCCGCGCGAAGAGCTCGTCGAGGTGCTCCGGAAAGCCGGCCTCGACGTCCGCGAGGGCGGGCCGTGGGAGGAGTTCGCCCACCGGGTGGACCAGGCCATCCTGCGTGACCTGGTCGTCGCGGCGAAACCGGCGTCCTGAGTCGACAAAGCGCTACTGCGTGAGCTCACCCCGGGCGGGCGCCGGGGCGTGCCCGTTGTCCTCCGGGGCACCGGTGGCGGGCGCGGGCGGGGTGTTCAGGCCGCGCTTCACCGAGTCCAAGATGGACAGTCCCTGGCCGACGAGGCCCGCGGCCATCTCGCCGAGACCGTCGGCGCCGTTGAGGATGTTGACGTTCGCCCCCGACAGGCCGCGCCCGGCTTCCTTGACGATCTGCGGCAGCTGGTCGATGAGCATCCGGTCGAGCGCGACCCGGTTGTTCGACGCGGCCGCCTCCGCCTGCACGCGCATCTTCTCCGCTTCGGCCAGCGCCAGGATGCGGATCCGCTCGGCCTCGGCGTCGGCGGGCTTGATGACCTCGGCGACCAGCTGCTGCTGCCGCAGCTCGGCTTCGCGCTGGGCCAGCTCGGTGCGCGCGTCGATGACCTCCTGCTGCGCCTTCGCCTGCGCGAGCGGGCCGGCCTGGGACGCCTGGGCCTGCGCCGCCTCGACTTCGGCCCGGTACTGCGCCTGCACGATCGACGTCTGCCGGGCGTACTCGGCCTGCGTCCGCTGCGACTCCTGCTCGGCCTCCGCCGCGGCCTTGTTCGCCACGGCCTGGGCGATCTGCGCATCACGCTGGATGGCGGCGTTGTGCGGCGCGGCCATCGCGGCGATGTAGCCGAGCTTCATGTCGTCGATCGACTGGATCTGCAGGGCGTCGACGGTCAGCCCGATCTTCGCCATCTCCACCGCGGAGCCGTCCAGGACCTCGGTGGCGAGCTTCTGCCGCTCGGTGATGATTTCCTCGACGGTCATCGACCCGATGATGGACCGCAGGTGACCGGCGAAGATCCGGCCGGTCAGCACGGACATCTGGTCCTGGTCGGAGAGGAACCGCTGGCCGGCGTTGACGATGCTCTCGGTGTCGTTGCCGACCTTGAACGCGATCACCGCCCGCACCGTGAGGGCGATGGCCTGCTTCGTCACGCACACTTCGGTCACTTCGGCCTCGCACATGGCGAGCGTGAGGAACCGGACTTTCCGGAAGACCGGCATGACGAACGCACCGTGGCCGGTGACGACCCGGAACGGCGCCGCGCTCTTGCTGTTGCCCCCGGAGATCAGCATCGCCTCGTTGGGAGCCGGCACGCGATAACCGAACATCGATTTTCCTTCTACGAGCACTAGGAAGCAGGATCCGAGGCGTCCCACGCCACGACGTCGACCGTGCGCCGGCCCCGGGTTTCCACGACCAGGACGGTCGTGCCCTTCGGCAGCTCCGTGTCGGACCAGGCCAGGAAGGTTTCCAAGCCACCCCTGATCCTGATCAGCACCTCCCCGGGGCCCCGCTGCCCGCGGGTGCCGACCAGGAGGACTCCGGTGCGGCCGGACGGGGAAAGGTCGGAGTGCATGGTGCCGACCTCCCTCGGTGGCCGTCTCGGTGCGGGTTCACCCCCGCTGGCACCATTGTGCTCCCGGCCGCTCCCCGCCGTGGGCACTGTGAGGTTCCGATCAGGCAGGCAACCGGGCGAGCCGCTCAGGCGTGCAGCCACGGCTATACTCTCCGAGCGTGACCGTCGAGCAACGTCCCCTGCGCGCGGACGCCCGGCGCAACCGGGAAGCACTGGTCGCGGCGGCGCGGGAAGTCTTCGGCGCCAAGGGGGTCGACGCCCCGCTCGACGAAATCGCGCGGCGCGCCGAAGTCGCGATCGGCACCCTCTACAACCGGTTCCCGACGCGGGCGGACCTCGTCGAAGCCGCCTTCCTGCCGACCCTGGAAGAAGCTCAGGCCGTGTTGGACGAGGCCCTCGCGTGCGAGGACCCGTGGGAGGGATTCGTCCTGTTCCTCGAGCGTTCGGTGCTGATGCAGGTGTCCGACCGCGGCTTCACCGAAGTGTGCTCGCGGGCCTTCGACCCGGCGTCGGGGCTGGAGAAAGCCAAGCAGGCCAACGGTGCCCGGATGAACCGGATCATCTCGCGCGCGCAGGAAGCGGGGGCGCTGCGGCCGGACTTCCGGGGGCCCGACCTCGCGATCGTGTTCGCCGCGGCCACCGCCACCCCGGACTGGCGGCGCGCGCTCGGCATGGTCCTCGACGGCCTGCGCGCGCGATGACCTGGCTCGCGGACACCGCCACGTCGTACGACACGGTGGCGTCGAGCTACGCCGACTTCGTCTCGGACGCGCTCGAGAAGGAGCCGTACCTGAAGGCGGCGCTGAAGCTGTTCGCCGCGGAGGTCGACGGGCCGGTGGTGGACGTCGGCTGCGGGCCGGGGCACTTCACGGCGTACCTGGCTTCGCTGGGCGTCGAGGCGTCCGGCGTCGACCTGTCGCCGGGGATGATCGACCTCGCGCGACGGTCGCACCCCGGGCTGCGGTTCGAGGTGGGGTCGATGACGGACCTCGCGCTGCCCGATGGGTCGGTCGCGGGCGTGCTGGCGTCCTGGTCGCTGATCCACGTCCCGGACGAGTCGGTGCCGGCGACGCTGGGTCACTTCCACCGCGTGCTGCGGCCGGGCGGCCTGCTGATGATCGGCTACCACGTCGGCGCGGGCACCCGGCTGAAGACCGAGGGCTACGGCGGGCACCCGATGCGGGTCAACGTCCACCTCCGGCAGCCGTGGTGGCTGGCCCGGCGGGTGCGGGACGCCGGGTTCACCGTGGACGCCGAATGGCTGCTGAGCCCCGGGGCCAAGGTGCCGCAGGCGATTTTGTTCGCCGCGAAGTAGTGGTTCATCAGTTACCCTTCCCCCATGCAGATGGGGGTTTTCCGCCGGTTCGGCGTGTTCGTTACTGTCGTCCTCTCCGCGCTCGCTGCGACGTTGCTGCTCGGCGCGTCCGCCGCACACGCCGCGCCGCCACCACTGGGCAAGCAGAACTGGGTGGTCAGCGTCGCCGGGTTCACCGACGCCCCCGGGAACAACTACGTGCGGCTCGGCTACCTGGTGTTCGACCCGTCGAGCAACGCCGTCCAGCACAACTTCTGGACGTGGAGCCAGCGCGACTTCCCGGTCCCGGCCAACAGCGGCGACGTCTACTACTGCGGCGAGTTCCAGCCGGGCACCAACCCGCGCAACAACTGCCCGATCAAGACGGCGCCGGGGTTCACCGGTGACCCGAACGGCCACTTCACCGGCACCTACGCCTACGACTCGACGTCCGGCCAGGTGACGATCACCTGGACGAGCAGCACGATCAACGGCTCGACGACCGCGGTGAACCTCGGCGAGACCTGGGCGGTCTCCGAGCTGCACCCGGGCCTGGGCCGGATGGCGCTGGTCGACGACACGTACTCGATCACCGGTGGCTACGCCTACGGCAGCACCGCCTCGCTGGCGGTGACCAGCAAGGCGTCGATGAGCACGATCCGCGCCACGCAACGGCCGTACGTGTACGAGGCGCACAGCTGGAACAACGACAAGGCCACCACGGTGGCCCGGGGATCGGCCGGCAACTTCACCGTCGGCCCCGACTGGAACGCCTGCACGGACGGCTCGTGCCTGGGGTACGTGCAGAAGGGGGCGCACTGCGACGCGGCGTCGTGCTGCGGGAAACCGGACGCCGCCGGCTACGAGGAGTGCGTGAAGAAGCTCACCACCAGCGGCGACCGGAGGTTCTACTACCTGACCGGCGACCTGGGCGGCCGGCGCAACAGCTACGAGTTCTGGTGCGAATGCCTGTCGTACGACGGGTGCTACCTGCTCAACAGCCACGTCCGGCCGCTGTTGCAGGTGATCGACGACGCGGGAGCGTTCCAGGGCTGGGTGGGCGCCGAGGTGAGCCCGGACCGCAGCGGAACGCGGACGCTGGACGGGGAGTACTACGGCGCCTTCGCGATGGTGGCTTAGGCGAAGGCCTGCTCGGCGAAGCCGAGGCCGCCGCGCTCAGGCCCGGTGGCGGGTCGTCTTCCTCGATGAAGCCGAGCGCGTGGACGCGGCAGTCGTGCCAGCCCAGCTGCGGGAAGTCGGCGTCGGTCCAGACGGCCTTGGACAGGCCGGACACCTCAGTCACGGCAAGCGCTCGCCCACGAACTTCACGATCTCCGGCAGTACTCCCCGCCAGTATTCGTCATCGTGGGCGCCCGGGGAAAACCGGGACACCGCGGGCGAAACCGCCTTCACCAGCCGGCGGTCCGCCCCCAGGAACGGGTCCGACTCGCCGCACCACACTCCGAGGGAGCCGGGGCGCAGCTCGGCGGTGTGCAGCAGGGGTTCCGAGTCGCGCCAGTTCGCCTCGTCCGCGAAAACCTTGCGGCTGCGGGCGTCCGGCCAGCTGACGAACAGGGCCGCGCTCGCCGTGGCCACCGCCTTCAGGTCCGGGTGCGCGCGGGCGAACCGCAGCGCGCCGAAGCCGCCCATCGAAATGCCGAACACCGCCGACGGCGGACGCAGGTCGCGGGCGGCCAGCCAGCCGGGGACTTCGTCGGTGAGCATGCGCTGCGGGTCGTCGGAACCGACGTTCACCCAATAGTGGTCACCGTCGAGGGCCGCGAAGGCGAACGGCGGTGTTCCGGCGCGGACCGCCGCCGTCAGCAGAGCCGGCAGGCCCAGGGAGAGGAACGTCCGCGCCTGGGCGCCACGGCCGTGCAGGGCCAGGCACACCGGCAGGCCCGAGGCAGGGACACCTTCGGGCGTGATCAGCACCAGGTCGACGTCGGTGCCGCGGGCCGCCGAGTGCATGCGCTGGACCGTCACCGGGTCGCGTAGCGCCGCCGGGTGGGTCGGCTCCGGCACGGCGGGCGGGCCGGGCGGTGGCCCGGCGGGTGGGGACGAGCAGCCCGCCAGCAGCGCGAGTGCGCTGCCGGCGAGCAGGCCACGGCGGGAGAGCACGGGTCAGCCCCGGCTCTCCTCCTCCGCGAACTCGTCGTCGTCCTCGGTTTCGCGGGGCGCCTTGTACGGGTCGGGCTCGCCCGCGTGCTGGGCTCCCGCCGAGCGGCGCGCGACCTCCGCGTCGGCCTCGCGGGCCTTCGCGAGCAGGTCCTCGATCCGCTTCGACTCCTCGGGGATCGTGTCCGCGACGAACGTCAGCGTCGGCGTGTAGCGGACCCCGGTGCCCTGCCCGACCTTCGTGCGGAGCATCCCGCGCGCCGATTCGAGCGCGGCGGCGGCGCCGGCGAAGTCCGGGGGGACGTCCAGCTTCTCGCCGAGCACCGTGTAGTACACCGTGGCGTCGTGCAGGTCGCCGGTGACCTTCGTGTCCGTGATGGTCACGTAGTCCAGCCGGGTGTCCTTGACCTCGTGTTCGATCGCGGACGCCACGATCTGCGAGATCCGCTTGGCGAGCTTGCGGGCCCGAGCAGGATCAGCCATGTCGTTCTCCTAGAAAGGTCTAATCGTCTGGGCCGAGCAGCCGACGGTGCGCGGAGAGCAGTTCGAACTCCGGCCGGCTCGCCACGTACCGCTCACACGAGTCCAGCACGTCGCGGACGTGCTCGCCGGCTTCGGCGACCACGGCCACCCCGATGAGGGTCCGGCGGTGCAGGTCGGTGTGCCCGGCTTCGGCCACCGACACGGCGAAGCGCTTGCGCACCTCGGCCAGCACCGGACGGACCACGGATCGCTTCTGCTTCAGCGAGTGAACGTCGCCGAGCAGGATGTCGAGCTCTAAAGCTCCGACGAACATAGGCAAGTGAGGTGGGGTTGTAGGAACAGGAAGCGAAGTCCCCGGGTGCGCGGCGCTAAACCGCACACCCGGGGACAAACGCCTTACGCCCGCGGCTTCTCGCGCTGCTCGTACGTCTCGATCTGGTCGTCGACCTTGATGTCGCCGTACGAACCGAGCGTCAGACCGCACTCGTAGCCCTCGCGGACCTCGACCACGTCGTCCTTGAACCGCCGCAGCGAGCTGATCGGCAGGTTCTCCGCCACGACCGTGCCGTCGCGGAGCAGACGGGCCCGGGCGTTGCGCCGGATCTCGCCGGACATGACCAGGCAACCCGCGATCGTGCCGATCTTGGAGGACTTGAAGACCTCGCGAACCTCCGCGCGGCCCAGCTCGACCTCTTCGTACTCCGGCTTGAGCATGCCCTTGAGGGCCTGCTCGATCTCGTCGATCGCCTGGTAGATGACCGTGTAGTACCGGACGTCGACGCCCTCGCGGGTGGCCCGCTCGGTCGCCTTGCCCTGGGCGCGGACGTTGAACCCGAGGACGATCGCGTCGGACGCGGTCGCCAGGTCGATGTCCGACTCGGTCACGCCACCGACACCGCGGTGGACCACGTTCAGCTCGACCTCGTCGCCGACGTCCAGCTGCAGCAGTGAGGCTTCGAGGGCCTCGACCGTACCCGAGTTGTCACCCTTGATGATCAGGTTGAGGCTGTTCGTCTCCTTCAAGGCGGAGTCGAGGTCCTCGAGGCTGACCCGCTTGCGGCGCGACGCGTTGAGCGCGTTGCGCGTACGAGCGGAGCGGCGCTCGGCGATCTGCCGGGCGACGCGGTCCTCGTCGACCACCAGGAAGGTGTCGCCCGCACCCGGCACCGAGGTGAACCCGATGACCTGGACGGGACGCGACGGCAGCGCCTCGGTGACGTCGACGTTGTGCTCGTCGACCATCCGGCGGACGCGGCCGTAGGCGTCACCCGCCACGACCGAGTCACCGACGCGCAGCGTGCCGCGCTGGACCAGGACGGTGGCCACCGGGCCGCGGCCGCGGTCGAGGTGCGCCTCGATCGCGACGCCCTGGGCCTCCATGTCCGGGTTGGCCCGGAGGTCCAAAGCGGCGTCGGCGGTCAGCAGGATCGCCTCGAGCAGACCGTCGATGTTGATGTTCTGCCGCGCGGAGATCTCGACGAACATCGTGTCGCCGCCGTACTCCTCGGCCACGAGGTTGTACTCGGTCAGCTGCTGCCGGATCTTGTCTGGGTTCGCGCCTTCCTTGTCGATCTTGTTGATCGCGACCACGATCGGGGCCTTGGCGGCCTGCGCGTGGTTGATCGCCTCGACCGTCTGCGGCATCACACCGTCGTCGGCCGCCACCACGATCACCGCGATGTCGGTCGAGTTCGCACCACGGGCACGCATGGCGGTGAACGCCTCGTGACCCGGGGTGTCGATGAAGGTGATCAGGCGCGGATTGCCCTCGAGCTCGGTCTCGATCTGGTACGCACCGATGTGCTGCGTGATGCCGCCGGCCTCGCTCTCGCGGACCTTCGTCTTCCGGATCGTGTCGAGCAGGCGGGTCTTACCGTGGTCGACGTGACCCATGATGGTCACGACCGGCGGCCTGACCTGCAGGTCCTCTTCGCCACCCGCGTCGTCGCCGTAGGTGATGTCGAAGGTCCCCAGCAGTTCGCGGTCTTCCTCCTCGGGGCTGACGACCTGAACGTTGTAGTTCATTTCGCCGCCGAGCAGCTCGAGGATGTCGTCCGACACGGACTGCGTCGCGGTGACCATCTCGCCGAGGTGGAAGAGCACCTGCACCAGCGAAGCCGGGTTGGCGTCGATCTTCTCGGCGAAGTCGGTCAGCGAGGCACCACGCGGCAGCCGGATCGTCTCGCCCTGGCCCTTGGGCAGGCGGACGCCGCCGACGCTGGGCGCCTGCATGTTGTCCATGTACTCCTGGCGCTTCTGCCGCTTCGACTTGCGGCCCTTGCGCGAGGGACCACCGGGACGCCCGAAGGCACCCGCGGTACCGCCACGGCCACCGGGGCCACCACGGCCACCGCCGCCGCCACGGAAACCGCCGCCACCGGCTGGGGCACCGCCGCCGCCACCGGGACCGCCGCCACCCGGGCGGAAGCCGCCGCCGGCGCCACCGCCGCCGCCACCGGGACCGCCGCGGAAGCCACCGCCGCCGCCACCGCCACCGGGACCGCCGCGGAAACCGCCGCCACCGCCACCGGGACGACCGCCGCCGCCACCGCCGGGGCCGCCACGGGCGCCGCCACCGGGACCACCGCGGGCGCCGCCACCGGGACCGGCGGGACGCTGCGTGCGGCCCGGCATCATGCCGGGGTTCGGCCGCGGGGGCATGTTGCCCGGGCTCGGCCGGTTGCCACCGGCGCCACCACCCGGCCGCGGGGCCGGACGGTCACCGCCGGCGCCACCGCCGGGACGCGGGGGCCGGTTGTCGCCGCCCTGGCCGCCACCGGGGCGCGGACCCTGCGGACGCGGCGGGGCGCCGGAACCGACGCCGAACGGGTTGTTGCCGACGCGCGGGGTGCGCGGGCCGGGCTTGGGACCGCCGGGCTTGGGGCCCTGCGGCTTCGGCGGGACGACCGAACCGGTGCCGCCCGCGGAGGGCGTGGCCGGGGTGTCCTGCTTGGGAGCGGCGGGCGCGTCCGCTTTCGCGGCCGGGACCTGCTCCTGGGGTGCGGGCGCGGCGGGCTGCTGACGCGGGCCGGGCCGGGGGCCGGGGCGCTGCCCCGGGGAAGCCGGCTTCGACGCCGCGGGCGCCTGCTGCTGGGGTGCCACCGGAGCCGAAGCGGCCGGGGCCGGGGCCGCCTTGGCCGCCGGAGCCTGCTGGGCAGGCGCGGGAGGCTTCGGGGCGGCGGGCGCACCGGGCTTGGCGGCCGGCGGCCCGGGGCGCGCCGACGGGCCGGGGGTGGGCTTCTTGGCGCCCTTGGGCGCATACGCGTCGCGAAGACGGCGGGCGACGGGCGCCTCGACCGTGGACGACGCGGACTTGACGAACTCGCCCTGTTCCTTCAACTTCGCGAGCACGTCCTTGCTGGTGATGCCGAGCTCTTTCGCGAGCTCGTGTACGCGGGCCTTGCCTGGCACAACTCTCCTCATCTAGGGGAGGCCAGGCGGAAAACCCGCTGACCTCGTCCTTATTGTCTGACGCTCATGGCTTCAGCTTCACGGCTGACTCATGACGGGTCGACCTGCTTCCTTGATTCCTCGCGACCCCGGGGACGTCCCGGGATCGTGGTGCGGGGTGGTGCGCCCGACGTGCTCGCGGACCTCGCGGGCGTCGAGCGCCCCGGGAGCCCGCAAGGCTCTCGGGAAGGCTCGCCGCCGTTCGGCCTTGGCCAGGCAGTCCGGGTCGGGGTGCAGCCACGCTCCCCGGCCCGGCAGCCGCCGACGTTCGTCGACGACCACCCGCCCGGCCACCGCGACCACGCGCAGCAGCTCACCGATCAATGCCCGCCGCTTGCAGCCGACACAAGTCCGCACCGGGGAAATCCGGTGGGGCTGGTGCTCGGCTACCCGCCGCGGGCTTCGAACCACTCCTGAGTCTAGCGCTTCGACCTTCACTCAGCCGAACCGGTTGTCGCGGCGGGCCGCGGCGGACGGGCGTGGTCTTGATCACCCTCGTCGTCCACCGGTGCGGCGTCGCTGCGGATGTCGATCCGCCAGCCGGTCAGACGGGCGGCCAGGCGGGCGTTCTGGCCCTCCTTGCCGATCGCCAGCGACAGCTGGAAGTCGGGCACCACGACGCGGGCGGTCTTCGCCCGCTCGTCCACGACTCGTACCGAAACAACCTTGGCGGGCGACAGCGCATTCCCGACGAAGCGGGCGGGATCCTCGGAGAAGTCGATGATGTCGATCTTCTCGCCGGCCAGCTCGCTCATCACGTTGCGCACCCGCGCGCCGACCGGGCCGATGCAGGCGCCCTTGGCGTTCACGCCCGGCACGGTGGACTTGACCGCGATCTTCGTGCGGTGCCCCGGCTCGCGCGCCACGGCGGCGATCTCGACCGTCCCGTCGGCGATCTCGGGCACCTCCAGCGCGAACAGCTTGCGCACCAGGTTGGGGTGCGAGCGGGAGAGCGTGATCTGCGGGCCGCGGTTGCTGCGCGACACCGTGACCACGTACGCCTTGATCCGGCTGCCGTGCTCGTAGGACTCCCCGGCGACCTGCTCGCCGGAGGGCAGCACGCCCTCGGTGTCACCCACCTGGACCACCACCATGCCGCGCGCGTTGGCGCGGGCGTCGCGCTGGATGACGCCGGCGACGATCTCGCCCTCCTTGGTGGAGAACTCGCCGAAGGTCTTCTCGTGCTCGGCGTCGCGCAGCCGCTGCAGGATGACCTGGCGCGCGGTGGTGGCGGCGATCCGGCCGAAGCCCTCGGGGGTGTCGTCCCACTCCTCGTCGACCTGGCCGTCGTGGGTCAGCGTGTGCGCGAGGACGCGCACCAGGCCCGTCTTGCGATCGATGTCGATGCGGGCGTGCGACTGGTGGCCCTCGGTGTGCTTGTAAGCGGTGAGCAAGGCCGTCTCGATGGCCTCGATCACCGTTTCGAAGGGGATGTCCTTGTCCCGTTCGATCGCCCGCAGTGCGGCGATGTCGACGTTCACTTCGACCCCTTCTCCGTCTCGGCCTGACCGGCAGCGATCATGCCGGACGCGTCGTTTTCGAGCAGTTTCAGGTCCTCGGCGGGCGGCTGCTTGAACTCGATCTCCACGACCGCCTTTTCCACGTCGGCGTAGCGGACGTCGCGGAGCTTGCCGCCGGCCAGGACGCGGGCGGCGTCCTCGCCCGCGTGACCGACCCGGCCGACGAAGGGCGCGCCCTCCGCCGGGCTGATCTTCACCAGGCGGAACCGCGCGCGCCGCCAGTGCCGCGGCTGGGTCAGCGGGCGGTCGAGGCCCGGCGAGGTGACCTCCAGCGTGTAGGCGCTCGCGAGCACGTGCTCGTTTTCGTCGAGCGTCGCCGAGACCGTGCGGCTGATCTCGGCGATCTCGTCCAGCCCGACCCCGTCGTCGGAGTCGACGACGACCTTGACCAGCTGGCGCCGGCCGGCCTGCTGGACCTCGAACGAGTCGAGGTCGAAACCCGCGGCGGTGACGGCTTCGGCCACTATCGGCTGAAGCCGGCTGGCGAGTTCTCCTGGCACGTGGGGCTCTCCTTGGGTACGCGGGTCGGTGGTGGACCAGCTTATCCGGTCGCCCGCTCACCCCGCGCGAGCGGCGGGGCCGCCCCGGGGCCTGGCAGGATGGGGCGGCGTGACCGGAAGATCGACCGAGCTGACCCGTCGTGCCGCCCTCCGCGCTGGGGCGCTGGCCGCACTGGCCGTTCCCCTCGCCGCCTGCGGGCCCGGCTACGACGAAAGCCCCGACCCGCTGCAGCCGCTGCTGGCCGCCGCCCAGGCGGACGCCGACGCCGCGCGGGCACTGGCCAAGGGCGCGGACGCCGACGCCGCCGGCCAGCTGGCCGAGGCGCGTGCGGCCCACGCGGCCGCGCTGAAGTCCGAAGTGGACCGGCTGAACCGGCCCAAGCCGTCGCCGTCCCCGGCGCCACCGCCCCCCGCGGCGCTGGGCGGGCTGAAGGAGCGGCTGGCGGCCGCGCGCAAGCAGGCCGAAGACCTCGTCGGCGGGCTGCCGCGCTACCGCGCCGGGCTGGTCGCGGCGGTGGCGGCGGGCTGCGCGGCGCTGCAGCGCACCGCCGCCGCGCTGGGCCCGGGCGAGGACGCCCCGAAGGTGGGGACGGTCCCGGCCGGCCCGGTGCCCCCGGAGGCGGTGGACCCGCTGCAGGTGGCGCTGGCCGCCGAACACGCGGCGATGTGGGTGTACGGGCTGGTCAGCGCGTTCCTGCCGGGCGAATTCGGCGACGCGCAGAAGAGCGGCACGGCCGAGCACGCCCTGCGCCGCGACTACCTGCAGACGACGCTCTCGGCGGCCGGGGCGACCCCGGTCGCGCCGGAGGCGGCGTACGTGCCGAAGACCCCGGTGACGGACGCGAAGTCGGCGTCCCAGGTGGTCGCGACGGCCGAAGCGGACTGCGCGTCGGCGTGGCTCGCGGTGATCGACCACACCGACGACGCCGGCTTGCGCACGACGGCGCTGCACGCACTGGTGGCGGCTTCGCGGCGCGGCACGCCGTGGCGGGCGGAGGCGGGCGAGAAGCCGGTGGCGATCGCCATGCCCGGCCGGACGAGCTGACCTTCCGGCCCGGGCGTCCGGCAGCGGGCGCCCGGCTCAGGAGTGCAGGTCGGCCGACAGGCGGAGGGCGTCGTCGGCGATCTTCTCGATCAGGTCCTTGTCCTTGTGCTTGGCGTAGAAGTCGGCCAGCACGATCGTCGTGTTCGTGCCCTCGACCTTCGACGCGTACGCCGAATCCTTGCCGCTCACGCTCGGGGTTCCCGAGGCCGCGAACGTCTTGTCGCGGACCATGTCGGTGACGTTGCCGGTGCCGTCCTTCTCGGTCAGGGCCTTGAGCGCCTTCGCCTTGGCCGAGTCCGGCATCCCGACCACCACCACCGACACCAGCGCCTTCGCGCCGCCCGACTCCGTCGTGTACAGCGCCCTGACCAGCGACTGGCACGGGTTGTCCTTGAAGAAGTCCTGGGTGTCGTCGAAGGACTTCGCAACGCAGTCGGTGGACTTCTCCGGCCCGGCGACCGGGGTGAACTTGAACTGCCCGGTGTTCTGCGCCGGCGGCTGCGCGACCGGCTTGTCCGGCGTCGAGTCGTGCCGGATCAGGAACCACAGCAGCCCGGAGACGACGGCGATCGCGACCAGCCCGGCGCCCTTGAGGAGCAGGGACCGGGTGTCGCGAGCCGGCGGCCCCGGCACGGGCGGCCGGGGCCGCGGGGGCACCGCGCCCAGCGGGGCCGTGTCGGACGGGCCTGGGGTGAAATGCGCACCAACCACGGGGTCATACGGTAGTGCTCTTCCTGGGGGCTCTGCCCCCAGACCCCCGCCGGGGGCTTCGCCCCCAGGCCCCCAGAGGGGTAGTCCACCCTCGTTCCGAGGTTCACTCGAATGCGGGTAAGACGCGTTCGACGTCGTCAGGGGTGTTGTAGAGGTGGAAGCCGACCCGCACCCGGCCGCCGCGGACGCTCGACACGATGCCCGCCTCGGCCGCCCGGGCCGGGTCGCCTTCGAGCGACACGATCGCGGTGCCGCGTGGCGGCATCCCGAGCTTCTCCAGCAGTGTGTCCGCGAGGCCGACGTTGTGCGCCTGGACCTGGGCGAGGTCGAGGCCGGCGAAGTACTCCAGGGCCACCGCCGAGCCGACCTGGGCCAGCCAGGCGGGCGAGAGGTCGAACGCGCGGGCGTCGCCGGCCAGGCGCAGCGGGAGGCCGTAGACCGTGGCCCACGGGTCCTCCCCCGCGTACCAGTTCGCCGCGACCGCGCGGGTGCGCTCCTGCGCGTCCGGCCGCACCGCGAGCCATGCGCTGCCGCGCGGCGAGCCGAGCCACTTGTAGCCCGTCCCGGCCACCCAGTCCGCCCAGGCGAGGTTCAGCGGCAGCCAGCCGACCGCCTGCGTCGCGTCGAGCAGCACCGCCGCCCCGGCGGCGTCGGCCGCGGCACGCAGCGCCGGGAGGTCGGCGATCCGGCCGTCGGCGGACTGGACGACGCTCACCGCGACGACGTCGTGGCCCTCGACCCGCGACGGCAGCTCGTCCAGGGGCACGTCGGTCACCGTGACGCCGGGGTGCACCGCGAAGGGGAACGTCACGCTGGTGAAGTCGCCCTCGGCGGTGAGCACGCGGGTGCCGTCGGGCAGCGCCGCGGCGACGTTGGCGATGAGCTGCGAGACCGACGCGCCGCTCGCGACGCGCCCGGGCTCGACGCCGACCAGCCGGGCGAACCCGGCCCGCGCCCGCGCGACGTGTTCGTCGAACTCGTCCGGCCGGATCGCGCCGGTCCGCCACCGTTCCACCGATTCGGCCACCGCCTCGGCCACCGGCGCGGGCGGGATGCCCACGCTCGGCGTGTTCAGGTATCCGGACGGGACGGCGAAGTCGGTTCCGAAGGCACGCATGCTCCGAGCCAAGCAGATCCGGCCGGGCCGGCTCACCCGAATTACGGCAGGAGCGCGGTGACGTCGGCGTAGGACGGCGGGTTCAGCGGCAGGTCACGGCCGTCGCGCACGGCCAGCGCCGTTTCGGCCGCGGCAGCGAGGGCCATCCGGTACGGCAGCGAACCGAGGCTGATCCGCGCGACGCCCAGCTCCGCCAGCCCGGCCACGGTGACCTTGCCCGGCAGGAACAGCAGGTTGAGCGGCAGGCCGGCGCCGACGATGCACTCGACGTCCGCCGGCTCGGCGAGACCGGGCACGAAGACGCCGTCCGCGCCCGCCGCCGCGTACGCCCGCACCCGCCGCTCGGCCTCGGCGAGCGAGCGGTCACCCACCCAGTGCGTGTCGGCCCGTGCGTTGACGAACAGGCCGGGCACGCGCTCCTTGACCGCCGTGACCAGGGCGCACTGGACGTCGACCGTGGCGAGCGAGCCGTCGGCCCGGCCGTCTTCGAGGTTGACGCCGACCACCCCCGCCTCGGCCAGCTCGGCCGCGAGGTCGGCGACCGCGGCCGGGTCCGCGCTGAAGCCGTCGGCGATGTCGACGCTGACGAGCGCGTCCAGCCGCGCCAGCCGGGTGGCGAGGGCGACGGTCGCGTCGCGCGTCGACGGTGCCCCGTCCGGCTCCCCTGCCGCCGCCGAGACGCCGAGGCTGGTCGTGCCCAGGGCGCGGAAGCCCTGCGCGGCGAGGAAGGCGCCGACGCCGAACTCCCACGCGTTGGGCAGCAGCAGCGGGGATCCGGGAACGTGCAGGGCACGGAATTCGTCCATGCCCCGAACCTAGGCCCGGGTCGCTTCGGCGGGCACCGAAGCGAACTGGGTCAGCACACCCGGGACGGCCTCGACCGCGAAGGCGAGCCCTTCGGCGGCATCGGCGTCGCGGATCGCGTAGGCGCCGGCGCCCGCCGCGGTGGTCGCGGTGAACGTCGCCAGCCCGCGACGGCGCTGGAAAACCGACTGCTGCACGGTCCAGCCGATCACCTCGTCCCGCGTCAGCACGGCCGTGCTCCGCCGGACCGAACCCGCGCGCAGCACCAGGTAGCGGCCGCGCGAGCCGTGCCCGAGACCGCGGTAGGCGTCCAGGGCGAGCAGGACGGCCGCCGGCAGCGCGACGACGGCGAGCACCCCGCCGAGCACGAGCAGGACGCCGGTGAGCAGCGTGCCGAGCAGCAGCAGGACGAGCACCGGCGCGAGCACGGCCGCCGACGCCCAGCGCAGCCGCCGTCCGCGCGCCGCCGTCGGGTGCGCCACCAGCGCGAGCGCCTCGAGGCGGTCGCCCAGGACCTTCGCCGCGAGGTCGTGCGCCACGGCCCGCGGCGCCGCGGGCAGGAGCGTCTTGGATTCCGTCTTGTCCTCGTCGTCCCGCGGCATGCCGGTGGCGATGGCGTCCAGCCGTGCGGCGCCGGCGAGCCGGGCCCCGAGCGGCTCGACCAGTTCGATGCCGCGCAGGCGCCGCTCTTCGACGGTGGTCGAGCGGGTGGTGAGCAGCCCGCGGCGGACGTGCAGGGTCCCACCGGGTTCGCGGTCCAGCCGGTAGTGCCACCACATTTCGGCGAACAGTCCCACGGCACCGGCCACGCCGGCGACCATCGCCAGGGTCGGCAGGAGCAGGGTGCTCGCGGTCAGCGGGAGGTCGCCGAAGAGGTCGAGCAGCCACTTCAGCAGCCCGCCGCCGGCCCCGAACCAGTCCGCGACCTTGAACAGGGTCCCGAAGGCGGCCAGGCCGAGCGTCGGTGCGACGAAAGACACCGGCGCGTAACGGATCCAGCGTGGGTCGAGTGTCGCAAGTGGACCGTCCACGGTGGCCGGTGCCGGGAGCCGGTGCAGGAGCTCGGCGCGCAGGGCTTCGGCGTCCGCTCTGGCAGCGCCGGGTGCAGATCGCCGAGGCGCTGCAGCGGCTGACCACGCGGGCCGGGCTGGAAGGCGTCAGCCTGCGCCAGGTCGCGGCCGAAGCGGGCATGTCCATGGGGTCGGTGCAGCACTACTTCACGCGTGTCGACCCCGGGATCACGCGCGTCGACCGTTCCCGCACACGCCGTTCGTGCGCGAAGGGTCGACACGCGTGATTGAGGAGCCGACACGCGTGATTGCCGGGACGACACGGTCAGGGGGTGACCGAGCCCTGGGAGTCCGCGATCGCCCAGAGCAGGACGGCCTCGGTCGCCGGGTCGGCCGGATCGGAGGGACGACACGACGTCAGCCGCCGCCGCCGGAGGCCGCGGAGATCGCGGCCGTTCGGGCGGCGCGGAGTTCGCGGATCACCTTGCGCAGGGCCGGGACCGCGGCACCCGCCTGCTCCGCCAGCCGGGCGAGCCGGTCGCGGTGGCGGCGGCGCTCGGCTCGCGGGAGCACCTCGCTCAGATCGACCGCCGCGGCCAGCGACGTCAGGGCCGCGACGTCCGCGGACACCGGCGCGTCACTGCGCAACGCCGCCCGCACCTCGTCACGCAACGCGGCCGCGGCAGCCGGCTCGCGGACCTCCGGACGGCGACGCGGGAACAGCCCCAGCACGCGGGACGTCCGCAGCGTGAGCACGCCGGCCGCGTCCAGCTGGGCCTCCAGCGAGTGCAACGTCCCGCGCGCGCCGCGGCGCACCCAGGCGCGCCACTTCCGGTGCGGTTCGGCGGTGAGCTCGGCGAGCAGGTCGTCGAGCACCAGGTGCCCGGTGCCGCCGGCGCCGGTCACCGCCGGACGGCCGCCGTCGTCGGCGACCTGGCCGCGCAGCACCAGGTCCGTCAGCGCCGCCGCGCGGACCAGCAGCGCCACGCGCTCGCGATCCGGCAGCCGGTTGCGCGCGGTGTCGCACGCCAGCAGGTACGCCCGCGCGGGCAAAGACAGCTCGGTCATCTCGGTTCCGTCCCTCGTCGTCGGGTCCCCAGTCCACCCGTTCCAGGGCGCCGGGGGGAACCGGACGACGGCGGTGCTCGCGGAGACGAACGTTGCCGGAGCCCCCGGCCGGCTGCAACTTTGGTTGCGCATCCGGGGCGGCGGCCCGGAACAGCGGTTACCGTGACCGCGTGACCACCGCCCGGCGGCCGCTGTGGCCGAGCCGCTCCGACGCCTCCTGGCTGATCTTCGCGGCCCTCGCGTTCGCCGGGATGAACATCCTGTTTTTCGTCTTCGGCGACCGGACGACCGGCCCGTGGGGCCCGGCGGCCGGGCTGGTCCTGCAGCTCGTCTGCGACTTCACGTTGGTGCTGCTGTTCCGGTTCCCCGGCCCGGTGTGCGCGTTCGTCACCGCGGCGGCGTTCGCGATGCTCGCGTCCGACACCTTCGCGCCCGGCCTGCTGGTGCCGGTCCACCCGCTCGCCCTGTCGACCGTGCCGGCGATCACCCCGGTGATCCTGTCCCAGGCGGCCCGGGTGCTGGACAAGCGGACCGTGCTGTGGGTGGCCGGTGTGCTGGCCGTGATCGCCGCGCGGCCGTGGACGCCGAGCTGGGCGACGACGCCGTTCGGCCTGCTGAACACCGCGCTGCCGGCGCTGGCCTCGCTGTACTTCGAAGCCCGCAAGCAGCTGCTGCAGTCGCTGCGCGACCGGGCCGAGCGCGCCGAGCGCGAGCAGCACCTGCTCGCCGAGCAGGCCCGGGCGGCGGAACGGCGGCGGCTCGCGGGCGAGATGCATGACGTCGTCACGCACCGGCTGAGCCTGATGGTGCTGCACGCCGGCGCGCTCGGGGTGACCTCGGCCGACCCGGCGGCGCGGACGGCGGCCGAGGACATCCGCCGGGAAGGCGCGCTGGCGCTGGACGAGCTGCGCGACCTCGTCGGCGTCCTGCGCAACGGCGCCGAGACCGGGCCGCGGACGCTCAGCCCGGACCAGCCCGTCGATCCGGCCCGGCTGGTCGAGGAGTCCCGCTCGGTCGGGGTGGCGACGGACCTCGTGGTGGACGGCGATCCGGCGCAGGTGTCGCCGACCGTCGCGCGCACCGCATACCGGCTCGTGCAGGAGGCGCTGACGAACGTGCGCAAGCACGCGCCCGGCGCGTCGGCGACGGTTTCGCTGCGCTACCACCCGGGCGGCGTGGACGTCTCGGTGGGCAACACGGCGGCGGCGCGCCCGCCCGACCCGGCACTGGCGGGCAGCGGTTCCGGGGCCGGCCTGGCCGGGCTGCGGCAGCGCGTCGAACTGGTCGGCGGGCGCTTCGACGCCGCCCCGGCACCCGGCGGCGGGTTCCGGGTCGGTGCGATACTGCCCGCCTACGTCCCGACGGCGGAAGGCACGCACTGTGATCCCGGTGCTCGTGGTCGATGACGAGCCGATGGTGTGCGCGCACCTGCGCACGATCCTGGGTTCGGCGGACGACATCGAGGTCGTCGCCCAGGCCGCCGACGGCGCCGAAGCCGTCGAGGCCGTGGTCCGGCACCGGCCGCGCGTGGTCCTGATGGACCTGCGGATGCCGGGCGTGGACGGGCTGACGGCGATCGCCCGCATCGCGGCGCTGCCCGACCCGCCGGCGGTGGTCGCCCTGACGACGTTCGACGCGGACACCTACGTGATCCGGGCGCTGCGCGCGGGCGCGGCGGGCTTCCTGGTGAAGTCGACACCTCCGGAGGACCTGATCGGCCTGGTGCGGGTGGCGGCGGACGGCCACACGGTGCTCTCGCCGTCGGCCGCGCGGCGGCTGGTGGCGCTGTCTTCGGACAGCCGCGAGCGCGGCGAAGACGCCCGACGGCGGACGGCGGGTCTCACCGAACGCGAGCGGGACGTACTGGCCTGCCTCGGTTCCGGACTGTCCAATGCGGACATCGCGGCCCGGCTGCACCTGGCCGAGGCGACCGTGAAGAGCTACGTGTCGCGGATGCTGGTGAAGCTGGACTGCGCGAACCGGACCCAGGCCGGATTGCTGGCGCACGAAGCGGGTTTGGTGGCCCGCTAGGGAAACAGCAGCGGCGCGGCGTGCCAGATCGCCCATCCGTTGAGCAGGAACCACCCGCCGATCCACAGGGGCGACGGCATCTTGGTGCGCTTGGCCAGCGCGGCGGCGTCGTCCTTCTGGGTCTTGTACCCGTTCTGCTTGCGGTTGACGACCAGGATCCGCACGCCGTCGAGCTCGCTGGTCAGCAGCAGCCAGGCTTCGGTGTACGCGATGGCGGTGCGCAGCCAGCCCGGGGCGTAGCTCAGGGCCGAGTACACGACCGCCCCCACCAAGACGATCAGGACGACGGTGAGCAGGTCCCGGGCGAACAGCAGCAGGAACGCCAACGCGGCGAGGGTCAGGACGAGCACGGCCTGGACGTGCCCACTGTGCAGCAGGACGGCCGCCCCCAGCCCGGCCAGCGGCGGCATCGCGTACCCGGCGGCACCGGCCAGCACGGCGCCGAGCCCCGAGTCGTGCTTGCCTTCGACGTGGCCGGAGCCCGCGCTGGTGATGGCGACGCGGGCGACGTCACCGCCGGTCAGCAGGATCACCAGCGCGTGGCCGCCTTCGTGGAACAGGGTGCCCAGGACGTTGGCGTTGCGCAGGAGACTCCGCCGGCCGCTGGGCGGCGTGACGACCGAGGTCAGCGACACCGCGAAGGCGAACAGCGCGGTGACGGCCACGACTCCCCAGCCCGGCGCGGGCACGGTCTCGTTGAGCATCGCGACAGTGTCGCCGCGGACGGGACGGCTGAACCCGGATCGATCCGGATTGTCCAGGAGCTGTCCAGTGGCACGCTACGCGGACGCGGGTGTGTGCTCCGCGTCGTAGGCGTCGCGGGCCTCCTGGACCGAGGACATGTGCCGCCGGGCCCAGCGGTCGAGCACGTCCAGCGGCTCGGACAGGTTGCGCCCCAGTGCCGTCAGTTCGTATTCGACCTTCGGCGGGATCGTCGGGTACGCCGTGCGGGTGAGGATGCCGTCGCGGACCAGGCTGCGCAGGGTCTGCGTCAGCACCTTCTGGGAGATCCCGTCCACCCGGCGGCCGATTTCGGTGAACCGCAGCGGGCCGCCGGAGAGGGCGCCGACGATCAGCACCGTCCACTGGTCGCCGATGCGGTCGAGCAGCTGGCGGGTCGGGCAGTTGCGGTCGTACGGATCGGGCTCCACGGCGCGCCTCCTCACTCTCCCGGGGAGAGTAACGCGCCGATCAGGCGGTGGCGGCCAGTCCGGCGGCCACCCGCTTGACGAAGGAGCCGAGGAACCACCGGTAGAACCAGCCCGTGCCGGGGATCTTCGGCGTGAACGTCGAGTGCCAGTGGATGTCGGTGCCGCCGTCGCGGGGCGAGAGGTCGACGTAGGCCACGTAGTCCCGCAGCGGCAAGCCGTGCTCCAGCGCGTAGCCGAACCGGCGGCCGGGCTCGAGCGCGACGATCCTTTCGTACGAGCGGACGCCGTTGGTCTTGAACAGCCGGACCGCGCCCAGGCCTTCGGGCTCGTCCTCCCCCTCCCGGACCAGCTCGAACGACCCCAGTGGCGACCACGCCGGCCAGCTCTTGCCGTCCCGGAGCAGGGCGTAGACGGCGTCAGCCGGAGCGGTTGTCCGGACGTGCACCGAAATGCGTTGTACCATTTGGTACGTGTACCATCTGGTACATGATCGACGCAAGCCCGCGCGCCAAGCTGCTCTCCGCGGCGATCGACCACATCGCCCACCACGGCGGGGCCGACCGGAGCCTGCGGGCGCTGGCCGCGGACCTCGGCACCAGCCACCGCATGCTGATCTACCACTTCGGCTCGAAGGAAGGGCTGCTCACGGCGGTGGCGCGGGAGGTCGAGGCCCGGCAGCGCGCCGCGCTCGCGGGCCTCGACCCAGCGCAGTTCTGGCGCCGGCTGACCGACGACGACCTGCGGGCCAACGAAAAGCTGTTCTTCCAGCTCTACGGCCAGGCGCTCGGCGGCACCCCGGGCACGGCGGAGTTCCTCGATGGCGTGATCGAAGACTGGCTCGGCCCCATCGAAGCCCGGCTCGCCCAGCTCGGCGTCCCGGCGGCCGACCGGCCCGCCCACGCCCGCCTCGGGCTCGCCGTCGCCCGCGGGCTGCTGCTCGACCTCGTCACCACCGGCGACCGCGGCGCGGTCGACGCCGCCATGGAGAAGTTCCTGGCGATGTACGAAAACCCGTGATCTCCTGGCTCGATGCGACTGGTACTGGGGTTCTTGGCCGCGCTGCTCACGACGGCGGGGCTCGCGCCCGTGACTTCCGCCGCACCGCTGGAAAGCCGGCCGGTCTATTCCTACGCGGACGCGATCCGCGAGACGGCGTGGGTGGAGACCGGCACCGACCACGACCATGACGGCAAGCTCGACCGCGTCGCCGCCGACGTCATCCGGCCCGACGCGCCCGTGCGCGTCCCCGCGATCCTCGACGTCAGCCCGTACTACGCGTGCTGCGGCCGCGGCAACGAACAGCAGAAGAAGACGTACGCGCCGGACGGCACCCCGGCGCAGTTCCCGCTGTTCTACGACAACTACTTCGTGCCGCGCGGGTACGCGGTCGTGCTGGCCGACGTCGGCGGGACGAACCGGTCGTCCGGCTGCTTCGAGCCGATCGAAGGGGTCGCGGACAACTACGCCCAGGTCATCGCGAACGGCGCACCCCTGGCCACGCCGGAGAACACCAGTTCGGCCTTCACCTACAACGAGCGGGCCGCCGAGCTGTGCAAACCGTTCGAGGCGGACCTCAAGACGCGTGCGGGCACGAACGGCGACTACAACGCCTACTGGCAGAGCGTGAACCACGTCCCGCGTGCCGGACAGGTGAGCGCGCTCGTCGCCCAGGGCTTCGGAGACTGGATCGTGGCGCCGAACCAGTTCGCCCGCTACTGGGACGCGCTGGGCCGGGCCGGCGTGCCGCGGAAGGCGTGGCTGAGCCAGGCCGGGCACACCGACCCCTTCGACCTGCAGCGGGCGCAGTGGGTCGAGACGCTGCACCGCTGGTTCGACCGCTGGCTGCTCGGCCTGCACAACGGCGTCGAGCGCGAGCCCGCCGTGCACCTCGAAACCGCGCCGGACCGGTGGACCGACGTCCGGAGCTGGCCGCCCGCGACGTCGCCGGTCACCTTCCGGCCGTCGGCCGACGGCACCCTGGGCCGGCGCGGGTCGGGCACGGTGAGCGTCGCCGACGACCCGGCCGTCACCCGCGAGGAGTGGACGGCCCGGTTCACCGCTGCTCCCCTGCCCGCGCCGGTGCGGATCGCCGGGTCGCCCGCGGTGACGATCACGGCGTCGTCGGACAAGACGGCCGCCCGGCTCGGCGTCGCGCTCGTCGACTACGGCCCGGCGGAGGCGCGCAACACCGCGACGTACGGCAGCGGGGTCGAGAATCTGGCCACGCGGTCGTGCTGGGGCGCCGGCACCGACGCCGACAGTGCGTACTTCCTCGACACGGCTGCCGATGTCGTCTCCGTCGACCACCGGATCGTCGCCGCCGGCTGGGCGGACCTCGGGCACCACGCGTCGCTGTGGCACGGCGAACCGCTCGTCCCGGGCCGGGCGTACTCCATGACCTTCACCCTCACCGCGCTCGACCACGTCGTCCCGGCCGGTCACCGGCTCGGGCTGGTCCTCGGCGGCACCGACGGGCTGCTGTTCGACCCGGCGCTGCCGCGTCTGGGCGACACGGTGACGTTCGACCTCGCGCGGACGTCGGTCACCGTCGGCTTTACAAAGCCCGAACAGTAGGCGCACGCCCTCCGAACACCGTCCGGCCAAAGTTCTCCTCGTACCCCCGAACGGATACGAGGAGAGACGATGCGAGGAACCACCTGGACGCGGCTGGCGCTGGCGGGCGGCGCGAGCGCGGCCTGCCTGCTGGTCGCGGCGCCGCTGGCCTCGGCCCAGACGACGTCGCCGGCGCCGGTCGCGCCGATCACGCTCAGCCCCGAGGAGTCGCAGCAGGTCTGCGGCGACTGGGTGCCCAAGCTGCAGAAGAAGGCCGACAACCTGCAGAAGCGGATCAACGGCGGCCCCGAGGTCGCCGGTTCGGTCGCCAACCTCAAGGCGCGGGCCCAGGACCAGCGCGCCGCCGGGCACGAGGACCGCGCGAAGAAGCTCGACGACCGCGCCACCAAGCGCCAGGGCAAGCTCGGCGAGCTGAACACGGCCAAGCAGAAGCTCGACGCGTTCGCGTCCGCGCACTGCAAGCCGGCCAAGTGAGGGGCGCGAGGGTCGCGGCGGCGGTCGGGGCCGCCGCGGTCATCGCGCTCGGCTGCTCGGCGTGCCGCGACAACCTGATGGGTTCGCCCTCCGGGGACGCGCCCGCGCCGTCGTCGGTGTCGTCGTCGGAGCTGAGCGGGATCGAGTCGACACTGAACGGCATCGAGTCGGACATGAACAGCGATGGCTCGCCCTGACCGGCTAGCGTCTCCCCTCTGAACACGGCGGAGACGGGAGCAGGCATGGGGTCACCGGGGCGCGGTCTCGTCCTCGTGGTCGAGGACGAGGCCGCGATCGCCGAGCTGGCGGCGCTCTACCTCAAGCGTGACGGCTTCGGTGTGCACGTCGAGGCCGACGGCGGCCGGGCCCTGGACGCCGTCCGGCGCCTCAAGCCGGTGGCGATCGTGCTCGACATCGGACTGTCCGGAATGGACGGCATCGAGATCTGCAAGGCGTTGCGCGCGGCCGGGGACTGGACGCCGGTGCTGTTCGTCACCGCCCGCGACGACGAGCTCGACCGGCTGCTGGGCCTGGAGATCGGCGCGGACGACTACCTCACCAAGCCGTTCAGCCCGCGCGAGCTGGCGGCTCGGGTCCGGACGGTGCTGCGCCGGGCCGCCGGGGTGGCGCCGGCCGCGGAGACGTTCGCCGTGGGCGGCGCGCGCGTCGACGTGCTTTCCCGGCGGGCGTGGGCGGGTGACGCCGAGATAGTGCTGACGTCCACGGAGTTCGACCTCCTCACGCACCTGCTCCGGCACCCGGGGCAGGTGCTTTCGCGCGACCAGCTGCTGAGTGCCGTGTGGGGCTACGCCGCGGCGGCGGGCACGCGCACGGTGGACGTCCACGTGGCTCAGCTGCGCGCGAAACTCGGCGCGTCGAGTCCGATTCGGACGGTGCGGGGCATCGGGTACGCGGCGGATCCGTCGTGAAGTTCCGGGGGACGCTGGCCGGGCGGATCACGCTGGTGTGCCTGGCCGTCGCGGGCATCGCGGTGATCGTGGCGGGGCTGGTCGCCTCCCGGCTGATCCGGACCACGGCGGACAACGTGCTGCAGTCGACGCTGGCCGCGCAGGCCGACGTCGTCGCGTCGCAATTGGACGAAACGGGCATCGGCAACCGGCTGGGCGTCGGCAAGGTGGCCGACGTGGTGCGCGGCCAGGGCATCTCGGTGGTGGTCCGCCGCGCAGGCGGGCAGGCGCTCGGGGACGGCGTCGCGGTCCAGGCCGCCGGGAAGCTCGGGCTGGACCGCAACCACTCGGGGCGCGTCACGGTGGCGGGGTCGCAGTACCTGGTCGAGACGCGGGTGGTGGGCGCACGCGGAGCGGCGTTCGCGCTGGTCCTGCCCGCGCGCAACGCACAAGCGACGCAACGGGCACTGGTGCGCAACATCTTGCTGGCGCTCGGGATCGGGCTGCTGGTGGCGGCCCTGGCGGGCTTCGTCTCGGGCCGGCTGCTGGGCCGTCCGCTGCGCCGGGCCGCGCTGGCCGCGGGATCGCTGCGGGCGGGACGTCGCGACGTGCGGGTGCCGGTGCAGGGGCCCCGCGAGGTGGCGGAGGTGGCCGGGTCGCTGAACTCGCTGGCCGACGCGCTGGCCGTCAGCGAGGCGCGGCAGCGGGAGTTCCTGCTGTCGGTGTCGCACGAGCTGCGGACGCCGCTGACCGCCGTGACGGGCTTCGCCGAGGCGATCGCGGACGGCGTCGCCACGGGGCCGGACGCCGTCCGGGCCGGGCAGACGATCCAGCGCGAGGCGGTGCGGCTCGAGCGGCTGGTCACGGACCTGCTGGAGCTGGCCCGCCTGGGCGCGGACGAGTTCCGGCTGGACATCGCGGTGCTGGACCTGGCTGCGTTGGTCCGCGACTGTGCGGAGGTGTGGCAGCTGCGGTGCGGCCGGGAGGACGTCCGGCTCTCGGTTTCGGCTCCTGCCGGGCCGGTTCCGGTGCTGGCGGACGCGCGGCGGCTGCACCAGGTGGTCGACGGCTTGGCGGAGAACGCCCTGCGCGTCACGCCCGCGGGGGCCCCGATGGTGTTCTCGCTGTCGGTGTCCGATTCGGCGGCTTCGCTGGCGGTCCGCGACGGCGGCCCGGGCCTGGCGCCGGAGGACTACCCGGTGGCGTTCGAGCGAGGGGTCCTGAACGCCCGCTACCGCGACCGCCGTCCGGTCGGCTCGGGCATCGGCCTGGCCCTGGTCCACGCCCTGGTCACCCGGATGGGCGGGACATTGACGGCCGGCCCGGCCCCCGAAGGCGGCGCGGCGTTCACGATCACGTTCCCGCTGGCCGCGTCGACGGCCACGGTCCCGCCCCCCGCCGCTGACCTGGGCTGACGACCGCCGGCGAGCTGAACCGGCGATCTCGCACGGCCGACCGCACCGGCGTCCACGGCCACTCGTCCGTAACTTGGTGTCCCCGATCCGCGACAGAAACGCTGGAGTGATGCGTTTCAACCCTGCGATGGTGTTCAAGGTCGACAGCATCCGGCGAACCGAATTTCCATGCACGAACGGTGTGACGGGAGTGCGGAATCGATGGCGGAACGAGGACGGCACGACGACTCGGAGAATGCGGGTTTCGAGCGGGACAGCGACCTGGTCCGGGCCTACGAACGAGGAACGTCGATCGGCGAACTCGCCGAGCGGACCGGCTTGAGCTACACGTGGATGCGCAGACGGTTGATCAACGCCGGGGCGGAGCTCCGGCCCCGGCCGGTCGCGAAGGCCTGCCCGGTGCCGATCGAGCAGCTGGCGGACGAGTACCGCGCCGGCGCCAGCATTCTCCAGCTCGCCAAGACGCACGGCCTCTACTACAAACGGGTCCGCGAACTGCTGCTCGATCACGAAGTGCCATTGCGCCCCTCGACTCGCGCCATACCCGAAACCTGACTCGATTGTGGCCCAGGTCACCGATTTTTTTCCTCCTGTGCAGTTGCACGGGAGTGTTCGTGCTTTCGAGTGGAAATTCCCGTGCTCATCGCGGAGCGAGCCCGATCGGCCGGTAGACAGAGAAGTTCGGGACTTGCGGGGGAGATCTCGGATGAACGAGCCGGCGAAGCAGCTGTCCGCGACGGCGGACACGACCACGGGCGGACGGCCCGGTACCGGCGCCGCGGGCCCCGTCCAGATCCCCGCCGCGGCCGGGGACCTGGTGGGTCGCGAAGCCGTGCTCGAACGGCTTGACGAGATCTGGGCCCGCCGGGGCACCCGGCGGCCGCTGGTCGTCCTGAACGGCATCGGGGGCGTGGGCAAGACGACCGTCGCGGTGCACTGGCTGAGCCGGCGCCGCGCGGAGTTCCCGCACGGCCTGCTGTACGCCAATCTGAGCGAGGTGGACGGGAGCCCGGTGCCGCCCGAAAACACGCTGCACGGCTTGCTGACCTCGCTGGGCGTGGCGGCCGAGGACATCCCGTCCGGTCCGGTCGGGCGCGCGGGGGCCTTCCGCGCGATCACGGCCGGGCGGTCACTGGCCCTCCTGCTGGACGACGCGGTCTCCGCGGCCCAGGTCCGGGTGCTCCTGCCGGCGGCGCCCTCCGTCGTGGTCCTGGTGACCAGCCGCCGTCGGCTGGCCGGCCTCGGGATCGACGACGCCACGCTGGTCGACCTCGAGCCGCTCGGCCCGGGGGCGTCGGCCCGGTTGCTCGACACGGCGATCGGGGCGGAGCGGCTGGCCGCCGAACCCGCCGCGGCCGGGAGCATCATCGCGACGTGCGGCGGCCTGCCGCTGGCCCTCGGCGTGGTGGCCGCCCGGCTGCGGGCACGGCCGCTCAGGCGGCTCGAGCGGGAAGCCCGGACCTACGCCCGGTACCTCCGCGAAGCGAACGGGCTCCCGGAAGACATCCAGGACGTCCAAGCGGTGTTCGACGTCACCTACGCCGATCTGCCCGGCGGCGCCGCCCGCCTGTATCGGGTGTGCGGCCTGCACCCCGGGCCGGAGGTGGCGATCGAGGTGCTGGCCGCGGTGCTCGATTCGCCGATCGACCGGGTCGAAGACGACGTCGAGACCCTCTTCGACGCCAACCTGCTGGCCGATGCCCCGGACGACCGGGTGAAGCAGCACGAGCTGCTGCGCCGGGACGCCCGCGTCCGGGCGGAGCGGGAGGACCCGGCGGCCGACCGGGAGGCCATCGCTCGGGGCTTCGCGCGCTGGTACCTGGCCCGCGCCCAGCACGCCGACGACCTCATCCACCCGCACCGGCCGCGGTTCGCCCGTTCGTCCTCGTCCCGGCCGCCGTTCGGCGACCGGGCCGCCGCGGTCGCGTGGTGGCGGCGGGAGCTTCCCACGCTCCGGGCCACCTTCGCCGAGGCGGCCCGGAACCGGTGGGACGACGAGGTCTGGCAGTTCTGCGAAGCTTCATGGGGCTACTTCCTGCACCATCGCGACTACGAGTCCTGGCTGTCGATGAGCGTGACCGGTGTCGCGGCGGCGCAGCGATGTGACCGGCCCTTGGTCGAGGCCCGGCTGCGGGCGCAGCTGGGGTTCGCCTACGCCAAGCTCCACCGGTACGACGAAGCCGTCACGGAAAACCTGGCCGCCCTGCGCCTGGGCGAGCAGGCCGGAGACGACCAGACTCGCGCGACGGCCCTCTCCCAGCTGGGCCGGGCCGCGCGCGGGCGGGGCACCCTGAGCGAGGCCCTCGGCTTCTACCGGCAAGCGGTCGCCCTCCAAGCCGGGCTCGGCAACGACCGCGGGGTCGCGCTGGGCCGGCGTCGCTGCGGCGAAGTCCTGGCCGAGCTGGGCCGGACCCCCGAAGCGATCGCCGAACTGGAGGCCGCCGCCCGGGCGATGAGCGAACTCGGCGACGCGAACCAGCACGCCCGCGCCGTCATGGCGCTCGCTTCGATCCGAGCGCGCCAAGGCGAACACCACGCCGCGGAACGGCTGTTGTCGGCCGGGCTCGAGGTCGTCCGGCGCCTGGATTCCCCGTACTACACCGCGGAACTACTGACCGCGCTCGGGCAGTTCGAGCGAGACCGAGGCCGTGACCAGGAAGCTCGCCACCACCTCGCCGAGGCTCGCGCCCTGTACGCCTCCATCGGAGATCCACGAGCGGCCGAACTGCCCGTCGCCGGCGGCGACTGACCGCGTCCGCCGCTCCCAGGCACCGGGGGCCGAAGACCGCCGGTACCAGCGCCGGGCCGCCGTTCCCGGCACCCCGATCGCGCAGCCGCGGGGAAAGGCGCACACCGCCGCCTCGGCCCCCGGGTGTTCGGCCAGCGCCTCCGAGATCAGCTCGTCGGCGTGCGCCGCGGAACCGCCGTCCGGGCAGAACACCACGTCAGCGCAGGGCCGCCAGGCGCACGGCGCCCGGTCGGCCACGACGGCCAGGACGTCGGCCACCGTTTTCCGGTGGTGTTCGAGCCGAATCCGCAGGACGCCGGGGACGTCCGATCGGGCGCGGACCACGACCACGAGGCCGCCCGCGGGCAGTGGGCCAGCGGCGGACCCGGATGCGGTCACGGCGCCACCGCCCACGGCACTGGCGCGGGCAGGAGCGCGGGTTCGGCCCGGCCGGGTGGCTCGGGAAGCTCCATCAGCCGGTACATCGAACTGCGCAGGATCGCCGCCGCTTCGCCCGGTCGCGAGGAGATCGCGGCGGAAACCACCGAGCCGAGGCGGTCGCTCGCCTCGATCGCCCGGACCTCCTGGGCGGCGAGCGGCTGGTCCTCCCGGAGCTGCGGCGCGTGCCGGCGAACCAGGTCCGCGAGACTGCCCTTCCGCAACGCGGGGCCGGGGTGCGCGGCGAGCGTGACCGGGCAGCCGATCGCCGCCGCGTACGCCGTGGTCGACCCGTGGTCGCCGATCACCCAGTCGGACGCGATCATGGTCGCCGGCCAGCCGGCCTCCGGCGGGATCAGCGCCAGCCCGTCGCGGACGCAGTCGGAAAGCCAGGCGGCCACCTGGCGCTTGCCGTGCACGGCCCAGACGTTGGGGTGCAGCACCGCCGCGACGGTGTAGCGGTTCGACGGCAACGCGTCGAGCACCTCCCGGGCCAGCTTCGGCAGCCGGCCGAACGACGAGTCGGCGGACCAGGTCGAGCTGAGCGTGACCAGCCGGCGGTCCGGGGCGATGGCCAGGCGGTCGCGGAACCGTTCCCGTAGGAACGCGCTGGCGTGCATCCGGTCCACGCAGATGTCCCCCGCGACCACCGCGCGCAAGACCACTTCGGGGCACCGGCGGCGCACGGCGTCCAGTTCCGCGTCGGTGCTGAGGGCCAGGACCGAAGGCAGGATCCGGCCGCGGTAGACGAGCAGGTCGCGGTCGAGACCGGTGGCGGGAATCGTCGCCGGCCCGGCCTTCCGGCTGTAGCGGTACGACTTGGCCGTGCCGGCCCCGTGGCCGACCAGGAGGATCGGCCCGTGCAGCTCCTCGAGGTGACGGTGGCTGGCGGCGAGGACGAGGTCGAACCGGTGCTGGAGCACCTGCTGCCACGGCAGCACCAAGCCGTGCTGAGCACGCACGAACTCCTCGACGCCGTGCCAGCTGTCGTGGGTGTGGGGAACGGTGAACACCGCCTGCACCCGGTGATCGGTCTCCAAGAGCGGGACCAGGTCGAGCAACCGCGTCCCCGCGGTCATCGTCGGCACCACCACCAAGGCCGTCCGGCAGCCGGGCCGGGTCACCCGCAACTCGGCTCCCGCGCCGATCGGGCCACGAATCCATCGGTCCATCTCCACGCACCCTCCCCTATTCGTCGCACTGACGGAACCGAGGGTGCAATACGGCTCGGACAAACCACGGCCGACACCTGGACAAAAAACTGACAATGGATCATCCCCGTTCGTGCACATTCTGTCCAATGGGCTTCTACCTGGCTTTACGGCCACACAGATGCGAAAATCAATGACGACGAAGCGGAGGTGGGCCGCTTCTGCGGAGAGGGGAAGCAGAATGGAGATCGCGTTCGGGATTCTCGGGCAGACAACGATGCGAATGCACGGGAACCTGACCGTGAAATGGTCTCACCGGCGGGAGCGCAACATCCTGTCGGCCCTGCTGACCCATCCGGGCCGTCGCCTGTCGATCGACTACCTGGTCGGCTGGGCCTGGAACGACGACGAAGAGCACCCCCGAGCCCCCAAGGGGGCACTGTACAAGTGCACCGGCCGGATCCGGCAGGCGCTGGACACCGCCGACGCCCCGGCGAAGATCGTCGCGAGCAACGGCGGCTACCGCCTCGAAGTCGACCCCGAGCTGATCGACTACCAGGCCTTCCGGCAGGCGATGCGCCGCGCGCACGAAGTCAGTGACGCCGGCGACCACCAAGCCGCCTGCGAAGCGGCGCACGCGGCGCTGGATCTGTGGCGGGATGAACCACTGGCGGGAATCACTTCCCCACCGGCGGAGAACTGGCGGAACTCGGTCACGGACAACGATTGGATTCCCGCCAACACCTTTCTCCTGGCCGAGTTGCTGGCCGTCGGCAAGCCGGCGGAGGCGTTGCGGCACCTCGACGAGCTGGGCGACCCCTACTCGGCGGAACTGTGGTTCGCGAAGCTGCGGCTGCAGGCGCTGACCGGTCTCGGCCGCTACCGATCGCGGGACGAATACTTCATCGAGATGTACCGGAAGTTTCGCCAGGACCACGACGTGCAGGCGGCCGACGATCTGCGGGCCTTGAACGAGCACCTCCGCACGCCCGAACGGCTGCTGGTCGACGCGGCCGACGACGTCGAGACCGTCTTGACGACCCACCACGCCGCCACACCGCTGCGCGAACTCCCCCGCGACGTCGGGCACTTCACCGGCCGGACCGATGTCCTGGCCCGGCTCGACGCCGCCATCTGCCCCGCTCCGGCGGCGTTCACCCCCGCCGTCGTCACGCTGACCGGACCGCCCGGCGTCGGGAAGACCAGCACCGCCGTCTGGTGGGCGCACCGGGCCGCGGACCGGTTCCCGGGCGGGGTCGCCCTGCTCGACCTGCACGGGGTGGGCCCCGCCCCGCGGGTCGAATCCGCCGACGTCGTCGACAACCTCCTGTCGGCACTGGGCTACCCGGTCGACCGCATCGTCGGCGCCGCCGCCCGCGCCACGCGGCTGCGCGGGCTGCTCTGCGACCGCCCCATGCTGATCGTCCTGGACAACGCCCAGGACACCGCGCACATCGAACCGCTGCTCCGGATCCTCGCCGACTGCGCGGTGATCATCACGTCACGGCAACGCCTGACGCAGCTGGCCCGCCGGCACCACTGCCCGGTGCTCACCCTGGAGCCGCTGTCGTCCGACTCCGCCGTCGAACTGCTCGACCGGCGGCTGGGCACGCGGCTCGACCGCGAGCCTGACGTCCTCGCCAACCTCGCGCGGCTGTGCGGAGGCATCCCCCTGGCGTTGACGATCGTCGCCGAACGCGCAGCCACGCGAGCCGGCAACCGGCTCCGCACTCTGGTCGACCAGTTGCGCGACCCCGCCCTCCTGCTGACGATCGGCGACGACGGCGACGGCGAGGCGAGCAACCTGCTGTCCGCCTTCTCCTGGTCCTACCACGGCCTCGACCCTTCGGCGCAGGAAACGTTCCGCCTCTTCGGCCTCCACCCCGGCCTCGAGGTGGGCGCGGACGTCCTCGCCGCAGCGGCGGGCGTCGAAGTCGCGGCCGGGAGACGCGCGCTGGACGTGCTCGTTTCCGCGCACCTCGTCCAGCAGCCGAACGACGGCGACCGCTACCGCATCCACGACCTGTTCCACCACTTCGCCCGGACCTTGGTCACCGAAGGCCCGCAGGCCGACGACGCCCGCCGGCGGATGGCCTCCTACTACCTGTACACCGCCCACAACGCCAACCGGGTCGTGTACCCGCACAAGCTCGTGCCGCCGATGCCGCCGGCCGAACCGGGCTGCACGCCGACCCGGTTCACCGACCCGATCGGCGCGATCCGCTGGTGCCTGCGGGAACGGGCGAACCTCAACGCCATGTGCTCCTACGCCGCCGAACACGGACTGCACCACTACGCGTGGCGGTTGCCGCACGTCACCGGGGGCATCCTGAACCGGTTCGGGTTCTACGACGACATCATCGCCGGCTTGTCGCTGGCCGCCCGCTCGGCGGCCGCGCTCGGCGATCACACCGCGGAAGCGTCGACCCTGAACGACCTCGGCTACGTGAGCCTCCTCGCCGGCCACGACGCGGCCGGCAAGGCCTACCTGGAGCAGGCACTGCACCTGGCGACGACGCACGAAATGCCGGTCGGCAGCCTGACCGTCCGGCTCAACATGGCCCGGTTCAGCCGGCACGCCGGGAAACTGCCCGAGGCCGTGCGGCTGTTCGAGCGATGCCTCGAAGACGCCCGCGCCGCCGGGGACGCGGAACGGCAGGCGACGGCCAGCCACGACCTCGGGAAGACGCTCGTCGAGCTCGGCCGGGGCCGGCACGCCCTGCACCACTTCCACCGGGCGCTGCACCTGCGCACGTTGATCGGCGACGAAGCCGGCCAGCTGGCCACACGCACGGAACTGACCGACCTCCACCGGCAGCAGGGTGAGTTCGGACCGGCCCACACCCACTGCCGCCAGGCCTTCCAGCTTTCGGCAGGCGTGCGCGACCTGGTCGCCACCATGAAGCTCGCCGCGGTGCGCGCCCACCTCGCCTCCGCCGAAGGCCGTCACGACGAAGCGCTCACCTTCGCCCGCGACGCCGTGGAACTGGCCTCGCGCGCCCACACCGCGACGGCCGAGGCACGCGCGTTCACCACGCTCGGCCACGTCCTGGCCGGCCGCGGCGAACCCGACGAGGCGCGGGTAGCGTGGCAGCGCGCCGCCCACCTCTACCGGGACCGGGGGCGCCGGGCGAAGGCCGAACAGATCGAGCGGCTCCTGGCGGATTCTTCGCCGGCGGCGGAGATCCCCGAAGCCCGGATTTCCGACGAGGACACGGTGTCCCTGCCGGCCCCGCCATCGGCGCCTCGCCGTCACCATAACGGGTGATTTTTCGCGCGCACCCCGGCGCTCACGTCGTCCGCGCTGGTAGACAGCGCCGGTAAAGATCACACGTTCGGGGCCATCGACGTCGATCTCGCCCACGGGCTTGCCTTCTTCCGAAGCGACCCTTAACGTTCGCTCGGCCGGGAGCAATCCCTATTGTCGGAGCGGCACCCCACGGGCCTTCCGGCCGCCCCATTCCAACGAAAGGCTCAAGGCAAAAAGTGAAAGATTCTTCACAAGCCGCGTGCGCCCGCCTGCGACTGTCCGGTGCCGAAAGCGCCCCGCCCAGCTGGTGGTGGTGCAACTGGTGGTGGTGTTAGGACGCGGCGGCGGTGCCCGGTGTTCACCGGGCACCGCCCTTTCGCCACCGTTTCGCGGATTTCCGTCACCCGCCGACCGGATAAAGTCGGCCGATGACCTCGACGACGCCCTGGTGGGGAAGCGGCGTGTTCGCCTTGGCCACCGGCCTGCTCACCGCCCTCACGGCCGCGCTGGCGACGCTGCTCCCGAAGCGGGCCGAGCGCCGGATCGAGCAACGCCGGCTCTCCCGCGAGCACAAGGAAAAGCTGTACCCCGACTTCATCGGGTGCGCGTACGAGATCGTGACCGCCCCGCTTTGGGCAACCACCCCGGAGGACCGGCAACGTCACCTCGACCGCCTCGTCGGACGGAGTCACCAGGTCGCGTTCTTCGCCCCGGAACCCCTGGGCCGCGCGGTGTCCGAAGTGGTCCGCGCGGCCACGGAACTCACCGACCTCGCCACGACCATCCGGACGTCGAGCAAACCCGGCCACCAGGGCGCCATCGACCAGCGGTTCGCCCGGGACTACGACGAAGCCCGGGAAAAGCTGCGCACCGCCGTCGCGGCCTTCACCGAGGCCGGCCGGAGTGATCTGGAGATCTTCCCGGCCCGGTGATCCGGACCCGGGGGAACTCGGCGGGAGGGTCGACTCGCCTGCGCGGACGGTCGACACGCGTGACTGGAGGGGCAACTCGCGCAACTGGGGTCGGGTTGCGTGCCTGGGGGGTCGGGTCGGGTGGTTAGGGTCGGGGGATGGAGATGCTGCACCTGCGCTACTTCGTCGCGGTCGCCGAGGAACTGAACTTTTCCGCGGCCGCGCGGAAGCTGCACATGGCCGCCTCCCCGCTCAGCCAGCGGATCAAGGACCTCGAGCACGAACTCGGGCAGCAGCTGTTCGACCGCAGCACCCACCACGTCACGCTCACCGACGCCGGGGCCGCGCTGCTGCCGCTCGCGCGGGACGTTCTCGAGCAGGTCAGCGCCATTCCGTGGAAGCTCGCAGAAGCCACCAAGCCGCAGCGCAGCACCGTCTTCCTCGGCATGCCCGCCGGCGTGCACCCCGATCTGCGGGACCGGGTCAAGGCTCTCGCCGAGCGGGTGAAACAAAGCTACGAGCTCAAACGCTGGCCCGGCACCACCGCCGACCTCGTGCAGGGCGTGCACGACGGGAAGCTCGCGCTCACCCTCGCCCGGCTGCCGGTCGCCGATCCCGCGCTGGAACAGCTGCCCGTGATGAGCGAACGGCTCGGTGCCGTCGTGCCCGCCGACCTGTTCGCCGGCCGGGACTCGGTCAGCCTGGCCGAGCTCGCCGAATTCCCGTACGTCGCCTCACCAGGTGAAATCGTCCCCGCCTATTTCGACCAGCTGGACCACCAATTGAACGAATTGGGTGTCAAGAAACGCATCCGACTGACCAACACCGGTTACGGCGGGACGTCGGAAATCATCTCCAGCGGTGAAGCCTTTTCCATTTCCATGCTCGACGCCAAGAGCCCGATGCACGGCTACCGGCTCGACAACGTCACCGTGCTGCCCTTCACGGATTTCCGCCCCCAGCTGGACACCGGCCTCCTCTGGCGGCGCGACCGCACCGACGGCGACCTGCGCGACCTCGTCGACGCCGCGAAAGAGATCTTCGCCGAACCGCTCAGCAGCTAACAGAATGGTATGACCACCAGAGTCATACCATTGTTCGTATCATGATCATTCCCTTTCATGCCGGACGCGCCTACGTTCGTAAGTAGAGCGAAGCAGCAAGGCGCGAAAGGACGAAAAGATGACGACCGGACCTCTGGACGGCGTGCGCGTGATCGACCTCTCGACCGTGGTCATGGGCCCGTACGCGGCGCAGATCCTCGGCGACCTGGGCGCCGACGTGATCAAGATCGAGTCCCCCGCGGACACCGTGCGGGTGGGCGAGTACCGCACCACGCCGGGCATGACCGCGCTGAACCTCAACGTCAACCGCAACAAGCGCAGCGTGGCCCTCAACCTCAAGGACGAGACCGAGCGCGAGCAGGCCCTCAAGCTGATCGACACGGCCGACGTGCTGATCACCAACATGCGCCCCGGCGCGCTGGCCCGGCTCGGCCTGAACTACGCCGACGTCGCCGCGCGCAACCCGCGGCTGGTCTACGCCCACGCGCAGGGCTTCCGCAGCGACTCCGACCGCGCCGGGAACGCCGCCTACGACGAGACCGTGCAGGCCTCCTCCGGCCTGGTCGACGTGGCCAACCGCGCGCTCGGCGAGCCGGTCTACCTGCCGACGATCATCGGCGACAAGGTCTCGTCGCTGACCATCGCCTACAGCGTGCTCGCCGCGCTGGTGCACCGCGACAAGACCGGCCAGGGCCAGCAGGTCGAGATCCCGATGACCGACACGCTCATCGCGTTCAACCTCGTCGAACACCTCGCCGGGCACACCTACGAGCCGGCCACCGGCCCCACCGGGTTCGCGCTGTCGATGACGAAGGGCCACGCCGCGGTCCGCACCAAGGACGGCCTCGCCTGCGTCATCCCCTACAACCCGCAGAACTTCCGCGACTTCTTCGCCGCGGCCGGGCGCCCCGACCTCGCCGCCGACCCGCGCGTGAACGGCGATGCCATCAACCGGGCCGACAACGAGTGGCTGAGCGAGCAGATCGCGGTGTGCGCCCCGGCGCTGACCACCGAGGAGTGGGCCGAGGTGTGCGCCAAGCACAGCATCCCGATGGCTCCGGCACTGGAACTGGACCACGCCCACGAGGACCCGTACGTCCGCGACGGCCACCTGCTCGACACCGTCGAGCACCCGAGCGAGGGCACCATCCGCACGGTCGGCATCCCGGTGAAGTTCTCCGCGACGCCCGGCTCGATCCGCCGCCTGGCCCCGCTGGCCGGCCAGGACACCGCCGAAGTCCTCGCGGAACTCTGAAAGAAGCAAGTCATGACCGAAGTACGCACCGAACGGATCGGCAGCACCCTGCTGATCACCATCGACCGGCCCCAGGCCCGCAACGCGGTCAACGCCGCGGTCGCGGCCGGGCTGGCCGCCGCCCTCGACGAACTCGAGAGCGACCCCACCCTCCGGGCGGGTGTCCTGACCGGCGCGGAGAACACCTTCAGCGCCGGCATGGACCTCAAGGCCGCACTCAAGGGCGAGTCCCCGGAGATCCGCGGCCGCGGGTTCGGGGGCCTGACCGAAGCCGAGCTGACCAAGCCGCTGATCGCCGCCGTCGAAGGGTTCGCCATGGGCGGCGGGTTCGAACTGGCACTGGGCTGCGACCTGATCGTCGCCGGGGAAACCGCGCAGTTCGGCCTGCCCGAGGTCAAGCGCGGCCTGATCGCCGCGGGCGGCGGCGTGATCCGGCTGCCGAAGCGGATCCCGCACCACCTCGCGATGGAGTTCCTGCTCACCGGCGAGCCCGTCACCGGCCGCCGCGCCGGCGAGCTCGGCCTGGTCAACCGCGTGACCGCCGACGGCGACGCCGCCGCGGTCGCCGTCGGCCTCGCCGAGAAGCTGGCGGAGAACGCACCCCTCGCGCTTGCCGCCGTCAAGAAGATCGTGCGCGGCTCGGAGGCCGAAGCCTTTGCCGTGCAACGCGAAGAGACCAAAAAGCTGATGCAGTCCAACGACGTCCGCGAGGGCATGACCGCCTTCGCCGAGCGCCGCGCTCCGAAGTGGACAGGCGAATGAAGATCGAAGAAGTCCGGCAGCACGTGACGACCCCGCTGACCGCCCCGGCGTTCGCGCCCGTGGTCCCGAGGTTCACCGACCGCGAGTACCTCAACATCGTCTACCGCACCGACGCCGACGCCCTGCGCGCGGTCGTGCCGGAGCCGCTGCAGGTCGAGGAACCGTTGGTGCGCTTCGAAGTCATGAAGATGGGCGACGTCTCCGGCTACGGCCCCTACACCGAGTCCGGCCAGGCGATCGAGGTCAGCTTCGACGGCGAGCGCGGCGAGTACCTGCACGCGATGTACCTCGACAACTTCCCGGCCACCGCGTCCGGGCGTGAGGTCAGCGCCTACCCCAAGACCGCCGGCAGCCCGAAGCTCTATGTCGACAACGGTGTGCTCGTCGGCACGCTGGACTACGGGACGCTGCGGGTCGCCACGGCGACCATGGGCTACAAGCACCACGCCCTGGACGTCCGCGAGGCCGAACGCCAGATCACCGTCCCGACGTTCATGCTCAAGACGATCCCCGGCTACGACGGCGCCCCGCGCGTGCAGGAGCTGGTCCGCACCGAGATCACCGACGTCGTGGTCAAGGAGGCCTACACCGCCCCGGCCCGGCTGCAGCTGTTCCAGCACGTCCTGGCCCCGCTGGCCGACCTGCCGGTGCTGGAGGTCGTTTCCGCGAGTCACATCCGCACCGACCTGACGCTCGCCCCGGTCAAGCCGGTCTTCGACTACCTGAAGGGAGTGCGGTCATGAAGGAATTCCGCACCGCGGCCGTCATCGGCGCCGGCACCATCGGCCTGTCCTGGACGGCACTGTTCGCCGGCCACGGCCTGACCGTCCGGGTGAGCGACCCCCGCCCCGACCTCGCCGACGCGGTCCTGAAGGCTCTCGAGGAGTTCACCCCGCACCTGGCCGCCCGCGGCCTCGACGTCACCGGGCTGGCCGACCGGGTCATCCTCGCCGGCGACGTCGCCGAGGCGGTCCGGGACGCCGACGTCGTGCAGGAGAACGGTCCCGAGAACGTCGAGTTCAAAAAGGACCTGTTCAAGACCCTCCTCGAGGAAGCGCCGAAGCACGCGCTGCTGCTGAGCTCGTCGAGCGCCATCCCGTCGACGGCGTTCACCGGCGACCTGGCCGACGCGAGCCGGGTCCTCATCGGACACCCGTTCAACCCCCCGCACCTGATCCCGCTGGTCGAGGTCGTTCCCGGCGAGCGCACCAGCGAAGAGTCCGTGCGGAGGGCCGTCGGCTTCTACACCTTCCTCGGCCGCACGCCGGTCGTGGAGCGCAAGGAGATCCCCGGCTTCGTCGGCAACCGGCTGCAGAACGCGCTGAGCCGCGAGGCGATCTACCTCGTCGAGCAGGGTGTCGTCACCCCCGAGGACCTCGACAAGGTGATCACGAATTCGCTCGGCATCCGCTGGGCCACGGTCGGGCCGTTCCTCGGCTCGCACCTCGGCGGTGGCCCGGGTGGCTACCGGCACATGGCCGAGCACATCGGCAAGTCCATGAAGAAGATGTGGGCCGGGCTGGGCAACCCCAGCCAGAGCCCCGAAGAGCAGGAACAGCTCATCGAAGCTGTCGAAACGGCTTACGGCTCCTCCACGTACTCGGAACTCGCCGAGACGCGCGACCGCAAGCAGCTCGCAGTGTTGAACGCAGTGGAGGAGAACTGACATGACCATGGAAGCACTCGAAGGCCAGCTGACCGCCGACTTCTACAACTTCGAAACGCTGCTGGGCGACGACGAGCGCAAGCTGCTCGTCAAGGCGCGCGAGTTCATGCGCACCGACGTCAAGCCGCTGGTGAACGAGAACTGGGAAGCCGGCACCTTCCCGAAGGAACTGATCGGGATGTTCCGGGAGTCGGGCCTGGCGGGCCTGCCCTACGAGGGCTACGGCGAGCACAAGCCGGCGGTCAGCCACCTGCTCACCGGCATGATGGCGATGGAGATGAGCCGCACGGACGCTTCGGTGGCGACGTTCTTCGGTGTCCACAACGGACTCGCGATGTACTCGATCGCGAGCGGCGGCAGCCAGGAGCAGCGCGACCGCTGGCTCCCGGAAATGGCCGCGATGGACAAGATCGGCGCGTTCGCGATGACCGAACCGCTCGGCGGCTCCGACGTCGCCGGTGGCATGCGCACCACGGCCAAGCGAGACGGTGACAGCTGGATCCTCAACGGCGCCAAGAAGTGGATCGGCAACGCGACTTTCGCCGACTACGTCGTGGTGTGGGCCCGGGACCTCGACGACAACCACGTCAAGGGGTTCGTCGTCGAGAAGGGCACGCCGGGCTTCGTGGCGGAGAAGATCCAGGGCAAGACGGCGTTCCGGATCGTCGAAAACGCCGAAATCACCCTGACCGACGTCCGCGTTCCGGAAGAGAACCGCCTGCAGGGCATCAACTCCTTCCGCGACGTCGCCGAGATCCTGCGCGCCACCCGCGGCGGTGTGGCCTGGCAGGCGCTGGGCGTGATGATCGGCGCCTACGAGCTCGCGCTGGACTACGCCAAGGAGCGCACGCAGTTCGGCCGGCCGATCGCCCGCTTCCAGCTGGTGCAGGACCTGCTCGTCAAGAGCCTCGGCAACATCACCGCCTCCTGGGGCATGCTGGTGCAGCTCGCCCGCCTGCAGGACGCGGGGATCTTCCAGGACGAGCACTCCTCGCTGGCCAAGGCGTTCGTCACCGCGCGGATGCGCGAGGTCGTCGCCTGGAGCCGGGAGATCTTCGGCGGCAACGGGATCGTGCTCGAGTACGACGTGGCGCGGTTCTTCGCCGACGCCGAGGCGATCTACTCCTTCGAGGGCACGCGCGAGATGAACACCCTGATCGTCGGCAAGGCGATCACCGGACAGAGCGCGTTCGTCTGAGCACTCAGTTCACGCAGCCGGCGGCCGTACTGGTCGCCGGCTGTTTCGCGTCCGAAGTACCCGAAGTAGCCGAAGTGCCCGGCGCCGGTGCCTTCGTGCCGGTGGCGGCCACCGGCTTCACGTCGCCGGTCGTGTCGTCGCCGGCGGCCTGGACCGCGGCGGTGCTGATCGCCGTGCGGACGAACTGCTGGACCTGCGCCGGGTCGACCTTGACCGCGTCACCGTCCGACGGCGTCTGCAGCGACAGGCTCTGCACCGGGATGGTGGCGAAGGCGATCGCCCCCGAGGTCATCCCCCGCAGCTGCTGGGCGAAACTCAGGATGTCCCAGTCCTTGTCCAGCACCACCGAGCCCTGCACCGCGCCGACCAGCGAACTCAGCTTCGCCGGGTCGGTGAACGTGCCCGCGCTCAGCACCTTCTTCGCCATGCCCGACAGGAACGCCTGCTGCCGCGCGATGCGGTCGAGGTCGCCGTTGAGCAGCCCGTGGCGCTGCCGGACGAAGGCGAGCGCCTGCGCCCCGGACAGCGTCTGCGGGCCGGCCGCGAAGTCCGCGCCGGAGTAGGTGTCGTGCACCGGCGCCTTGAGGCAGACCTCGACGCCGCCGACGGCCTGCGACAGCGCGTCGAAGCCCGCGAGGTTGATCGCCGCGTAGTGGTTGATCGTCAGCCCGGTGAACTTCTCCACCGTCTGGATCGCCGTCTTCGCGCCCGCCTCGTTCGCCGCCACCTCCAGCTGCGCGCCGGCGAGCCCGTGGGCGCGCAGCCCGGACATCGCGGCGTTCTTGCCGCGGCTGTACGCCGAGTTGATCTTGTGTTTGCCGTACCCGCCCGCGATGTCCACATAGGAATCGCGCGGGATCGAGATCGCGGTGGCCGCGGCGCCGCCCGCCGGGATGTGGACCACGATCATCGTGTCGGTGGTGTCGCCGCCGTCGTCGCCGCCGCCGGCGTGGAGCGCGTCGAGCACGTTCTGTGGCAACGGGTTGCCGTACGCGTCGGTACGGGCGTCGATCCCGACGAGCAGGAGGTTCTGGGCGACCTTCAGCGGCTCGCCCGGCGGGGTGTCGTCGGTGTCGACCTGCGCCGCCGGCGGGATGACGTCGGCGGTGACGATGCCGTCGTCCAGGGCGCCCAGCTGCGTCCACAGGTAGCCGGTGGCGCCGAGCACCACCGTGGAGACGACGCCGAGCGCGACCCGGCCGCCGATCCGGCGCCCCCGCGTCGACAACAGCACGTCTTTCCCCTTGCTTCCCGCCGATGGTTCCCCTGTTCGAGGATCACCGCGTTAGCTGGGAATCAGCTGAGAAAGTTGTCGGAAAGCTGTGACGCTGCCCGATCGGCCGAGCCGTTTCCGGGCCCTGGGCCGGTTTCGCCACACACGGTAGGGGTGTGTGCACGCCGATGTGCTGTGGCACCGGCCACACCGGCCGACCCTATCGCGTCACCGCGGCAGTTTGCGCCAGATCGCGCGCGGCAGCAGGCGCATCGCGAAGAAGACCGGACGGAGCAGTCCGGGCACCCAGACGACCCCGCGGCCGCGGCGCAGCGCGGCGACCGTCGCCTCGGCCACCTGGTCCGGGGTGCTGGAGAACGGCGCCGGCGTCATGCCTTCGGTCATCCGGCCGATCACGAAGCCGGGGCGGACGAGCAGGAGGTGGACGCCGGAGCCGTGCAGCGCGTCGGCGAGCCCGCACGCGAAGCCGTCGAGGCCGGCTTTGGCCGAGCCGTATACGTAGTTCGCGCGGCGCACCCGCACCCCGGCCACCGAGGAGAACACGACGAGCCGGCCGTGCCCCTGCGCGCGCAGCAGGTTCGCGGCGTGGGTGAGCACGCCGACCTGGGCGACGTAGTCGGTGTGCACGATCGCGGCGGCGTGGGCGCTGTCCTGTTCGGCGCGCGCCTGGTCGCCGAGGACGCCGAAGGCGAGCACGACGGTCTCGAGCGGCCCGTGCTCAGCTGCCACCTTCTCCAGGAAGGGACCGTGCGCGGCGAGGTCGTCGGCGTCGAACTCGGCCGTCTCCACCGCCTCGGCGCCGGCCTCGCCCAGCGCGGCGACCTCCGCGGTCAGGTCCGCCCCCGGCCGTGCGGCCAGCACGAATCGACGCACATCCCCGCTGACCAGGCGTTTCGCCACGGCCAACCCGATTTCGCTGCGTCCGCCCAGTACCAGCACCGTTCCGCTCACCGCCGCATTCTCCCAGCCCGGGTGCGCTAGCGTGCCGGGGTGGGGCACGCACAGGATTTCGAGACGCTCGTCGAACGGCACCGCCGGGAGATCCAGGTGCACTGCTACCGGATGCTCGGTTCGCTGGCCGACGCCGAAGACCTCGCGCAGGAGACGTTCCTGCGCGCGTGGAAGGGCCGCGACGGGTTCGAGGGCCGGGCGAGCGTGCGCACCTGGCTCTACCGGATCGCCACGAACGCGTGCCTCGACGTCCTCGCCCGCCGTCCGCGGCGGGTGCTGCCCGACCAGCTCGGCCCGGCCGGGGAGCCGGCCGGCTCGATCGCGGCCGCCGACCTGCCGTGGCTCGAGCCGTACCCGGACCGGCTGCTCGACGGCGCGGCTCCCGGCGGAACCGACGATCCGGGCGCCGCCGTGGTCGAGCGGGAGACCATCGAGCTCGCCTACCTCGCCGCCGTCCAGTACCTGCCGCCGCGCCAGCGGGCGACGCTGATCCTGCGGGACGTGCTCGGCTGGTCGGCGAAGGAGACGGCGGCGCTGCTGGAGACGAGCGTGGCGTCGGCGAACAGCGCGCTCCAGCGGGCTCGCGCGACGTTGCGTGAGCGGTTGCCCGCGCGGCGTGCAGAGTGGACGGTCGGCGATCCGACGGCCGAGGAAGCGGCGCTGCTCAAGCGGTTCATCGCCGCGTACGAAGCCGGTGACCCGGCCGCGGTCGCCCGGCTGCTGCACGAAGACGCCCAGGCGATCATGCCGCCGTACACGCTGTGGTTCGGCAACCGCGCTTCGATCATCCGGGCGCTTTCGCTGTCGATGGACCCGGCGTCACCGGACTGTGTCGGACGGTTCCGGATGCTGCCCGTGCGCGCCAACCGCCAGCCCGCGGTGGCCACTTACCTGCGACGCCCGAATGAGCACGATCACCGGTGGTTCGGGGTCACCCTCCTCACGATCGAGGGCGGGTCGATCACGGCGATGGCCGCGTTCGAGTCGGTCACGGCGGCGGCGTGGGGCCTGCCGGAGACGTGGCCGGAAGAGCACGATGACCACCGGTCCCCGGGAAAGATGCAAAGCGGCGCATAGATTTCGCGCACAAAGAAAGCCCGGGTGGGCGATTCACGGGGAATCACCCACCCGGGCGCGCACACGACCGGAATCGGTTTTCTTCCGGATTCGGTGCTGGTGCTCGAGGCCGCCGGGAAGAGGTCACCGGGCGGCGGTCAGGCTGCTCGGTGCCGCTGTGGTGCGGTGCGCACCAGCCGGCGTCGTTCGTCCGCGGTGCTGCCGCCGAAGACGCCGTGGTCGAGGCCGTTGTCGAGCGCGTAGCCGAGGCATTCGGCGCGCACGGGGCAGCGCGCGCACACGGCCTTCGCCTGCGCCGTCTGCCGGGCGCCGGGGCCGACCTCGGAGATCGGGAAGAACAGTTCCGGGTCCTCGTCCTTGCAGGCCGCGAGTTCCGCCCAGCCCGTCATCGTGGCTTCCATTTCCTTCGTTCACCTCCTTACTTGTTACTGCTTCCCATTGTTGGGGCGCGTCAACCGACTTAACCCCGGCGGGCGCGCGAGCGTATCCGCCTGGGTCAAGGGGGTTTTGGCTTCGGTCCCCGGCTCACCCTCCGGGCAACCAAGACTGCAACACATGAGAGTACGCCTTTCTTCCGGGGATCTCGATGTCGATCACGTCACCCGATCGGCGACGTGCGCGGGCCGCCGAGGGCCTCGAGCCGGCCGGCGCCGGTCCGCTTCCGCGTTGTCCGCTACGGGTTTCCGGTCGGGAGTGATCGAAACGCGTTCCGCCGAAACCATGTCTGTCGCGCGTCCGGAACCCGCCGTTCGCGGGGCCCGGCGGCGCCGGTCACCGACCGCTCCCACGGGCGTCGTCACCAGCCGTCACCGAGGCAACGCGGTCCATTACTCCTACCGGGCAGTCTTGATCTAATCGTTACACGTAGCGGTCACCTCAGTGCACCTGTCCTTGTGAGGGCGAGGGGTGGTGGGGTTCCGTGTGCGGTCATGACGAGTTCGACGCGTTCTTCCGCGCCGACTTCCCGGCTCTCGTGGCGTTCCTCTGCAAAGCCGGGTTCGAGGTCGAGACGGCCCGCGACGTCGCCGCCGAGGCGATGCTGCACGCGCTGGAGGCGTGGCCGATCGTCGAGGACCCGCGGGCCTGGGTGCGCCGGGTCGCCGGGCGGCTGATCGACGCCGCGGGCGACGTGCGGGCGGACTGGACCCTGGCCGGCGATCCGCGGGACGACGAGGAGCTCGCCGAGCTGGTCGAGCAGCACGCGGGGCTCATCGAGCTGCTCGCCGCCCTCCCGGGCAAGCAGCGGATGGTGCTGGCGTGGTCGCTCGACGGGTTCACGCCCTCGCAGATCGCGGAGGCGCTCCGGATCGCCCCCGCGACCGTCCGCTCCACCCTCCGCCACGTGCGCGAACGCCTCAGGCGACTCCGGGCCACCAGGCCCGGTGACCAGCAGGACAGGAAAAGGTGAAGGAAATGCCGGCAACCGAGTACGGGGATCGGGCGATCACCGAGCAGCTGCGGGAGTCCAACGCCGCCCTGCACGACTCGCTGCGCGCCGGGCTCGACGTCGAGGGCGCCCTGCTGCGCGTGCGCAGCCGGGCCCTGGTCCGGGAGATCGCCGCGACCCCGCCCCCGGAGACGTTCCCCCCGCACTGGCGGCGCCACGACGAGCCGGTCGCCGCCGCGATCGCCGGCGACGAGACCGCGATCGCGCGCCTGCTCGCCACCGTCCGGCCGCTGGTGGTGCGCTACTGCCGGGCCCGCGTCGGCCGGCACGAGCGCTCGTTCACTTCGGCGGACGACGTCGCCCAGGAGGTCTGCCTCGCCGTGCTCACCGCACTGCCGTCCTACCACGACCAGGGGCGCCCGTTCCTGGCGTTCGTCTACGGCATCGCCCAGCACAAGGTGGCCGACGCCCACCGCGCCGCGGCCCGCAACCGCACCGACCCGGTGCCGGAGGTCCCCGACGGCGTCAGCGAGTCCGTCGGCCCGGAGCAGCGTGCGCTGCGGTTCGAGCTGAACGAGCGGCTGGCCCGGCTGCTGGACATCCTGCCCGCGAAGCAGCGGGAGATCGTCGTGCTGCGGGTGGTGGTCGGGCTGTCGGCGGAAGAGACGGCCGCGGCGGTCGGGTCCACGCCCGGGGCGGTGCGCGTGGCCCAGCACCGCGCTTTGGGCCGCCTGCGCCGGCTGCTCACCGGCGAAGAGACTTAGCGCCGGACGCGCTCCAGGACGAATTCCGCGAGTGCCGCCGCCGGGCCTTCCATCGACTCCCGGGCCAGCAGCATGAACTCGATGTCGCCGGGCTCCGGCAGGCCGTCGAGCTCGATCAGGTCGGCCGGGATCAGGCTGCGCGCGTGCAGGGTGACGCCCAGGCCGGCCGCCGCCGCGGCGCGCAGGCCGGTGAGGCTCGACGTCTGGCACGCCGCGCGCCACTCGAGACCGGCCCGCTCGAGGCACTCCACCGCCAGCTGCCGCGTGATCGACGGCATCGGGTACTGCACCAGCGGCACCGGCCGGCCCGGCTCCAGCAGGGTGGCGGCCGACCCGATCCAGACCAGCGGCTCCCGCCAGAGCAACCGGCCGTGGTGCGCGCCCGGGCGGCGTTTGCCCAGCACCAGGTCGAGCTGCCCGGACCGCAGCCGCCGGGTCAGGACGTCCGACAGCTCGACGGTCAGCTCGACGTCCACCAGCGGGTGACTGCGGCGCAGCCGGTGCAGGATCTCCGGCAGCTCGCCCAGCGCGAAGTCCTCGGAGACGCCGAAGCGCACCCGGCCGCGCAGTTCGGCGCCGCGGAAGTGCCGCTCCGCGCGCTCTTCAGTGTCGACGACGGTCTGCGCGAACGCGAGCATCGCCTGCCCGCGCGCGGTGAGCTCGACGGTGTGGGTGTCGCGGGCGAACAGCAGCCCGCCGGAGTCGCGCTCGAGCCGCCGCACGTGCTGGCTGACCGTCGGCTGGCCGACCCCCAGCCGCCGGGCGGCCGCGGTGAAGCTGCGCGTCTCGGCGACGGCGAGGAACGAACGGCACAGGCGGGGGTCCAGCACCGGGCGAGCTTATCGCGATTCGCGATGACAGTCAGTCCGGTCATCGGGGTTCCGAATGAGCGTCGGATCGCCGAAAATGGCCGTGGAAGGAGATCCATGTCCCGGTTACGCCTCGACCCGTTCGTCCTCGCGCTCCTCGCCACCGTCGGCGTCGCCACCCTGCTGCCCGCTTCGGGCGCGGTGGCCGGCGGCTTCGGTGTCGCCACCACGATCGCCGTCGGCCTGCTGTTCTTCCTCTACGGCGCCCGGCTGTCGACCCAGGAAGCCCTCGAAGGGCTGCGGCACTGGCGGCTGCACGCGGTGGTGCTCGCGGCGACGTTCGTCCTGTTCCCGCTGCTCGGCCTGGCGCTGTTCCTGCTGCCGCCGTCGATCCTGCCGGCCCAGCTGGCAGCCGGCGTGCTGTTCCTGGCGGTGCTGCCCTCGACCGTGCAGTCGTCGATCGCGTTCACCTCGATCGCCCGCGGCAACGTCGCGGCGGCGATCTGCAGCGCGTCGCTGTCCAACCTGGCCGGCATCGTGCTGACGCCGCTGCTGGTGGCCCTGCTATTGGCCGGCGACGGCGCGGGCGTCGACGGATCGGCGGTGCTCGGGATCGTGCTGCAGCTGCTCGCGCCGTTCGTGGCGGGCCAGCTGGCGCGCCGCTGGATCGGCGGCTGGATCACGCGCCACGCGGCGCCGCTGAAACTCCTCGACCGCGGCTCGATCCTTTTGGTGGTCTACACGGCGTTCAGCGCGGGCATGACGGAGGGCATCTGGCACCGGCTCGACCTGGGTCACCTCCTGGTGCTGGTTGTGGTGTGCTGCGCACTGCTCGCGACGGTGCTGGCGGCGACCGGCCGGGGCGCGCGCCTGCTGGGCTTCGCCCGCGCGGACCGGATCACGATCGTGTTCTGCGGGTCGAAGAAGAGCCTGGCCAGCGGCCTGCCGATGGCGACGGTGCTGTTCGGGCACGCCCAGGTGGGGCTGATCGTGCTGCCGCTGATGCTGTTCCACCAGATCCAGCTGATCGTCTGCGCCACCCTGGCGCGCCGGTACGCCGCCGAGCAGGAGCTCGTGCCGGCTTGACCGGCGGGCGGGTCATTCCCTTGTGGACGGTGGGCTCGGTGGCCGACCGGGAAAGCGTTCTCCGTCGGCGAAATCCGCGGTTTTCACCCGGCCCGCCAAGGCTTTCCGTCAACGCGGGCGCGGCGAAGGTTTGTTTCCCAGCTCCTCCGCGAAAATGGCATCGACACGCGAGCCCGCGCGCCGCAACGCCCGCGCGACAACGCGGATCAGACCGCCGGCCGCGAACACGAGCAACAGCGTCAAGCCGATGACCCCCGGGTTCGCCACGACGACCTCCCGGTACTCGTGCGCGAGGTACCCCGAACCGGCCCCCGCGGTGAACGCAACCAGCAACGCCAGCCGGGTCGCCCGGTAAGGAGACGAGGTGGCAGAGCCCATTGCTTCCTCCCGCCGTTCCGGTCAGCGGTGACGCCCTTGCAACCTAAACGAGCCTGCGCCGCTCGGCGGCCACTTCAACCTGTTTGGCCTACCGGATCTGCCCGGATGGCCGCTGTGATAACTTGAAGCGAACTGAGTGTTCTGTGCACATGCAAACCTCGGGCCGGTTCGGCGCGCCGAGGCGAGGGGGCGGTAGCTCAGTTGGTTAGAGCAGGGGACTCATAATCCCTTGGCCGCGGGTTCGAGCCCCGCCCGCCCTACACTCGTGAGCCCGGCTCGGCGCTTCGCGCCTCCGCCGGGCTCGCTCGTTTCGTTCCTCCTTCTGGGGGTGCAACCCCCAGACCCCGCCCGGCGGGCTCTGCCCCCGGACCCCCGTCTGGGTTGCTTCGCGCCGTGAACTCCCGTCTGGTTCGCCTCGGGCTGTGCCCCGCGGTCGCGACTCCGCGCAGAACCTTGGGTTGGAGCGCTCCGATTCGCTCTCCCCGCCGTGGTTGCCCCGGGTTCGCACCCTCTTGTTCGCGCCCTGGGCACCCTCGCCGTCACCTTCGGTCCGTGCTGCCGCCGGCCGTTCGGGCCGCGGCCTGTGTGGCGGGCCGCTTCTAATGGCCGTTGTGGTGGGGCATGGGGTGGCCTGGTGGGGATTTGGGGTGCATGTGGAAACGGGCTATCTCCGGGGGGTGGACCACGAACGGGCGCATCATTCCCTCGTCCTCGTGGTCGAGGATGTGGCAGTGGTACATGAACTCGCCCGTTGCCTCCTCGAAACGGCCCGCCACGCGGATCCACTCCCCCGCCCACACGTTGAACGTGTCCTTCCAGCCCTCTTCGTGCCCTTCGATCGCCGGACCGTCGGTGGGAGTGGGTAGCGGGCGGGAGGTGCCGGCCGCCGTCGTGTCGAATGCCGTCAGGTCGGGGAACTTGCGTCTGGTCAGCAACTGGAACCGGGCCAGGTGGATGTGCATCGGATGCGGGGCGCCGCCCAGCTGGATCAGGTTCCACACCACCCAGCGGCCACGGTCGATGAAGATCGTCGTCGCGTCGTCGAACAGGCTCGCCACCCTCCGGAACGTTCGCACGTGCCCCAGCACCGGGTCGGTGAGCTGGATGACGCCCTCCTCCGGGAAGCGCGCCGGCACCTCCGCCGGATCGGTGATCTCCTTCAGCTCCCACATTTCCGGGTGCGGGCGGCCGGCCACCCCCGGCGGGGTCGTCGCCACGAACACCTCGTCGTGAGCCGCCGGCACGTTCACCCCCTCGGCCAGCCGGACGTACGAAGCGGACAGCCGGGCCGGTGGCCGGAACGGATCCGGGCGGCGCCGGCTCTCGACGCGGAACTCCATGATGTCCGGCTCGATCGAGGCCCCCGTGTTGACCAGCCGCAAGCGCTGCCCCGGAAAGCGGCTGAAGTCGATCAGCAGGTCGGCGCGCTCACCCGGGGTCAGGGTCAGCCCGCCCGCCGGCACCGCCGCCGGCCCGGGCAGCAAACCCGCGTCCGTGCCCGCGATCCGGACCGCGTCGTTGTGCACGACGCCCGCCTCGTCGACCAGGTCGAGGCGGAAGAACCGGCCGTTCGCCGTGTTGAGCGCCCGGAAGCGGTACCAGCGCGCGTCCACGTCCAGGTGCGGCCAGATGCCGCCGTTGACGAGCGTGAACGGACCGGTCACCGGCGCCGTCGTGCCGGACCCGGGCAGGTACTGGAACTTGAACAGCAGCCGGCCGGTGAGCGCGCCGGTCGCCGGGTCGGTGTCGAAATTGCGGTCGGCGAGGATCAGCGGGATTTCGTGGTCACCACCGGGCAGCCGCAGCCGGTCCTCCTCGTCGTCGCGGAGCAGGTACAGGCCCGCGAGTCCGGAGTGGACGTTGAAGCGCGTCACGGCCATCGCGTGGTCGTGGTACCAGAGCGCGGTGGCGGCCTGGCGGTTCGGGTACTCGGTGAGCTGCGTCTGCCCCGGCGAAATCCCGTTGTGCGCCCAGCCGTCGTTGCCGGCGTTCGTCAGCGCGCCGTGCAGGTGCACGACGTTCCACGGCGGCAGTTCGGCCACGCCCTCGACCAGCTCCACCCCGGCGGGCAGGCTGCCGTCCGCGGCGCGGTAGCCGGGCCGGTTCGCCGGCGTCGGCACCGCGTACGGTGCCCGCACCGCCACGAGCGGGACCGTGCCGCGCAGTTCGCTGGCCCACGCCACGCGCAGCCGCTTGCCGCTGCGCACCTCGACGGTCGGGCCGGGGAACTGGCCTTCGTAGGTCCACAGCGTGGTTTCCGGCAGCTGGGAGTGCAGCCGCGTCCGCGCGGTGGTCATCGTGATCGTGAGCTCGCCGGCGTTCCGCCGCGAATGCGCCTGGATCACCGGCGGGATCCGCAGCGGGTCGAGGAACTTGGTGAGCCCGAAGTTCGGCGCCGCGGAAGACGCCGGTGGCGTGGTCGCCGCCGACGCCGTCCGCGGAGCACCCGGTCCGAGCAGGTTCACCCCCGCCACGACGCCCGCGGAACCGAGCGCCGCGGCGGCGAGGAACGTGCGCCGGTCGAGCGAGTCGTTCACTTCTCCTACCAGGCAACCGGAAGTTCGGTCAGGACCTGGAATCCCGCGGTGGGGTTGAACGGGATCTCCTCGGCCGGAACCGCGAGCCGCAGGCCGGGCAGGCGCTCGAGCAACGTGCCCAGGGCGATCTCCATCGTGACGCGCGCGAGGTTCTGCCCGAGGCACTGGTGGGCGCCGAACCCGAACGAGACGTGGTCCCGGGCCGTGGCGCGGTGCCAGCCGAGGGTGTCCGGCGCCTCGTGGACGTCCTCGTCGCGGTTGATCAGCGAGGTGATGAAGAAGACGCCGTCGCCCTTGCGGATGGTGGCGCCCTCGACCTCGATGTCGTCGACGGCCAGCCGCGAAACACCGTCCGGAATGGACAGTACGCGCAGCAGCTCGTCCACGGCGATGGGCAGCAACGACGGGTCGGCACGCAGTTCGGCAAGCCGGTCCGGGTTCTGGAGCAGGACGAACGTGCTGAGCGAGATCATCGTCCCGGTGGTGCCGTGGCCGCCGGCCACCTGCAGGACCAGCGTCGAGATCAGCTCTTCGTCCACTTCGCCCTTGGCGCCGCGTTCGGCCAGGAGGTCGTCGAGGACGGTGTCACCGGGGTTCCGCCGCCTCTGCGCGATCAGCTCGCCCATGTAGGCCATGAGCTCGTCGTACGCCCCGTTGGCGTCCGGACCCGCCGCGAGCTGGAAGGACTTCTTCTCGAAGTACTCGTGATCGCTGTCCGGGATGCCCATCAGCCGGTACAGGATGGTCACCGGCACCGGCCCGGCGAACGCGGGGATCAGATCCGCCGGCGGCCCGGCGGCGATCAGCTCGTCCAGCTGCCGGTCGACGATCTCCTGGATCCGCGGGCGCAGGGCGTTGATCCGACGGGTCGTGAAGCTGGGGATCAGCAGCTTGCGCCGGGCGTTGTGCACCGGGCCGTCGACGCCGACCAGCGCGGTGACGATCTTCATCACCTTCTGCTGGACGTCGCTGACGGTGGCGGCGATGCTCGCGAACATCATCGGCCACGCCGGATTGGTGCGGTCACTGGAGATCCGGGGATCGATCAGCAGCCGGCGCGCCACGTCCCGGCTGGTGATGGCCCAGACGCGCCGGCCGTCGTAGAGCGCGACCTGGGCGAGCGGCTTCCGGTCGGCCAGCGGCAGGTAGGCCGGTGCGGGCTGGTAGGGGCAGGTGCGATCCTGCGGGAACACAACGGTCTCGGTCATGCGGGGAACCCTCCGGGCACGGGGAATACCGGCGATCCGCACGGCGAGGAACGGCGTCGGTGCGGCTCGGAGTCGGAACGTTAGTGAAGCGGCGGCCGGGCGCGCATCCTCACACTTGGTATTCCTCGACGTCCCGGCGCACCGGCCCGGCCAGGCCGCGCGCAGCAAAAACCCCGCCGCCACCGGACACTTCCTGCGGAAACCGCTCTCTCAAGTCCGCAATGGACAGTGTGCGCGGTGCGCGGACCCCGCGATGGGTCCACGTACGGGATTGCCCGGTGGCGGCGGGGTGCTGAACGGCCCTAGTAGCGTGTCGCTGCTTAGCTGTGGTGCCTGTGGCTGAGAAGGTGTTGTCCGGCAGGTCCTTCGCCTGCCGGACGAGGATGGTTGTCGTGCCTTCAGAGTTGAAGCGGCCGGTCAGGTTGTCGGCGCGGGATCGTGAGGAGTTGATCCGGCTGACCACCACGGGTGTGCATCCGGCATCGGCGATCAGGCGGGCACGGGTGCTGCTCGCGCTGGACACCTCGGTGGGCGAGCCCGATCCGAAGGAAGTGATCGCGGCCCGGCTCGAGGTTTCGGGTGAGATGCTGCGGCTGGTTGCCAAGCGATTCGCTGAGACCGGCGGCGATGTCCTTGCCACGATCTCGCGCAAGAAGCGTGACCTTCCGCCGGTGCCCTCCCCGGTCACCGGGGAGGTGGAGGCCCGGCTGATCGCCTTGGCGTGCTCGACACCGCCGGCGGGGCATGCCCGGTGGTCGTTGCGGTTGCTGGAGAAACACGTCGAACTCACCGAGGACATCCCCAGCCTGGACCACTCCACCATCGGCCGGGTTCTAAAAAAACGGAACTGCGTCCTCATCTGAGGAAATGCTGGAACATCCCGCCACGGGCGGACGCAGAGTTCGCGGCCCGCATGGAGGACGTATTGGCGGTCTACGCTCGGCCCTACGACCCCGCCCGCCCGGTCGTGTGCATGGACGAGAAACCCTTCCAGCTCCTCGGCCACGTCCGCGACCCGCTTCCGGCCCGGCCGGGCCGCAACGCTTGCCAGGACAGCGAATACGTCCGATGCGGCACCTGTTCGATCTTTGTGTGGGCCGAGCCCCTGCGCGGGTGGCGCCGCGTGCACGCCCTGGCCCAGCGGACCCGGATCGACTGGGCCAGGCAGGTCAAAGAGCTACTGACCGTGGACTACCCCGACGCCGAGACCGTGGTGCTGGTGATGGACAACCTCAACACTCACAGCATTGCCTCGCTCTACGAGGCCTTCGAACCCAGTGAGGCCTTCGCCCTGGCCCAGCGTCTCGAGATCCACCACACCCCCAAACACGGGTCCTGGCTCAACATCGCCGAGATCGAACTCTCCGCACTGGCCCGGCAATGCCTCGACCGCCGCATCAGCGACCTCGACACCCTCAACACCGAACTCGCCGCCTGGCAACACGCCATCAACACCGAGCAACGCCAAGTCCGCTGGCAGTTCACCACCGACGACGCACGCGTCAAACTCCGCCACCTATATCCCAAAAGTTAGGCGCGACACTCTACTAGTCCGTGAAGTCCGCCTTGTGGTCCTCCGCCCACTCGGCGAAGGTGCGCGGGGGCTTGCCCAGGACTTTCTCGACCGTCGGGTCGATCTCCTCGGGCCCGTCGAGCGCTTCCTCGTAGTAGCGGATCCTCGTCTCGATGATGCTCGACGCGTCCCCGCGGCCGACCGTTCCCTCCGCCACCAGCTCTTCGAAGCGCCCACCGATCCGGGCCTGGAAATCGGCCCGGGCGGCGTCGCCGGTGAGGTCCACGAAGTCGAGCTCACGGCCGATCGCCCGGCCGATCAGGGCGAGCTGCTCGGCCTGGGTGATGCTCTCGCCCCCGGTGATGCCGTACTTCGCGCCGGCGTGGCCGTCCTGCAGCAGCGCGCACGTGCTCACTTCCGCGATGTCCCGTTCGTGGATCGAGGACAGGTAGGAGTGGGCGTAGAGGATCGGCACCGGCTCGCCCTTCTTGACGAACCCGGCCCACTGCAGGGAGTTCGCGGCGAACGCACCCGGCCGGACGAACGTCCACGCCAGCCCGGACCGCTCGATCGCCGCCTCTTCGGCCAGGTGCCACCGCGCGATCCAGTGGTCCGGATCGCGCCCGGCGGCGGCCAGCGACGACAGCAGGACGACGTGCCCGACGCCGGCGGCCTTCGCGGCTTCCAGCACCCCTTCGATTCCGGACGGCTGGGTGTACAGGAAGAGTTTCTCCACGCCCCGCAGGGCTTGCTCGAACGTCTCGGGCTCATTGAGGTCCGCCCGGCGGACGTCGACCTCGGGCGGCAGGTCGAGCGCGTCCGGGTTGCGCGAGGTCGCGCGGACATCGGCCCCCGCCCGCACCAACAGGTCTACGACGTTTCGGCCGACGTTGCCGGTCGCGCCGGTCACCAGGATCGTCATGATTTCCCCAGGTAGCTTGGCTTGCACGGGCTCGGTGCCCACGGGTGCGTCCATTGTGGACGTTGTCGGGCTTGCCTCCGGTGAGCAAGTATCAGCCAGCCGTGCGAGCCCGTCAACCGGCCCCGGCTGCCGCGCTGGTCAGCGTGCGCGGTCGTAGACCATCGCCGTCTCCCCCAGCTCGCCGGTTTCGTGGTGGCTGAGCCGCCACTTCGAGGACGGCAGGCCGTCGTCGAACAGCCGGGGGCCGCCGCCCGCGATTTCCGGGCAGACCATGAGGTACAGCCGGTCGAGCAGGTCCGCCGCGAGCAGCGGTTTGATGACGCTCGCGCTGCTGTTGACCAGGATGTCGCCCCCATCCGTGGTCTTCAGCTCGGCGACGACGTCCGCGGCCGGCGCGTTCACCAGCCGGGTGCGCTCCCACGGGGCATCGGCCAACGTCGTCGAGAAGACGACCTTTTCCGCGTCCACCAGCCATTGCGCGTAGCCGCGGTCGCGCGGGTCGGCGTGCTCGTCGGCGGCGACCGTGGGCCAGAACCCCAGGAAGCCCTCCGCGTTGCGGCGGCCGAGGACCGCCGTCGTCGCGCCCTCCCAGATCCGGCTCAGGTGGCGCCGCGCGGCTTCCGTCGTGGCGTACGGAAGGATCGCGGCCATGTCGGCGGGCCCGGCGGGGCCGTGGTAGCGCCCGTCGAGGGTGAGGCTCAGGTTCGCGCTCACCCGGCGGCCGCTCGGCTCGGTCATGGTTCAGGCCTTTCGTCCGGAGAGCACGGCGGTGAGGTGGTCGAGCACCTGGCGCCAGCCGGTTTCGATCCCGGCGATGAAGGGGACGGCGCCGACGGTCGTCGCGGTGATGCGCAGGCCCAGCCGCAGCCGGGTGCCGGCCGCGTCCGGGTGGAGCTCGAGGTCGTAGTGGCCGGCGAAGGAGGCGGGCCCGGTCACCGCGAGGTCGAAGCCGAGGTGGCCGGGCTCGTCGGCGACGCGCACCCGGCCTTCGGCGTGGTACTCGCCGTCGGCGTCGCGGTGGCCGAGCACGACCCGGCCCCCCGGCCGCGGCTCGAGGGTGCACGCGGTGACCGTCATCGACGGGGGCACCCACCAGGACGCGAGCAGGTTCGGGTCCGTCCAGTGCCGCCAGACGGCATCGGCCGGCGCGGGCAGCAGGCGGTCGAACGTGAACGTGCGCCCGTCCGCCCACCGGTCCCGGTCCGCGGCCGCCGCGTCCGCCTCGATGGCCGCGCGGTATCGCGCGACGGCGGCCCGCTCGCCGGCGTGCGCCTCGGTGGCACCGGCCAGTTCCCGCAGGCGCCCGGCGAGTGCTTCCAGGGGGCCGGCCTCGAGGGCGTGGACGCGCCGCCGGCCGAGCGGGAAGACGGTGACCAGGCCGGCGCGGGCCAGGGTCTGCAGATGCTTGGTGGTCTGCGGCTGCCGGAGCCCGGTCAGTTCGGCCAGCTCACCGACCGAGCGGGGGCGCTCGGCGAGGAGTTCGACGATGCGCCACCGCGCGGCGTCGCCCAGTGCTGCGGCGATCCGGTCCATGGACCCAGTATTCACACAGCAGAATATTCACATCAAGGAATATCTCCGCCGGGCAGCCAGCGCAGCCCGTGGGCGTACCCCAGCTGCGGCGCGGCGAACTCCTGCGCCACCTCGTCCGCGCCGTCCAGCGGCAGCAGCTCGCCCGGCTGGGGCGGATCGGCGAGCACCGAGGGCGGGACGCGGTCCAGCCGCCACACCACCCGCGGCGGCCGCCGCGGGTGGAACCGGACGCGCACCTCGAACGACTCGCACGTCACCAGCGGCACGAACACGTACGACGGGCGGATCGGGAGGCCGTCCCGGATCCGGTACACCAGCGAATACGTGTGGGTGTCGCCGCGGTCCAAGGCGCGCGGCAGGTCGAGCAGCCAGCGGAAGTGCCGCTGGCCCTCCCGGGTGCCGGCGCTGATCCGGACGCCGTGCCGGGCGTCCGCGACGACCTCGCGCTCGCCGTCCCGGCCGTCCTCGGTGCGGGGCACCGTGAACTGCGCGGCGATCCGGCCGAGCGTGTCGCGGGTGGCCACGATCAGCCGTTCCTCGGTCACCTCCGGCTCGGCGGTGTCGAGCCGGACGAGCACCTTGAGCCGCTTCACGAACCAGCCCTCGTTCGGATCGGGCACGCCGTCGCCCGGCCGCGTGCCGGCCTCGATCTCCGCGGCGAGCCGGACGAACGACCGGTCGACGCGGCGCCGGGCCGTGCGCTCCGAAACGCGCAGCTGATCCGCGAGCACCCCGATCCGGTCGCTCAGCAGGGCGTGCTGCGCGCCGGGGGCGATGCCCAGTGCGACGTTCACCGCCAACCGGTCGTCGGCCGGGAATTCCGCGATCGCGGCCGAAATCGCTTCGCGCAGAACGCGGCGCGCATCGCGATCGCTCGTCGTCCGGTGGATTTCGCACCAGCCGGAAACGAGCGGCCCGAGCCGGCTGCGCAGCCGGTCGGCTTCCAATCCCCAGCCGCGCCGCAACGTGGTGAGTTCCCGGAGCAGCCCGTCCTCGTGTGCCATGGGATTTCCAGTGAACCTTGTTCAGCCGTCGGCCGGCGCGAGGTCAGCGCAGGCCAGAAAGTTGCGAAACGTAGCGCCATCCTAACCAGAACAAGGTTCATTGTGACACGCGCACTTCGCGGCGATCGGCGGCACCGGCTGCGCCGATCAGGTGGTTCCGCGGTGCCAGGCATTGGCCAGTTCCGCGCGATTTCGGCCTGCGCGCGGCCTTTTCCGCCTCCGCGGCTGCCCGACCATTTCCCCGTCGGCTTTCCGTCGGCATCGGGGAGGATGGGTGCTCGACACTATCGGCCCGGCCGATGTCGCCGGCGTCCGGCGGCTGGCCCGCGACGGCCTGCTCGCCGGCTCGGCGGCGGCCGCACGGCCCCGCGCCCTCGCCCGCTTGCGCGGCGGGGTCTACACGGTGGCGTGGCCGCTGGTCTTCACGCGGATCACCAAGCCGCTGGAACACCGGCGCCGGCACGCGGACTGCGCCCGCGGGCTCGAATGGCTGCGGCCGGACTGCCTCGACCGCTTCCACGACGACGTGGAGGCGGTGGTGGACCACACCCTGCGGCGCGCGACGAGCCCGATCGAGAACCTCGAGGGCTGGCTGGCGACCCGCCTGACCCCGGCCACGGTCGACGCGCACCGGCGTCGCCGCGGCGAAATCGGGGCATTGCAGCGGCCGCGCCTGCCGGCGTGGCTGACCGGCGCGCTCGGCGGCGATCCGTGGCTGTGCGACCTGGCGGTGCAGATCCTGGTCTGGGTGGGAGTGCCGGCCACGGCGGGCGCCGAGCTGTGGCCCCTGGACGGCTGGGCGGCGCGGCGCGCCGAGGTCACGGGCGAGCCGCCGGCCACCCGCGACACCCTCGACCGCGAGGTCGGCCGGGTCCTGGCCGCCATGCGCACCCGGCCGGCGTGGCACGCGCAGCACGTCGAGCGCCCGCTGGGGCATAAGCAGGCACCGGTCGCCCCGATGCCCGCGGAGTTCCCGGCGCTGGAACTGGTCGGCGAGCACGAGCTGGCGGACGCCCGCCTCGTGAGCCTGGCCGAGCAGGCCCTGCGGGCCATCGAGACCCGGCTGAACCGGGGAGAAGCCCCCGCTGAAGTGGTGACGACGGTGGTCAGGAAGCTGTTCGGCGAGCGCACCCCGGACACCACCGCCCGCGACGACTGGCTGGCGACGGCACTGGCCGACCAGGAGCGGCTGGCGGAGATCGTGACCACGGTCCTGGCGATCCTCGACCGCTGAGCGGCGGCAGCTCCGCGCGGCCGAGCAGCGCCCCGCGGCCGAGCAGCCCACGCGGGGCCGAGCAGCCCGCCGCGCTCAAGCAGCCCACGCGCGGCCAACCAACCCCCGCGGCCGGGCAACCACGGGCAGCCAGCAGCCCGCCGCGCTCGAGCAGCCCCGCGCAGCCAACCAACCCCCGCGCGGCGGAGCGGCCCCGCGCCCGAGCAGCGCCGCGCGGCCGAGCAGCCCCGCGCCCGCTCGAGCAACCCCCGCGCGGCCAAGCAACCCCGCCCGCCCGAGCAGCCCCACACGGCCAGGCAACCCCGCGCGGCCGAGGAGCCCCCGCGGCCAACCGACCCGCGCCCGAGCAGTGCCACGCGGAGCCGGCGAGCGTCCCAAGGCGGCCTTCGGTGCGTGCCCCGGCGGCCGGAGGATTCCCTACCGAACTCGGTGAGACGCGTGCGGCGGCGACGGCAGCGGCAGCGGTTCGGTGGCCTCGCGGCAGCCGTACCGCTCGAACACCGCGCGGGCTTTGTCGCGCAAGGCGATCGCGCGGCGTTCGTCTCCGGACAACGCCGCCGCGACGGCCAGGTCTCGGTGCGTCCTGGCCTGCCAGACCGGCAGGTCCAGTGCCTGCCACCACTCCAGGGACCGGGTCAGGTGCGCGGTGGCGGCCGCCGGGGCGCCCGTCGCCAGGTCGAGCTCGCCGAGGGTGCGCAGCACCAGCGCCTGACCGAAGCCGTCCTGGAGCTCGTTGCAGGTGATCAGGGCCTCCTCGAGCGAAGCACGGACCTCCTCGCCCCGGCCCTGGCGGATCCGGACCTTCGCCAGCGCCTGGTCGGCGTAGGCGATGACGAGCCGGCTGCCGACGATGCGCAGCTCGGCCGCCGCCCGGGCGCAGCAGTCGGCGGCTTCGGTGAGGCGGCCCGCGGCGCGGTGGATGATGCCCGTCGACCGCAGGGCCAGCGCCGCGCCACGGCGGTTGCCCGACGCGCGCCAGTGCGCGAGGGCCTTGGCCACCGAGTCCGCCGCCCGGCTCAGGTCGCCGGATTCGGTGAGGATCATGCCGAGGTTGTGCTCGGCCTGGGCCAGCTCCTCGTCGGTTCCTTCGCTCCGCAACACCGGGACCGCTTCGGTCAGCGCCCGTTCGGCGTCGGCGAACGAGCCGCGCTCGCGCAGCACGAAGCTCAGGCTCAGCCAGGTCCGGGCCTGGCCGAGGCAGTCACCGACCTCCTCGAACGCGGCGAGCGCCTGGTGGTAGTACGCCAGCGACTCGTCGAACCGGTCCTGCTCGAAATAGAGCGTCCCCATCCCGTTCAGCAGCAGCCCTTCGGCCGCGCGGTCGCCGGCCCGCTGGGCCGCGGCGAGCGCCGCGGTGTGGGTGCGCTGCCACTGGCGGAACTGGTTGCGGGCGGCGAAGGTCGACGAAGACAGCGCCGAGGCCAGCGCGGCCGCGGTGGGCACCAGGTCCAGTTCGCCTGCCCGCTCGACCACGCCGACCAGCAGTTCCTCCTCGGCCTCGAACCAGGCGTCCGGATCGGTGCGGACGCCTTCGACGGTGGCGTGGTCGAGCCGCCCGGAGCCCTCCGGCGAGGGCGTCCGGCCGGACGCGGAGCGGACCAGGGTCAGCGCGTCCCGGCCCACCCGGTCCAGCGCCGCGCGGACTTCGCCGGCGGGCTCCTCGGCGTCGCACAACTCCACTGCATACGCCCGGGTCAGGTCGTGGATGCGGTACCGGCTCAGCCCGGTGACGTCGGCGCCTGCCGGGTCGAGCAGCTGCGCGTCGACCAGCCGCTCGATCACGTCTTCGGCCTCGGCGACGGGGACGTCCAGCAGCGGAGCCGCGAGCCAGCCGGCGAAGTCCTGGACGCCCGTCATGCCGAGGCGGCGCAGCGCGGCGCGTTCCTGCTCGCCGAGGCCGTCGTAGCTCACCGCGAGACTGCCGCGAACCTCCAGATCGCCGAGGACGAGTTCGTTGAGCAGCCGCTGCTTCCGGCCCAGCCGCTGCGCCAGGCGGGCCAGCGTCCAGTCCGGCCGGGCGGCCAGCCGGGCGCCCGCGATGCGGACCGCGAGCGGCAGGTGCCCGCACAGCCGCACGATCTCCAGCGCGGCCTCCGGTTCGGCCGCCAGCCGCGGCCCGACCAGCTTGGCCAGCAGTTCGAGGGTTTCCTCCTCGCGCAGCTCGTGCAGGTCGACCAGCGCGGCGCCCTCCAGCGCGGCCAGCCGGACCCGGCTGGTCACCAGCACCGCGCAGCCGCCACCGGGCGGCAGCAAGGGCCGGACCTGCTTTTCGCCTGCCGCGTCGTCGAGCACCACGAGCACGCGGCGATCGGCGAGCAGCGACCGGTACAGGTCGACACGCTCCGCCGGCTCGCCCGGGATCGCCGCGTCGGCCACCCCGAGCGCGTGCAGGAACCGGGCGAGCACCTCGTCCGGGTCGGCCGGTTCGGGGTGGTTGCCGTGGAGGGTGGCGTAGAGCTGACCGTCGGGGTACTGGTCGCGGATCCGGTGCGCGGCGTGCACGGCGAGCGTGGTCTTGCCCGACCCCGGCTTGCCGGAGACGGCGCAGACCCGGGCGGCCGAGCCGGCCGGGCGCAATCCCCGCAGCACGTGGTCGACGTCTTCGCGCCGGCCGGTGAAGTCCGAGATGGTGGCGGGCAGCAGGCTCGGTCTGAGCGTCGCGGCCGGCGCTGCCGCTTCGCCGGCGGGTTCGGCGAGCACCGTCTGGAACGCCGCCTGCAGCTGGGGCCCGGGTTCCACCCCGAGTTCGTCGTCGAGCAGCCGGCGTGCCTGGTGGAAGGTGGCCAGCGCGTCGGCCTGGCGGCCGGCCTGGTGCAGCGCCAGGATCAGCTTGGCGCGCAACGGTTCGCGCAGGGGGTGCTCGGCGACCAGTTCGGTCAGCTCCCCGGTCAGCGCGCCGGCGCGGCCGAGCCGGAAGTCCGCCTCCAACCGGGCTTCGACCGCGACGAGCCGGGCCTCGGCCAGCTTCGTCCGCTCCGTTTCCGCCCACTCGCCCTCGGCTCCGCCGAGCGGGGGCCCGCTCCACAGCCCGAGCGCCTCGGTCAAGGTCGCCGAGGCCCGTTGCGCGTCACCGGCCGCGAGCGCTCGACAGCCCGCGCTCACCACCCGCTCGAACCGGACCAGGTCGATCGACTCGGGGGCGACGTCGAGGAGGTATCCCGGCGCCTGCCTGCGCAGCGCGTCGTCCCGGTCACCGAGCATCCGGCGCAGCGCGGAGACGTACGTGTGGACCACCGAACGAGCGCTGTTCGGCGGGTTCTCGCCCCACAACGCGGTGATCAGGGTGTCGACCGGCACCACGCGCCCGGCGTTGACCAGCAGCACCGCCAGCAACGTGCGCGGCTTGGGGCCACCGAGCGGGACCTGTTCGCCCGCAACGAGTACCGCCATCGAGCCCAGCAGCCGGAATTCCACGTTCGCCCCCACCCTCCACGAAACCCAACCTACAGACGGAAACCGCGCAGTGCCGTTGTCCCGATCATCCCGCCGTGACGATCCTGTGATCCTCGCGCCACAGCAGCCTGCAGAAAAGCTCCAAAGCCACCTGCAGGTTCCCTGCAGACCGCCCCGGCAGAGTTCTCGTTGTCGCAACCAGCAGACCCAGTCCCGAGGGGGAAACCGAAATGAAGAACCTCGCTCGCCTCGCCGCTCTCGCTCTCACCATCGCCGCACCGCTCGCCCTCGCCGGTCCGGCCCTGGCCGACGAAACCGGCTCCATCTCCGGCTACGTGTGGTCCGACCTCAACAGCAACGGCCTGTGGGACACGGGTGAGCCGGCCATCAGCGGCAACTGGATGTCCATCGAGGGCACCAACACCGGCATGTATTCGGACGCCGGCGGGCACTACGAGTTCAAGAACCTCCCGGCGGGCAGCTACACGGTGAAGTCGATGGACCGCTCCCTCCTGGCCAACCAGGGCTGGACGAGGCTGGGTGGCGACTCGCAGTTCCGCGGCGCCGACGGCAAGGTCTGGAACCCGGTGGTCCTGACCGCCGGCCAGCGGGTGACGAACCTGAACAGCGGGTTCGCCACCGCCAAGGTCGACTACGTGGCCGACAAGATCTACCTCAGCAACGCGGCCCCGAAGGTCGGCGAAGTGATCGACATCGTCGCGGCCGCGCACCCGGACGGCAACGTCTACGACCAGTTCGGCGGCCAGCTCTCGCTGCCGGACGGCCTGCGCGTCGTCGACCGGCTCGGCACCATGCCCGGGTACTACTCGACCGAGCCGGCCGGCAAGGTCACCGGCTTCTACTACGACCGCCACGCGCCGAGTGTGTACGAGTTCGTCGGCGCTCGGGTGGTCGTCGAGAAGCCGCTGTCCGCGGCCGAGATCAAGTTCACCGTGTGGAAGGGGCTGTTCGGCAGCACCGACCCCAACACGGCCAACGACGTCAGCTCGGCGACGCTCACCACCAGCTGACCGGCGGAGGGGGGAAGGAAGGCCCGGTTCCCTGGGAGGGGGAACCGGGCCTTCTTCATGCGTCCACCGGTGCGCTCGAGCGTGCCGCCGGTCAGCCGTCTTCGACCGAACGGCGCCGGGCCTCGAACACCGCCGTCAGCACCTCGGGTGCGCAGCCCGCGGCTCGGGCGCGCCGGCCCGCCGCCGTCAGCTCGGCCAGCAGGAGCGCGCGCACCGCCGCGCGGGTCGCCTCCGGGAGTCTCGGACACGGGTCGGCCACTCCCGGCCTCCTCTCTCCCCTCGCACCAGCCTTCACCTGACGGACACGCACGTCAGCGCCACCACGGCGGCGGGGGCACCGGGAGCCGCAGCGGGCAGCCGGCGTGCCGGCCCGTCCAGCAGTCCGCCAGCCAGCGGGTCAGCGCGACCGGGCCCAGCAGGCTGTCCTCCCACACCGGCGTCAGCTCACCCGCCCGGCGCAGCATCGCTTCCGCCGTGCCGCAGAAGGAAACCACCGCCGCGACCGCCGCGTCGGCCCGCTCCCCCGGCCAGGCGACCGCGGCGCCCGGCAGCCGGGCCGGGATGGCCAGGCCGGTGCCGATGGTGCAGTTCCGCGCCAGCTGCACGGCGAGATCGAACTCCACCGCTTCGGCGTGACGCTGTCTGGCCCGCCAGCGGGGTGAAGCGGCCGCGGCGTACAGCCCGGCCAGCCGGGCGGCGACCAGCCCGTCCCACACCGTCATGAGCACCGCTCGCGTGTCGGCCGGATGGGCGTCGGCGAGCTCGTGGTTGACGGCGCTGAGCCAGGCACACGGGTCCTTGACTTGACGATCAGCGACGACGGTCACGGCAGTCAGTTTCCCACCGCCACGCACGAGCAACCCCAAGATGATCATGGTTCACCCGAGGACCACCCGGTCGGTGGCGAACCGTTGAGCGGCGCCGTAACCCGATCGGGCACTGGGCGTGACCAAATCGTCACAGGTGTGCCATCATGTCGGCGCTCAGTGCCGAGCACGCCCCTCGACCATCCCCGCGAAAGGCTCCGAACACGTGATCAAGATCAGCAAGAGCCGGGGCGGCACCCAGCGCGTCACCTTCAGCCTCCCGGTCGGCGCACCGCCCGGCCGGGTGAGCGTCGTGGGCTCGTTCAACGACTGGACCCCCGGCCGCCACCACCTCACGCCGCGGTCCAACGGCCGCCGGTCGGCGTCGGTCGACGTGGCGCCGGGCACGGTCCTGCACTTCCGCTACCTCGGCGAGGACGGGCACTGGTTCGACGACCCCGACCTGCCCGACCGCGCCGACGGCAACTGCGTCTGCGCGACCTCCTGACGGCGCTGACCGCGCCGATAGCTCAGGCTCGGCGACGGCGCTTCCCCGCGCCCCCGCCCGCGTTCCGCCGGACCGGCTTGGCCGCTTTCACCGCGTTGGCCGCTTTCGCCGCGGCGGGCTTGCGCTCCGGGCGCTTGCGTTCGGCCGGTTCCGGCGAGCGACCGCGCGTGCTGTTCACCGTCCGGCCGCGGACGATCCCGATGAACTGCTCCATCAGGTCCGTCGTCTCCTCCTCCAGCCACGACAGCGCGACGCTCGACTGCGGCGCGTCCTCGACCGGCCGGTAGGTGAGGTCCCGGCGGTGGTGCAGCCGGGCGATCGACTGCGGGACGACGAGCACCCCGACCCCGGCGGCGACCAGCTCGATCGCGTCGGCCGTCGTCTCGGGCCGCGAAACCGCCGCGCGGCCGGGCAGTTCCGGCCACTCCAGCGCGTCGTCGAGCGGGTGCAGCACGACCTCGTCGGCCAGGTCGCCGGTGGACACTTCGTCCGCCGCCGCGATCAGGTGATCCTTGGGGACCACGACGACCGTCGTCTCGGTGTAGAGCGGGATCGCGTGCAGGCCGTCCCGATCGATCGGGGACCGCAGCAACGCGGCGTCGGCCTCCCGGGCGCGCAGCAGGCCCGCCGCGTCGGCGGCGGCGACCGGGACGAGGGTCAGCGGCACCTCCGGCACCCGCTCACCCCAGGTCCGCACCCACTTGGCGGGGGTCGCTCCCGGGACGTACGCGAGCTTGAAAGAGGTCACCGGGTCAGGTTACCGGGAGTGACGCTGGCTACCCTGGACGGCATGACGTCGCACAAGACCGCCCAGACGATGAAGCCCGCGACCGCGGCGAAGAAGCTGGGTGTGTACCTCGAAGCCACCCCCGCGGAGTTCCGGGAGGGCGTCGTGACGCGCGACGAGCTGAACGCGCTGCAGGCCGACCCGCCCGAGTGGCTGCGCGAGCTGCGTCGCACGGGCCCCCACCCGCGGCCGGTGGTCGCGGCGAAGCTGGGCGTCTCCATCGGCGGCCTCACCCGCGGCGGTATCACCGAGCCGCTGACCACCGAGCAGATCGACGCCCTCAAGGCGGAAAGCCCCGACTGGCTGGTGCGGGAGCGCGCCACCCAGGCCGAGGTGCGGAAGGAAACGGTGCGGGTCAAGGAGAACAAGGGCTGAGCCCGGCCACGAGGACATGACGACCGACATCTCGCCCGCACGAGCGGACCGCCTCGACGCCGAAGACGAACTCGCCGCCTTCCGCGAGCGGTTCGTGCCCATCGGCGATCCCGGTGTCGTGGCCTACCTCGACGGGAACTCGCTCGGGCGGCCGCTGCGGGCCACCGCCGAGCGGCTGCGCGAGCTCGTCGAGCACGAGTGGGGCGGGCGGCTCATCCGGGCCTGGGAGGAGCGCTGGCTCGCGCTCCCCGAAGAACTCGGCGACGAGCTGGGCCGCGTCGCGCTCGGGGCCGCGCCCGGGCAGACCATCGTCGCCGACTCGACGTCCGTCTGCCTCTACAAGACGCTCCGGGCCGCCGCCGCGCTGCGGCCGGGGCGGGACGAGATCGTCACCGACACCGCGAACTTCCCCACCGACCGGTTCCTCGTCGAGAGCGTTGCCGCCGAACTCGGGCTCACCGTCCGGTGGGCCGAGAGCGAAGACGTCGCAGCGGTCGCCGGGCCGCGGACCGCGGTCGTCACCCTGTCCCATGTGGACTACCGGACGGCCGCGATCACCGACCTGGCCGCCGTCACGCGGGTGGTGCACGAGCACGGCGGCCTCGTCGTCTGGGACCTCTGCCACAGCGTCGGCTCGCTGCCCGTCGAGTTGGACGCGGCCGGCGCCGACTTCGCCGTCGGCTGCACCTACAAGTTCCTCAACGCCGGGCCCGGCGCGCCCGCGTTCCTCTACGCCAACGCGCGCCACCACGCGGCGTTCGGCCAGCCCGTCACCGGCTGGATGGGCGCGGCCGACACGTTCGGCATGGCCGCCGAGTACGTGCCCGCGCCCGGCATCCGGCGGGCGCTGTCGGGCACGCCGCCGGTGCTCGGCATGGTGGGCGTCCAGGAAGGCGTGGCGCTGCTGGCGGAAGCGGGCATCGGCCGCGTGCGCGCCAAGGCCGTCGCACTGGGCCGGTGGGTGCTCGCCCTCGCCGACGCGTGGCTCGTCCCGCTCGGGTTCACGATCGCTTCCCCGCGCGACGACGACCGCCGCGGCGGCCACGTCACCCTCCGCCACCCGGACGCCGAACGGCTTTCCCACGTCCTCATCGAGCACGGCGTGCTGATCGACTTCCGCCGTCCGGACGGCATCCGCATCGGGTTGAGCCCGCTCACCACCGGCTTCGCCGAGGTCCGGCGCGCGATGGACCGCATCCGCGAACTGGCCGGCTGACCCGCACCGCACCCGCTCGCTCTCGCTGGCGGAAATAGTAGCCATGTACTTAGTAGCCATGTACAGTTTCTGGCATGAGCACTCCCGGTCACCTCGTCTGGCGGCTCTCCACGAAGTGGCGAGTCGCCGTGGACCGCGCCCTCGCCCCGATCGGGCTGACGCACGCGCAGTACGTCTTCCTGTCCTCGCTCTCCGGGCTGGAGCGCGCCGGAGCGCGGCCGAGCCAGCGCGAGCTGGCCGACCACACCGGCCTGGAAGCGCTCTACGTCTCCAAACTCGCCCGCACGCTCGACGCCGAAGGTCTCGTCGAACGCACCCGCGACCCGGCCGACACCCGGACCGTCCGGCTGCGCCTCACCCCCCGCGGACGCGAGGTGACCGAGCCGGCGATCGCCACCGTGGCCGAGCTGCTCGACCGGCTCCTCGCCCCGCTCGGCGGCCGGCACGGCGACCGCACCGCGGCGCTGGCGCGCGAGCTCACCCTCCTGCTCGACACCCCACTCGAGTCCTGAAAGGACAGTCATGCTGCACCACGAAGAAACCGGCACCGGCACCCCGATCGTCTTCCTGCACGGCAATCCCTCCTCGTCGCACAGCTGGCGCCACGTCCTCCCGCACGTCGGCGGCGGGCGGCTGCTGGCTCCCGACCTGATCGGCATGGGCCGGTCGCCGAAGCCGGACATCGCGTACACCTTCGCCGACCACGCCCAGCACCTCGACGCCTGGTTCGACGCGCTCGGCCTGGACGACGTCGTGCTCGTCGGGCACGACTGGGGCGGCGCGCTCGCCTTCGACTGGGCCGCCCGGAATCCCGGCCGGGTCCGCGGGGTCGCGTTCTTCGAGACCATCGTCAAGCCCATGGCCTGGGACGACCTGACGCCGCAGGCGGCCGAGCGGTCGCGCAAGATCCGGACGCCGGGTGCCGGCGAGGAAATGGTGCTGACGCAGGACCTCTTCATCCGCCAGGCGTTCACCGGCGGGGTGCGCACCCCGGTCGGTGACGACGACCTGGCGGCCTACCTCGCCCCCTTCCCGACGCCCGAAAGCCGCCGTCCGGTGCTCGCCTGGGCGCGCCAGCTGCCGCTGGGCGGCGACCCGGCCGAGCTGGTCACCCGGATCGAGGCCTACGACGAGTGGCTGGCCACCAGCGAGAGCACCCCGAAGCTGCTCCTGACGTTCGAAGGCTCACCGACGCTGCTCATCGGCGAGAAAATGGCGCAGTGGTGCGCCGACCACATCGCCGGGCTGGAGGTCGTCGCCGGCGGGGAGGCCGGGCACCACGCCCAGGAAGACCGGCCCAAGGAGATCGCCGCGGAAATCGCGGCCTGGCTGGACCGGCACGGCCTCCGCTGACCGCCACGCCGAAGAGACCTCACGTGTGCCGCAACGGCGGGTTCGCCGTCACCCCGAGGACCCGCGCCGCGACCCACGCCAGGCCGTCGGCGGTGCGGGCCGGGGTGTCCGACGGCTGCATGACGTGGCTGAGGACCGTGCGGACGATCAGGTCGATCACCACGTCGACCTGGTCGCCGCCCAGCGGTGGGCGGTAGGCGGCCACGCGATCGGCCACCACGGCCTTCGCCTGGGCGAGCAGCGCACCCGAGTCGGTGGTCAGCAGCGGGAGCAGTTCGGGGGCGGTGCCGTGCGTCGCCGAGACGATCGCGCGCAGCAGCGTGTTGTCGTGGGCGAGCTCGAGGACCGCGCGGACGGCGTCGTAGATCGCCTCGACCAGGTCGTCCGGGTGGCGGTCGAAGGCGGCGCCGACCACCGAGAGGAACCGGCCGAGCTCGTGCGCGACCATCGCTTCGGCCAGCGCGGCCTTGGAGCCGATCTCGTTGTACACCGTCTGACGGCTGACGCCCGCCAGTTCGGCCAGCCGGGCCATCGTGACGGCCGGCCAGCCGGACCGGGCGGTCAGCTCGATCGCCGCGGCGATGATCGGCCGCCGGTGCTGACCACCTTCCGCCGGCACCGGAACTGCCCCGCTCATGATCGCCATTCTAGGTCGGGCCACCCCCGGCCGGGCTCACCCGCCCCGGCGCGACGAAGTCGACCTTCTCGCGCACGCCGCAGTCCGGGCAGCACCAGGAGTCCGGGATCGCCGCCCACGGCGTGCCGGCCGGGAAGCCCTCCCGCGGGTCGCCGCGCTGCTCGTCGTAGACGTACCCGCAGCCGGGGCACCTGCCGCCTTCGGTGGCGTCGCCGCGGGTGTCGGCGACCTCGCGCGCGGCCGCGGTGACGCGGGTTCCGTAGCGGGCCAGTACTTTCGCCCGCTTGCCCGGCTGGATGTTGGCGCGCGAGATGTCGCCGCCGTAGTGGGCGAGCACCCGCGGGTCCATCACGCGGCGCCACAGCGGCGGGACGAGCGCGAGCACGATCATCCCGGCGTACCCGGTGGGCAGCACCGGCGACTCGGCGAAGTCGCGCAGCGTCTGGTAGCGGCGGGTCGGGTTGGCGTGGTGGTCACTGTGCCGCTGCAGGTGGTAGAGCAGGACGTTCGTGGCGATGTTGTTGGAGTTCCAGCTGTGACTGGGATCGACGCGCTCGTACCGGCGGCGCCCGGGGGCGCCGACCCGCTGCCGCAGCATGCCGTAGTGCTCCATGTAGTTGACGACCTCCAGCAGCGAAAACCCGACGACGGCCTGGATCACGAGGTAGGGCAGGACACCCGCGCCGAGCCAGGCGATCATCGACGCCCACAGCACCGCGGACATCAGCCACGCGTTGAGCACGTCGTTGCCGAGCCGGTAGGGGTGCCGGTCGCGCCGGGCGTAGCGCTTGCGCTCCAGCCGCCACGCCGACTTCAGCGAGCCGAACACCGTGCGCGGCCAGAAGCGGTAGAAGCTTTCGCCGACGCGGCTGCTCGCCGGGTCCTCCGGGGTCGCCACGCGGACGTGGTGGCCGCGGTTGTGCTCGATGTAGAAGTGCCCGTAGCAGCTCTGCGCCAGCGCGATCTTCGACAGCCAGCGCTCGTGGCTTTCCTTCTTGTGGCCCAGTTCGTGCGCGGTGTTGATGCCGATCCCGCCGACGCACCCGATCGACACGGCGAGCCCGATCTTGTCCACCACGGTGAGCTCGCCCCGCGCGATCAGCCAGCACGCCGCGGCGAAGCCGAGGTACTGGACGGGCAGGAAGGCGAAGGTGATCCAGCGGTAGTAGCGGTCGTTCTCCAGCCGCGCGAGGACGTCGTCGGGCGGATTGCTCCGGTCGAGCCCGGCGACGAGGTCGATGCCGGGCACGAGCACGAGGATCACGACCGGCCCGATCCAGAAGAAGCCACCCCACCCGGTGGCGGCGTGCAGCCCGATGGCGAGGAACGCCAGGGACGGCACGACCAGGCCGATCAGCCACAGGTACCGCTTGCGGTCGCGCCACAGCTCGGTCGAGCCGGCGGGCACGGTCCCGATCGCTTCGCTCATCACACCCTCCTTGGCGGCTGAGTGGACAAGACGATAGTCGATGTCCAAGCAGTTTGACAACGAAGAGTCCGTTGTAAAGCGGACGAGACCGGTCGTAGTCACCGCCCGACGCCGGGCTCTCGGCGGAGAGGGGAGACTTCCGGGCACCGCCCGTTCCCTTCTTTCCTCCCCCGCAAACCACCGCACACACCGAACCGGCGGAATTCACTTTCACCCGTTCGGCCCAGCGATCGGCATCCGGAAATAAGCCACAGCGCCAGTACCTGAGGAAATGCCGGTAATCGTCCCGGAGCAGACAGTAAACGCTGTTCGCCGCCGGGCGGACGAGTGTCCGGAAGCCGGGTCGCACCGACCCGGTGTCAGGGGTTCATGGTAAAAAACGGACCCTGATCGATTCTGCGGCAACACGGAGAGTGAGGCGAAGACGGGTGACGGCGGCCGCTGTGTCCCATCGTCGTGTCCGCTTCCTCGTCCGGGTCCCCATTCCTCGCCGACCGTCACTCAGGAGTTCGTGAACCGCCGTGCTGAACAAAGACCCCCGGGACGAGTCGGACAAGCCGTACGACAAGTCGATCCGCAAAAGGCTGACCAGGACCGTTCTCATTCCCAGCGTGACGCTGCTGGTGCTGTGGATCGCGGTCTCGTCGTACTTCCTCTTCAATGGCGTATACGTCCGCCTGGTCGCCGCTTCCGTGCGCGAGGTCTCGATCCCCGCCGCCACCGCGCTGGCCGAGTTCCAGAAGGAACGCCAGACCGCCCTGCAGTACCTCGACGACCCGGCGCTCGGGCCGGCCCGGCTCCAGCAGCAGCAGAAGGCCACCGACGCCAAGCTTTCCGAGCTGAAGGACGCGTTCGCCGCGACCATCTCCAACGCACCGGACGAGATCGCGTCCAAGGTGAACGCGCTGAAGTCGCAGTTCGACCAGCTGCCCGTGCTGCGCTCGCAGATCAGCTTCCGCAGCATCGACCGGGCTCAGGTCAACAGCTACTACAACGGCGTCATGGACACCGCGTCCAACCTCTTCGACACCCAGGCCCGGATCGTCCCCGACTCCGAAGCCGCGACCGGCGGCATCACGGCGACCTCGGTCTTCCGCGCCGGCGACATGATGTCGCGCGAGACATCGCTGGTCTCGACGGCCTTCTCCGCCGGCACGTTCGCCCCCGACGACTTCGCCCAGTTCGCGCAGCTGTCCGGGCTCTACCGGACCCAGCTGACGCAGATCGCGCCGTTCCTCGACGCGAGCGTCCGCGACCGGTACCAGGCGCTGACCACCAGCACGGCGTGGCGGCAGCTGGGGACGGCCGAAGCGGCGCTGGTCAAGCACGGCCCGTGGTCCGCCGGTGAGCAGAAGTCCGTGCCGGTGTCCGAAACGGACTGGGAGAACGCGACGAACCAGGTCGCCCAGAGCCTCAACGACCTCGCCATCACCCAGGCGGACAAGGTTTCGGCCGCCGCGATCGACTCCGGTGACGCCCAGCTGCGCAACGTCATCATCGGCAGCATCGTGGCCCTGCTCGCGTCGCTGGCGGCGATCATCGTGGCGGTGCGGGTGTCCCGCTCGCTCGTCGACCGCGCGCTGATGACGCGCCTCGCGCGGCTGCGCAACGACTCCCTCGACCTCGCCCGCAACCGGCTGCCGGACATCGTGGAACGGCTGAAGAACGGCGAAGCCGTCGACCTGAAGGAAGAACTCCCCCGGCTCGACCACGGCCGCGACGAGATCGGGCAGGTGGCCGAGGCGTTCAACGTCGCCCAGCTGACCGCGGTCAACGCCGCGGCGAGTGAGGCCAAGGCCCGCAGCGGTGTGCACAACGTGTTCCTCGGCATCGCGCACCGCAACCAGGTCCTCGTCCACCAGCAGCTGCAGATCCTCGACGAGATGGAAGCGCGCGAGGACGACTCGACGCAGCTGGCGTCGCTGTTCCAGCTCGACCACCTCGCCGCGCGCGCCCGCCGCACCACCGAAAACCTGATCATCCTGGGCGGCAAGCAGCCCGGCCGCCGCTGGCGCAAGCCGGTCGCGCTGATGGAGGTGCTGCGCGCCGCCGTCTCGGAAACCGAGCAGTACGCGCGGGTCCAGGTCGAGCAGGTGGCCGACGTCGCGATCGTCGGCGCCGCGGTGGCCGACACGATCCACCTCGTCGCCGAGCTCGTCGACAACGCGACGTCGTTCTCGCCGCCCGGCTCGCCGGTCGAGGTGACCAGCCGGATGGTCGCGCGCGGTGTCGTCGTCGACGTGTCGGACCAGGGGCTCGGCATGAAGGACGCCGTCCGCGAGTGGGCCAACGCGATGATGGCCGAAGCACCCGAGTTCGACGCGATGGCGCTGCGGGCCGACTCCAGCCTCGGCCTGTTCGTGGTCGCGCGCCTGGCCGCCCGGCTCGGCATCACCGTCACCTTCGACCCGTCCCGCTACGGCGGCCTGCGCGCCACCGTCCTCATCCCCACCCAGCACCTGGCCGGCGAAGACGGCGGCCCGGCCGAGGCGACCTCCCCCGCGGAGACCACCGCGGTTCTCGCCCCGGTGGGCGCTCCGGCGCCGCAGGCAGCAGCAGAAAGCCCGCTCCGCACGATGGACACGCCCAGCTCGTTCAGCGGTCAGATCCCGATGAAGCGAGACACCAAGCCGAGGCCGTACCCGGCTCGTGCCCTCACCCCGCCCGACGTCCTGCCCTCCGTGCCGGCCGCGGCGCCGGAACCGGCGGTCATCAGTCCGGCATCGGACGTGCAGCCGACCGACGACCGGCCCCGGCTGCCCCGGCGGGAGCCGCAGCAGAACCTCGTCGCCCAGCTCGAGAACGAACCCGACGACAGCGCCGACGACGTCGTGGCGCCGGGGGAAGGCACCGCGCGCACGCTCGCGGCGTTCCACAAGGGCACCCGCCGCGGGCGCGGCGGGCCGGACGACCACTCCTAATCCCCGACCACCCACCGGAAAGTCCACACAGGAAAGTCAGGGTCTGAAGTCGAATGAACGAGTACGGGAGCCCCAAACCCGATCTCAACTGGCTGCTCGACGACATGGTGAACCGCGTGGTCGGCGCGCAGAACGCCATCGTGCTGTCCGCCGACGGGCTGCTGATCGGCAAGTCGGCCGGGATGAGCAAGGACGACTCGGACCAGCTTTCGGCCATCGCCTCCAGCCTGCAAAGCCTCGCCAAGGGTGTGAGCAAGCAGTTCAACCGCGGCCCGGTGCTGCAGAACATGATCGAGATGGAGCGCGGCTACCTGTTCGTCTCCGCGGCCGGGCAGGGTGCCTGCCTCGCGGTGCTGGCCGCGGACAACGTCGACGTCGAAATGATCGCCTACGAGATGAGCCGGCTCGTCAAGCGCGTCGGTGACTACATGGCGTCCGCGCCGCGGGAAGCGGCGTCGGTGCTCCGGGAGGCCACATGACCGCCGAAGACGGCTGGTACGACGAAGCCGCCGGGCCCCTGGTCCGGCCGTACACGATCACCAGCGGCCGGACGCCGGCCGGCACCGCGCGGCTGGACCTGTCCACGCAGGTGATGACCCTGCGGTCGGAGCAGGAGCCGGCCGGGCTGGGCCCGGAGCACGTGGCGATCGTGCAGCTGTGCCGCCACCCGGTGTCCGTCGCCGAGATCGCCGTCTACGTCAAGATCCCGCTCGGGGTCGTGCGGGTGCTCGTCGGCGACCTGATCGAACGCGGCCTCGTCATCACGCGCTCACCTTCCCACAACCCGGCGCAGGCGCCGGACCTCGAAACACTCCAGGCGGTTCTCGATGGCCTCATCAAGTACTGACGGCACGGGGGCGGACATGGTCCCCACGCCGGTCAAGATCATCATCGCGGGCGGTTTCGGCGCGGGGAAGACCACGATGGTCGGTTCGGTCAGCGAGATCCCGCCGCTGACCACCGAAGAGGTGCTCACCGAGGCGAGCGCCGGCGTCGACGACCTGTCCGGTGTCGAGCGGAAGACGACCACGACGGTCGCGCTGGACTTCGGCCGGATCACCATCTCGCCGCGGCACGTGCTGTACCTGTTCGGGACGCCGGGCCAGGCGCGCTTCTGGTTCATGTGGGACGACCTGGCCCGCGGGGCGATCGGGACGGTCGTGCTGGTCGACACCCGGCGGCTGGAGACCAGCTTCGCCGCGATCGACTTCTTCGAACGCCGGAAGATCCCGTTCGTCGTCGCGGTGAACTGCTTCGACAACGCGCCGCGCTACACCGCCGACGAGATCCGCGAAGCCCTGGTCGTCCCGGACCGTGTGCCGATCGTCATGTGTGACGCACGTGACCGCGATTCCAGCAAGCTCGCGCTGATCCGGCTCGTCAAGCACGCGATGACCGTGGTGCCGGCCGCCCGGGTCTGAGACCTGCGCGTTGTCCGCTTTTGTCCCCTCAGGACACCGCCGGTGTCCGCTGTGGCCCTCCGTGGCCGCGGCGGGCACCGGCGTACCCACATGGCGCAATTGACTGGACCACCCGGGTGCAGACTTTTAGTTGAGCAAGCATCCAACTGATAGCATCCGCTCGTGACGAGTCGTGAGCCGGAGTTTCCTGAATATATAAGGGAAAACTATCCGGCTGAGGGTCGTCTGTTCGGTGACTTTCTGTGCGGACTGTGGTCGACCGCGTGCGAAGCGCTCGACGTCCCCCTCGAACAGTCCGTCCGGACCACCCGGATGCTCCGGGCCCTGCTGCCGCCGTGGGCGCACGAGCGGATCGGCCCGGTCCCCGTCCAGCCGTCCTATGTGGCGGACGACGGCTTCCCGGCCGAGATGTCGGTCAACTGGTCCGGCGCGCAGCCGGAACTGCGCGTGCTGTTCGACAGCCTCGGCCACGAGGTGGTTTGGCCTGGTGACAGCGTTTTCCGCACCCGGCGCCTCGACCACGTCCGCGAGACGTTCACCCCGCGCGCGGGCCGGCCGTCACCGGCGCCGCTGTGGCATTCGATCGCCTGGCGGCCACCGTCGGGCGTCGTCCACAAGACGTACTTCGGGCTGTACTCCTGGCCGCACGCGCACCGCGAGGCCGCGGTGACCGAAGCGATGGCGCGGCTCGGCCTGGCCGCGGCCTGGGCCGACACCCGCCGTCGTATCGAAACTGTCGAAGGCGACCGCGAGATCGAGTTCTTCGCCGTCGACCTGACCGACGACACGCAAGCCCGCGTGAAGATCTACTACCGCCACCACGACGCCGGCCTGGCCGAGGTCGAGCGCATCGCCGCGGTGGCGCTGCACCACGACGCCCGCCAAGCGCAAGCCGCCTACCGGACGCTGGCCGGCGAAGGCACCGAGGCCGGCGAGGCGGCCCTGAGCTGCCTGGCGTTCCGGTCCGGTGTGGACCGCGCCGCCGAGTCCACGACGTACCTCCGGCTGCCCGCCCTCGTGCCGGACGACCGCGAAGCCGTGGAACGCACGGCCGCGCTGCTGCACGGCCAAGGCGTCGACCCCGGCCGGTTCCGCACCCTCGCCGCCGCGCTGGCGCCGGGGCCGCTGAGCGGCAGCCGGGGCGTCCTGGAACTGGTGAGCTTCCGCGCGGCGGGCCGGCACGGCGACGTGACCACGTACTTCCGGCTCCCGGTCTACGACCGGCCGCCGCCCTCCCCCCTCTCGCCCGTCGATCTCGGATAGTCCACCGTGAAGGAGCAGATCGTGACCGAGCAGGACGTCGAGCGCGTCGCCCGCCACAACGAGCAGCGGCAACGGGAGTACGAAGCGTCGGACCTGATCCGGCTGCTGACCGACGAGAACACCACGGACGAGACCAAGAAAGCGGTGCTGACGTACCTGCAGCCGTGGTCGAACGCGTTCCAGCGGATGATCAGCGCCCGGGTCACCTTCGAGAGCGACCCGGAGCTGCGCGCGCTCGCGTGCGAGCACCAGGCGGAAGAGGTCGGCCACGACCGGATCCTGGCCCGCAGCCGCGCGGACGACCGGGAGCCGGTCTGGGACCCGGTCATCGAGATGGGCGCGTCCTGGTTCGTCGACCAGTTCGCGATCCTGCCCGGCGTGCAGCGCGCGGTACTGGCCCACCTGGCCCTCGAAGCCGGCAGCCTGGTGTTCAGCCAGGCCGGCACGCGCGCGTTCCCCGACGACGAGTACTTCGAGCTGCACGACGAAGCGGACGTCGAACACCTCGAAATGGGCTACGAAGTGCTCCGGCGGCGGGGCGACTGGACGCCGGAAGCGGTGATCACGGTGCTGGACCGGGCGTGGCAGGTGATCGGCGTGGTTTCCGACCGCATCGCCGAGTGCGCCCGCCGCGATACGGTGGCGGCATGACGACCACCGAACCGGCCGCCGCGGCCCGCGAAATCGCCGCCGAGGCCGCCCGGGCCTACCAGGAAGCCTTGGGAGAGCGCCTGATCAGCGCCTACCTGCTGGGCAGCCTGTCCTACGGCGGCTACTCCGCGGCCGCGAGCGACATCGACCTGGCCCTGGTCCTCACCGAAATCGGCGACGGCGACCGCTCGGCGGTCGAGAGCACGACGGCGGCGTTGCAGGAGCGAAGCCCGTTGCACCGCAAGCTTTCGGTGTTCTGGGCTTCGTTGCCGGCGTTGCGCGAAGGCCGCGACGACGGCCGCTTCCCGGCCTTGGACCGCCTGCAGCTGGCCGACGACGGCCGCGTCCTGGTCGGTTCGGACGTCCGCGCCGAGATCGCCCGGCCGGCGGCGTCCGAGCTGCTGCTGGAAAGCGCCGGTTTCGCGATCGCGGTCCTGGCGACGGACAAGGTGACGGCCGAGTTCCGCGCGCCGAAGCGGCTGCTGGTGGACAAGGTGTGGTTCACGAAGGCGGTGCTGTTCCCGGTCCGGTTCCTGTATTCGGGAACGACGTCGACGGGCCGCGCGGCGAACAACGACGAAGCGATCGACTGGTACCTGGGCTTGGCCGACGCACCGGCGGCGTCGCTGGTCCGCCTGGCGCGGGAAGTTCGCGGCGGCCACCCGCTGGAGCCGGCCGAGCCGGAGCCGGAGCTGGCGGCGGGGCTGGTTCCGTTGTACCGCTACTACATCGAGGCGGAGGTCGCTCGCTTGCGCGCCTCCGGAGCGCCCGAGGACCTGGTCGACGCGTTCCTCGACTGGGACAAGCGCCTGGGCTGACCCGGCTCCCGGCGGCGTGCGGGGAAGCACACCGCCGGGCCTTCCTCGGGGGAACTCAGTGGATCCGGACGTTCCCGCCGTCGAGCGCGGGCCGCGCGGCCCTTCTTTGCGCTGCGTGAACTCGAACCCGGCGGTGGCGGTACCGCCGGCCGGTAGTTCCCGCCGAAGTGCGCTTCGCCCACGCCGTTCCCGACGGAGACGGGGGCCGGCGCCTGCGACTGGATCCAGCCCGGCTCGGTGCGTTCGGTCAGGGCGTAGGTCCCTGTTACGGGAACCGGGGGCACCTCCCCCTCAGCGCAGGGTCAGCGGTGTCTCCGCCTCCACCCGGGTCAGCTTCTCCGGGTTCCGCACGAAGTACAGCCCGCTGATCCGGCCGCCCTCCACGCGGACCGCCATGATCCCGTCGAACACCCCGTCCACGTTCAGCGCCAACGCCGGGTTGCCGTTCACCACCACCGGCACGCCGGTCACCTGGATCTCCGTCCTGCCGATCCCGCCCACGATGAACCGGCTCACCTTGTCCGCCCCGGCCACCGGGCGCAGGGCCGCCTGCTTCACGCCGCCACCATCGCTCATCAACACCACGTCCGGCGCCAGCAAATCCAGCAACCCCTGCAGGTCCCGGCCCTCGATCGCCCGCTGGAAGGATTCCAGCACCGCCCGGGTCTCCCGGGCCGAAACCACCTCGCGCGGACGTCGGGCATCGACGTGCCGGCGCGCGCGGTGGGCGATCTGCCGGACCGCGGCCGGGGTCTTCCCCACGGCTTCCGCGATTTCGCCGTACCCGACGTCGAACACCTCGCGCAGCACGAACACCGCGCGTTCGGTCGGCGCCAGCGTCTCGAGAACCAGCATCAACGCCATCGACACGCTCTCCGCCAGCTCGACGTCCTCGGCCACGTCCGGCGTCGTCAGCAACGGCTCCGGCAGCCACGGGCCGACGTACGCCTCCTTGCGGCGCTTCATCGTGCGCAACCGGTTGAGCGCGAGCCGGGTCGTGATGCGGACCAGGTACGCGCGCTCCTCGCGCACCTCCGACTGGTCGACCTCGGCCCAGCGCAGCCACGTCTCCTGCAGGACGTCCTCCGCGTCGGCCGCCGAGCCGAGCATCTCGTAGGCGACCGTGAACAGCAGGTTCCGGTGGGCGACGAACGCCTCGGTCATGCCCTCTCCTCCGCTCATGCCGGGAAGGGACCGAACCGGCCCCAGGCGACGAACGCCGCCACGGCCAGGTAGGCCAGGTTCAGCAGGCCGAACGCGGCGCTGCCGTGGCGAACGTGGGTGATCATCGCACCCACCATCAGCAGCACCCAGCAGACGGCGGTCACCGGCACCAGCGCCGGCGCGATCCCGGTCACCGCGGGCAGGACCAGGCCGAGCGCCGCGAGCAGCTCCAGCGCGCCGAGGCCCTTGACGAAGCCGGGAGCGGCGTCGGCCGTCCATTCGCCACCCGGGGCCGCGGCCAGCTTCTCCTGGCGCACGAACGCTTTGCTGACGCCTCCGGTCAGGGCCACGACGGCGAGCAGGCCGGCCCCGATCCACAGTGCCAGATCCATGACTTTCTCCTCTCGAACTGTCTGTGTGCGGCCTCAAGACACCGCCCGGGGAGAACTTGTGACAGCATTGATTCTGTACCTACTAGTATGTACAGTCAGGCCTCATGGGAACTCGGGACCAGCTCGTCGAAAGCACTCGCGAGCTGCTGTGGGAACGCGGCTACGTCGGCACCAGCCCCAAGGCCATCCAGCGGCGGGCGGGCGCCGGCCAGGGCAGCATGTACCACCACTTCGCCGGCAAGAAGGACCTCGCCCTGGCCGCCGTGCGGCGCACCGCCGAGGAACTGCTGGCCGCCGCCGACGCCCAGCTGCGCTCACCCGGCACCGCCGTCGAGCGCATCACCGCCTACCTGCGGCGCGAGCGCGAAGTGCTCCGGGGCTGCCCGATCGGCCGGCTCACCCAGGACCCCGACATCGTCGCCGACCCGGTCCTGCGCGCCCCGGTGGACGAGACCTTCGCGCACCTGCGTGCCCGGCTGGCCGAGGTCCTCGGCGAAGGCCGCGACGCGGGTGAACTGCCCGCCACCCTGGACCCCACCGCCCTCGCCGCCACGATCGTCGCCGTCCTGCAGGGCGGTTACGTGCTGGCCCGCGCCGCGGACTCCCCCGAGCCGTTCGACCAGGCCGTTTCCGGCGTGCTCGCGCTGCTCGCCGCCCACTGAACCCCAGGAGGACCGAAGTGCACGTCCGCCCCGTTCCGGCCACCAGCACCGCCGCCCCCGCCGAGGCGGTCACCGGCAGCGCGTGGATCACCTCGCTCGCCGTCCCGGAGGGCCCGTCCCGGACCCGGGTGGACCGCGTCCACTTCGCCCCCGGCGCCCGCACCCACTGGCACCGGCACCCGCTCGGCCAGGTCCTCGTCGTCACCGAGGGCACCGGGTACGTCCAGCGCCGCGGCGGCCCGGCGCGGCTGATCCGGCCGGGCGACACCGTCCGCGTCGCCGCCGGCGAGTGGCACTGGCACGGCGCCACCGACACGACGCCGCTGACCCACCTGGCGATCGAGGAACTCCCCGCCGACGGCACCCCGACCGAGCTCGGCGACCCGGTGGGCGCGGGCGAACCCGCCGCCGTCCCGGCCGTCACCCGCACGCTGCTGCTGGACCAGCGGCTCCCGGCGCCCCGCGTGATCGACCACGTCGAGGTCCGCCGCATCACCATCGCCCCGGACGAACAGCCCGGCCTGCACGTCCACAACGGACCGGTGTTCGGCAGCATCGAAACCGGCTCGGCCGTCTACCAGGTCGACGGCGAGCCCGAATCCGTGCTCACGCCCGGCGACGTCTTCTACGAACCGGAATCGATCCGGATCGCCCGGTTCGACGCCCAGGGCGACGGCGTCACGTTCCTCGCCTACTTCCCCGTCGGACCAGGCGAAACGCCGAGCCTGACCGTGCTGGACAGCTGATCCCGCACTCCACGCCTCACCTGGGTACACGGCTCCCGGTTCACTGCGGTTCACCACATTTCCGAACTCTTTCCTCACGGGACAAAGCTCTGGACAACGGGGCGCGCGCGGGTCACGATTACGCCGTGCTCGCTCCTCGTTGATCTCCCGGAAAGAATCGGTTAATTCTCCACAAGGCGAGCATTGTTATCGCTAACAGAGAACCGCCCACTGGTGTCGGGCCAGTGGAATCTCTTCCCCTTTGAACCCCACGGAGTCCCTTCATGCCCGGAAACACCGGAAAGCACCGCATCTCCCGACGAACCAAGATCGCCACCGGTGTCCTCGCGCTGGCCGTCGCCGCCGGCGGGATCGCGGTGTCGACGACGTTCGGCGACCCCGGCCAGGCCAGCGCCGACGAGGCCGACCCGGCCCTCTACATCGACATCCTCAAGGTCGCCCCGAACAACGCCGAGCCCGCGAACGCCCGCGGCGCGACCACCGGCACCTTCACCGTGAACTGCGGCCGCAACGAAAACCAGCACTTCAACCCGGACAACTTCGTCGCCCAGCCCGGGATCCGCAACGGCGCCCAGCACCTGCACGACTACGTCGGCAACCTCTCGTCGAACGCGGATTCGAACAACAAGAGCCTCGACGCCGCCGGTACCACCTGCAAAAACGGGGACAAGTCCGCCTATTTCTGGCCGGTGGTGCGCATCGACACCGGTGACAACGAGAAGAACCCGCCGGCGAAGCCGGCGGACGGCGACCGCGACAAGGCGGCCCAGGACGCCGCGTCCCCGGTGATCAGCTGCCCGGACGTCGCCAGCCGCCTGCCCGACGTCCCCGACTCGGCGATGGCCGAGGTGAACCGCAACCTGGACCTGCTCGACACGCAGATCGACGAGGCCAACAAGCGGCTGATCAGCACGCAGGGCCAGGGCGGCCCGAACTTCGTCCAGAACGCCATCCTCGGACCGCTCAAGGACAAGCGCGTCGCCACCATCGACCGGATGGCCATCGCCATCGGCCGCACCGCCGCCAAACCCCAGGGCCTCGACGCCCTCGCCCCGTGCGCGCTCAAGGAGCAGGCCGGCACCGGCGGCAACCCCGCGAGCAACGGCGGCGGCGCCCCCGGCGGCGCGGCGCAGCAGATCACCTGCCCGGACGTGGCGAGCAAGCTCCCCAACGTCCCGGCGTCGGCCAAGGCCGAAGTGGACCGCAACCTGCAGCTGCTGAACACGCAGATCCAGGAGGCGAACCAGCGGCTGGTCAGCACGCAGGGCCAGGGTGGCCCCAACTTCGTCCAGAACGCCATCCTCGGACCGCTCAAGGACAAGCGCGTCGCCACCATCGACCGGATGGCCATCGCCATCGGCCGCACCGCCGCCAAACCCCAGGGCCTCGACGCCCTCGCCCCGTGCAACCTCGGCCAGGGCGGCGGCAACGCCGGCAACAACGGGAACAACGGCGGTGCGACGGCCAAGCCGCTGCCCGGCCCGGACGCCAACAACGAACTGCCGGACAACGACGGCCAGATCCAGCGCCCGGCGAAGGTCGGCATCACCTTCCGCGGCAGCGCGGCGGGCCAGGTCGTCGCGATGCCGAAGTTCCTGCGCGCCCTCACCGGTGACGCCAAGCCGTCCATCAACGGCGCCAAGAACACCCGGGCGGCGTGGACCTGCACCGGCTTCGAAAACCGGCTGACCGACAAGTACCCGATCTGCCCCGATGGCAGCAAGGTCGAGCGGATCCACAACTTCCCGAGCTGCTGGGACGGCAAGAACACCGACAGCGCCAACCACCGCACGCACATCGTGTTCCCGGACAAGGCGGGCCGCTGCGGCGCCGGCTTCAAGGCGGTGCCGCAGCTGCGGATCACGCTCGTCTACGACATCCCGCACGACATCCAGGTCAAGAAGCAGTACAAAGTGGACTCGTTCCCGTCCGAGAAGCACAATCCCTTGTCGGACCACGACGACTTCGCCAACGTGATGTCGCAGAGCATCATGAACCAGGTCGTCAACTGCATCAACCGCAACAAGACCTGCAACGCCTGACCCGGGCGCCCCGGCACGGGTGCCCGCCGCCGCCATCCCCGCGGCGGGCACCCGTGAGGAGCCACCGATGACGGTCCCGATCGTCCCGGGATTCCACCCCGACCCGTCGATCTGCCGGGTCGGCGACACGTACTACCTGGCGAACTCGAGCTTCGAGTACGTGCCGGGCGTCCCGATCCGGCGCAGCACCGACCTCGTCTCCTGGGAGCTCGTGGGCCACGCCCTGACCCGGCCGAGCCAGCTGCCGCCGGGCGAAGGCGCCGCCGACACCGGCATCTTCGCGCCGACGCTGCGGCACCACGACGGCCGCTTCCACCTGGTCACCACGAACATCCTGGAAGCCCACCGCGGGCACCTGATCGTGACGGCGGAGGATCCGGCCGGGCCGTGGTCCGACCCGGTCCACGTGCCCGGCACCGACGGCATCGACCCGGACCTCTGCTGGGACGACGCCGGCGGCTGCCACCTCACCTGGGCGTCGTTCCGGCCGGAACGGCCGGGCATCACCAGTGTGCCGATCGACCCGGCGACGGGCGCGATGCTCGCCGAGCCGCGGCCGCTGTGGAACGGCACCGGCCTGGCCGCACCCGAGGGCCCGCACCTGTACCGCGTCGACGGCTGGTGGTACCTGCTGCTCGCCGAAGGCGGCACGGAACGCGGTCACGCCGTCACGATCGCGCGCGCCCGGGCCATCGACGGCCCGTACGAGCCCGCACCCGCGAACCCGATCCTGACCCACCGCAGCACCACGCACCCGGTGCAGAACACCGGCCACGCCGACCTGGTCGAGTGCGCCGACGGCAGCTGGGCGATGGTCCACCTGGGCGTCCGCCCCCGCGGCAAGACACCGCAGTTCCACGTCAACGGCCGCGAGACGTTCCTGGCCGGCGTGGACTGGGTCGACGGCTGGCCCGTGGTGATCGAAGACCGGTACCGCGTCTCGCCGGAGGACCACAGCTTCACGGACGGCTTCGCGAGCGCCGAACTGCACCCGCGCTGGGTGGCCCCCGGCGCCGCGCCCGTCACCCGGTGGACCGGACCGGGCGAGCTGGTCCTCACGCGGACGTTGCTGACCCGCGCCCTCGACGAATATTGGACGGCGGTGGCGCGCCTCGACGTGTCTTCGGGGACGGCGAGGTTCGTCGTGCGCATCGACGACAGGCACTGGTACGGCCTCACGGCCGACGGTTCAACTGTCACGGCGACGCTCGCCATCGGCCCGGCCCGCGAGGTGGTCACGACCGTCGCGGCCGGTCCTGTGGTGGTTCTGCGGATCCGGGCGCGGAGGCCGCCCGCTTCCGGCCCGTTCCGGGAAGTCACCGAGCCGGACCTGATCGAGCTGTCCGTGCTCGGCGAGGAGGACCAGGTCCTCGGCGCGTTCGACGGACGTTATCTGTCCACAGAGGTCGCCGCGGGGTTCACCGGCCGCATGATCGGCGTGGAGGTCCTCGCCGGATCCGTGCCCCTGCACGAATTCCGGTACTCGACCGGGAGGTAGGCGGCGACGTCGGCCGGCGCGTCCAGGGCGCCGCGGTCGACGTTTGTCCTCCTCGCCCGATGCTTGACGCCGGATCCAGCAGGCGATGCCCTGCATTACAGCGATTTTTTCATCATTGATACGAATCATCCAACAATGACACAGGGGGTTGACACCTCTGGTTCTAATACCCTAAAGTCGAGACTGCTTGAATGGGGACAGATACACCCGGGGGGGTCCTGTGGGGAACTTTCTTCTTTTGTCGCGGCGATAATCGCCGTTCCGACATCGCCGCTCGTCATCGCGCCGGCACGAACCGGCGCGCGACACTGGGCGTGAACTTTCGGCGAGCCGTCACGGCTCGACAACCGGGATATCCCGGTAATCGTCGCTCATTCGCGCCGTGAAACGCCACGGTGCCTTCACCTGGGCTCAGTGGTGCATTGCGGGCACTTCTCTCCAAGAGGTGAAACAACAAGAAAGGTGCACTGAAAAATGACCATGAACCGAAAGCCGGCCCGGATTGCCGTGATCGTCTCGTCCGCGCTCGCCTTGGCCCTGGGCGTGCTCGGCGGCCCCTCGGCCGCGTTCGCCGCACCGCTGCCGGGCACGACGCACGAGACACAGATGGGGATGCACGCGACCGGCTTCGACGAGGCCGTCGCCAAGGCCCACGGCTACCGGATCGTCACCTACGCCAACGGCGACCAGCAGTCGGTCCCCATCGACCCGCAGTCGAAACTACCCAAGAGCCTGATCGTGCACCCGCAGCCGGCCAAGAGCGCCGCCGGGCCCGAACGGCAGGCGAGACCGGCAGCCGCCAACACCGACTACAATGAGGTCTGGGGGAACTGCGGCCGTTCCTGGATCCGCGTCGCCCAGACCGGCACCGACCAGGTCGGGATCGTCAGCGGGTTCAGCAACACTCCCACGATCGCCTACTTCTGGATCTGGGACGTCCTGCTCAGCGACCAGAACGGAACGTCGCACCAGACCTACGACGGAGCGATTTTCGACGACAAGGCCACCCACGTCTGGCTCGGTTTGACCCAGCACGGCTACACCTACGACTACGTCTACAACGGTGGCGCGACACTCATCGACGGCACGATCTGCGTCTCCGGCCATCCTGATGTCTCGATCTACCTCTGATCATCGGTGGTGGGGGGGGGCGCCGGGGGGGCCGGGGCCCGCCCCCCCCCCCGCCCCCCCCCCCCCAGGCGAGACCCGGCCAAACCGCGGGGGAAAAAGAAGCGACCGAGGCCC